>CAYWFK010000018.1:26596-43517 GCA_964457375.1 uncultured Anaerolineales bacterium
ACCGGAAATATCCAATAGAACCCCTGATTCAAACCTGCAAATCCTACATTGATCACACAAAACGGCGCTTGACATTCGAATGGGCACTCATCGAAGGAATCAACGACACAACGGCACAGGCGGTTCAGCTGGTACGTTTGATTAAGAAATTACGCCTGGTGCACGTCAACCTCATTCCTCTCAATCCGACGACCAAATTTCGCGGAAAAGGCTCTCCAAGAGAACGCGCCAACGCCTTTGCTGCCATTCTCGAAGAGAACAAAATCCCGGTAACCATCCGAATGAGACGCGGAATAGAAATCAGTGCCGGTTGCGGCCAATTGGCATCGAAACAAAATCCGGCGAGTCCATCTTTTCATTTCAAAGGAAACACAAATGACTAACCTACATATTTCCAGCCATCCATTGGTTGCCCATAAACTTTCCATTCTCAGAAATAAACAAACCAAACCGAAAGAATTTCGTGAATTGGTGCGCGAAATCGCCATGCTCCTGACATATGAGGCTACGCTGGACTTGCGTCTTTATCAATCGACTGTCGAAACCCCCATCGATACTGCAAACTGTCAATACATCAAAGACACTGTGGGCTTGGTGCCGATTCTACGCGCAGGTCTGGGTATGGTAGAAGGCGTATGGGGATTGCTGCCAAGCGCTGAAGTATGGCATATCGGTCTTTACCGTGACGAACAATCCCTGAAACCGGTGGAATACTACAACAAACTCCCCATCGAACCGACTGTTTCTCTGTGTCTGATTCTCGATCCAATGCTTGCGACAGGCGGTTCTGCGGTTGCCACAGTGAATATTCTCAAAAAATGGGGAGTATCGAAAATCAAGTTTGTGGGTATTCTCGGGGCTCCGGAAGGGGTTGAATCCATGCAAAAGGCGCATCCCGATATTCCCATTCATTTGGCTGCGGTGGACAAACACCTGAACGAAATCGGTTACATCGTTCCCGGGCTGGGCGATGCCGGTGACAGACAATTCGGAACCGCCTAGTCTTCAAAAAGATAAAATACTAAACGCCAGCCTGACAGGCTGGCGTTTTATTATCAGTCTATTTTACCGGTTGCACCGCACCGGCAAGCTTCAAGCTGCCGCTTCGGTAATCTTGATGAACTCATCAGCTTTAAGGCTTGCACCGCCAACCAGCCCCCCGTCGATATCAGGCTGGGCAAATATCTCTTTTGCATTCTTTGCTTTCACTGATCCGCCATACAGAATTCTAACGGTTTCGTCGACATCCCCGCCAAACATCTCTTTCAACACTGGCCGGATCACTTCACCGTGTATTCTGTTGGCTTCTTCCGGCGTTGCAGTCACACCGGTACCAATTGCCCAAATCGGTTCATAAGCAATGATCACTTGCTTCATCTCGGCAGCTGAAAGCCCGGAAAACCCTTCGTTGATTTGACGCTGGATTTTTTCCGTTGTCTTCCCGGCTCTGTTTTCTTCCAGAGTTTCCCCGATACAAACAATCGGAGTAAGTTTATGTGCCAGAGCTGCCTTGATTTTCTTGTTGACCGTTTCGTTGGTCTCCCCGAAATATTGGCGCCGCTCCGAATGTCCGATGATTACATAATTACACAACTGTTTGATCATCAGCGGAGAAATTTCCCCGGTATAAGCACCGGATTCCTCCCAATACAAATTCTGTGCACCACAACCGATACTCGTCCCCTTCAACAGTTCACTGACCGGCGCCAGTGCGGTAAACGCAGGGAAGACCACATTATCCACAGACTGGATTGCTTCGAGACCGGGAATCATCGCTTCCACCAAAGCGACCGCTTCCGCGTTCGTTTTGTTCATTTTCCAGTTACCTGCTACCATCATCCTTCTCATGGTTGCACCTCTTTTCTATGATGAATGCTATTGGTGAAAAAGCAGCAGAACGACATCACCGATTACTTGTCGAGCAATGCTGCCATGCCCGGAAGCATCTTTCCTTCCAGCATTTCCAGCGAAGCCCCGCCGCCGGTGGAAATATGCGTGATTTTGTCAGCCAGTCCGGTTTGCTTGATGGCTGCAACGGAATCACCGCCGCCGATAATCGTAACCCCGTCACATGCGGCAACAGCCTCGGCTACGCCGTAGGTGCCTTTGGCAAACTTCGGAAATTCAAAAACGCCCATTGGTCCGTTCCAAACCACTGTGCTGGCATTCTGAATCGATCCGGCATATTTTTCGATGGTTTCAGGTCCAATATCCAAAATACGCCAGCCATCGGGAATTGCACCCATGTTGATCGTCTTGCTATTGGCGTTTTCCGAAAACTCATCGGCAATTACCACATCGATTGGCAGCCGGATTTTATTACCGCCTTCTTTCAGCAGATTGCCGGCCATTTCGAGCGCATCATCTTCCACAAGCGAATCACCGACAGGGTAACCTTGTGCTTTGAAAAAAGTATTTGCCATGCCGCCGCCAATCAAAATTTGATCGGCCTTTTTCAGCAAATTGTTGATCACACCAATCTTGTCGCTCACCTTTGCCCCGCCTAAAATAGCGATGAACGGCTTTTTCGGATTTTCGATCGTTTGCCCCAGGTACTTGATTTCCTTTTCCATCAGGAAGCCGGCATACGCGGGCAGGTATTTCGCCACACCCACGTTGGAAGCATGGGCTCGGTGCGCTGTGCCAAAAGCATCGTTGACAAATACATCAGCCAGTGACGCCAATTCCCTGGCAAACGCCGGGTCATTCGCTTTTTCGCCGGCGTGAAACCGGGTGTTTTCCAGCAACAGGACATCACCGGGGTTCAAACTTTCCGCCTGGGCACGTACCTTTTCGCCAACACAATCATCGGCAAAGGAAACTTTCGCATCAATCAGTTTATCGAGATATTCAGCAACAGGTTTCAAAGACAATCCGGGAACCACTTTCCCCTTCGGTCTGCCCAAATGCGAGCAAAGTACCAAAGCAGCACCTTGTTGCAGCAGATAGTTAATCGTCGGTAAAGCGGATTTGATTCGTGTGTCGTCACCAACCTGACCATCTTTCAAAGGAACGTTGAAATCGACTCTCACCAAAACCCTTTTGCCTTTGAAGTTGAAATCTCTTATCGTTTTCTTATTAAACATAGTGCACCTTAAAAAACCCCCAAGGATAAACCTTGGGGGTCTATTGTCCAAATTAGAGTGATTTTGCAATCTTGGCGGCCAAATCGGCGGTCCTTACCGAATATCCCCACTCATTATCGTACCATGCCACGTATTTAACCATATTGCCATCGATGACCTTGGTCAAAGCCGCATCGACAATCGAAGACCGGTTGTCGCCTTTATAATCCATCGACACCAGTGGTTCTTCGCTAAAGCCCAAAATACCTTTCAAAGAACCTTCTGCGTATTTCTTGAACAATGCATTGACTTCTTCGACAGAAGTGGATTTTTCAACTTCCACAACACAATCCACAATCGAAACTGTCGGGGTTGGCACCCTGATTGAATAACCGTCCAGTTTCCCTTTCAATTCCGGAATAACCAACGCAATCGCCTTGGCTGCACCGGTTGTCGTCGGGATGATGTTCAAGGCTGCCGCACGTGCACGCCGCATATCTTTTTTGTGGGCCAAATCCAGAATCTTTTGATCATTGGTGTAGGAATGCACCGTAACCATCAACCCTTTGACGATTCCCAGATTTTCGAAAATCACCTTTGTCGCCGGAGCCAAACAGTTCGTCGTACAGGAAGCGTTGGAAATGATATTGTGCTTTTTCGGGTCATACTGGTCGTCGTTTACACCCAACACAATCGTGATATCTTCGTTTTTCGCCGGAGCAGAGATGATGACCTTCTTCGCACCACCCGCCAGAATATGAGTTTGCGGGCCCGGTGTTTTACTTGCATCTCTGAATACGCCTGTACCTTCGATGACGATTTCCACACCCAAATCTTTCCAGGGGAGTTTTGCCGGATCGCGCTGAGCAAAGACTTTCACATGATGCCCATCGATAATCAAATCGTTCCCGGAAACCTCAACCGTCCCCGGATACTTGCCATAACTCGAATCGTATTTGAACAATTGTGCGTTTGTCTTGGTATCGAAAAGATCATTAATCGCCACCAATTCCAGCTCATCCGCATATTTTTCCATCAGAACTTTTGTAATCTGGCGACCAATTCGCCCAAAACCATTGATTCCGATTTTTACTGACATAACCAACCTCCGTTATTATGATTTCATTCATGGAAAGCGCATCGAACCGCTTTCCTCTTAGTCGCATATATCCAATTGATTATTATATCTTATGAACGTAAAAACGAATATAGCTTAAACGACCAAAGGTCCGGTTCTCTCCTGAAACAGAGCAACCAGCGTCTTTGTTAGCTTTTCAGGAGAATGATGCCAAGGCTCATCCGGGTCAACCAGGTCTCCCTGATAAACGATATATTCCTTGACCGCATCGGCATCAGTCTTGACCCAATCCATATTCTCCGGCATCTTCCCCGAATAACGATTATTACTAACAACCAAATCAAAGATATGCTCTCCACAGTGTTCTTGCATCACTCTCAAATGGTCTTCGCAAGAAAACCCGTCCGTTTCTCCCGGCTGTGTGGCAACATTACAGACATAAATCTTCAAAGCCGGTGCAGCTTTGATTGCATTCAGAATATCAGGCACAAGCAAATTGGGAAGAATACTCGTATACAAACTGCCGGGTCCAACGACGACCAAATCGGCATTCAGGATTGCATTCACCACACTCGGATAAGCAGGGGGATCATTGGGTTCCAGCCACACACGTTTGATTTTTCCTTTGGTTGCAGGAATCTGGCTTTCCCCTTTGACTCTCACTTCATTCACCGAATTAGCGGGCAAGACATCAGCCACCAGCCTGACATCACGAATCGACGCAGGCAAGACCCGTCCGTGAACAGCCAGCACTTTGCCCGATTCGGCCACGGCATCTTCGAAACTCCCCAGGATTCCGGCAAAGGCTGAAATGAACAAATTTCCGAACGAATGCCCTTCCAATTCGCCATTCCCGCTGGCAAACCGGTATTGAAACAGCTGCGTCATTAATTCTTCGTCATTGGATAAGGCAGCCAGACAATTCCGGATATCTCCGGGTGGGAGGATACCCAATGATTCACGAAGCCGGCCGGAAGACCCACCGTCATCAGCAACGGTTACGACCGCCGTCAGGTTATACGTATATTCCTTGAATCCTCTCAATAGCATGGATAAACCATGTCCCCCGCCGATCACCACAACTTTCGGACCGCGTTCTCTTCGGCGGTATCTCGTCAGGGTATCGACAACTGTGCTGCCTGGTTTCACGAACGGAGACAATACCGCACGGCTCACCCCCCAAATTCCCAGCAGCAAAATGAGCAACCCCAATCCGCCAAAAATCGCCACTCGCACAATACGGGGAAGAACCCGAAGCGAAACCGTCGACAACAAAGGAAGCCACCACGTTTCCGGAGCATTACGATAAAAGTCCAGCACGAAAATGGCAATGCCGGTGCCCAATAAAATCGTTCCGAAGAGAATTAACACTACCCAGCGCTTGACCCCCAAACCTGGCACTAGCCAGCGCATCATCTTCCGAACAGTTGAATGATTAGGCTTGTTACTAAAAACTTTCTTCATACGCATCAAGTCTGATAATAGCAGGCTTTCTTTCCAGCGTCAACGGAAAGTATGCTATACTTTGCCAGGTAAAATTCCGCAGAACACGAGAGATTATGAAAAACAAGCGCTGGCAAATATTCCCCGAATTAACCCATGAAGCAGAGCAGGAACTATCCGAATATCCACCTGTTTTCCGGCAAATTCTCTTCAACCGAGGTTTGGCAACCAAAAAAGCAGCCAGCGACTTCCTGTCCGCTGCCCCCCAATTCGACACCAGTCCCTACCAAATCAAAGATATGGCAAAAGCAGTTGACCGCATTCTGTTTGCGCTCAACCACAACCAGCAAATCGCTATTTACGGAGATTATGACGTAGACGGGGTTACATCAACCGCTTTGCTCGTACTCTTTCTCCGCTCTGTTGGCGGGAACGTGGTCAAATATATTCCCAATAGATTCGAAGAAGGCTACGGCTTGAACAAAGACGCCATAACAAGCTTGTCCGAACAAGGCACAGAGCTTATCATTACTGTTGATTGCGGCGTTCGTTCAATCGAAGAAGTCGCGTTTGCCAAATCTATCGGGATAGATATCATCATCAGCGATCACCATCACACCGGCAGTGAACTGCCGGATGCCCTGGCTGTGATCGACCCCAAACAACCCGGAGATATGTACCCGGACAAAAATCTTGCCGGTGTTGGGTTGGCATATAAAATCGGGGTTGCTGTCAGCGAGCGTTTGAATTCTCACCAACATCGTGCATCGGATTATCTTGACCTTGTCGCACTTGGAACGGTTGCGGATTTAGCCCCCCTGACCGGGGAAAACCGGGCTTTGGTCAGAGACGGAATTGACTTGTTGCGCCGCACGAATCGGCAAGGTTTGTTTTCCCTGATGAAAACCAGCGGCGTAAACCCGCAGAAAGTTTCCGCATCGCACATCGGCTATATGCTTGGCCCCCGTCTGAATGCTGCCGGCAGACTGCAATCCGCCCTGGCTGCCCTGAACTTACTGATTACCGATAATCTCCTGGAAGCCAGCTCGCTGGCGCAGGAACTGGACGCACAAAACAAAAAACGACAGGAAATCACCACCGAAATCCAAAAGAAAGCTGAACAACTGGCACTCCAATCCGGAGATGAACCTATCCTGCTCTTTGCCGCTGACGATGCTTTCAACCCCGGGGTTGTCGGGCTGGCTGCATCCCGGCTTGTCGAAGATTATTATCGCCCTGCCATTGTTGCCCACCGCGGCGAAGAATACACCCGCGGCTCATGCAGAAGCATACCTGAATTCCATATTACCGAAGCACTGGACTCGTGTGCGGATATTCTGGAACATTACGGCGGGCATGCTGCTGCTGCCGGTTTTACGGTCAAAAATGCCAATCTGGAAGAACTGCAGGAACGATTATTAATTCAGGCTTCTGAAAAGCTGGAAAATCTGGAACTGATACCGAACATTAATATCGATGTTGCTATCAAACTTTCCAATCTCACCCCGGAAATCCTCCCCTTCCTCGACAAAATGCAGCCTACCGGCTACGGGAATCCGCAAGCAAAATTCCTCAGCCGTTCATTACACCCTGTTTCCTATTATGCCGTTGGCAAAGAAAAAAAACATCTGAAAATGAAAGTTTCAGATGGGAGAATAACCTACGATGCGATTGCTTTCAACCAGGGTGATTGGGTGCAAAAAATGCCGGATTCTATTGACCTGGTTTATACATTCGAGGTCAATGAGTATCAGGGCAGACGAACTTTGCAATTGAATGTCAAGGATTTAAAACCGGGCACTTAATGACTACACGGGGCGACGATACTTGCAGGAAATCTACCTGCCTAGCAAAGCAACAATCCCCATCACGTTTCTCAAAAACAATTTAGTCAACAAAGCGGTATTTGAGTAAAGACCACAAAGCGGCAAAAGCATCTTTCAGACCGATTTTCTTCCCTTCCTGATAATCACGCGGGTTGAAAGTGATCGGTACTTCGAAAACCCTGACCTTCTTTTTCAGGATCTTTGCAGTAAATTCCGGTTCGAAATCAAATCGGCGGGAATGAATAGTCATATCCTTCACGATTTCACGCCGGAATACTTTATAGCCGGTTTCCATATCTGTGAGAATTGAATTGTAGAGAATATTCGTAGCAAAGGTCAGCAACTTGTTTGCGATCATATGCCAAAACATGGTAGACCGCCGGGGTGCTCCCAAAAAACGTGACCCGTAAACGACATCTGCCAGATTTTCCTGGATGGGACGAAGCAGTTCGGGATAATCCTTCGGGTTATACTCCAAATCGGCATCCTGAATAAGAATGACATCACCGCTTGCATGCCTGAAACCGGTAATCAAGGCTGCCCCTTTCCCCTGATTCTTTTCATGCAGAACAACGGTCATCTGCGGATCATCTTTCATCTTCCCGATAATTTCTCGGGTTCCATCGGTCGACCCGTCGTCCACCAAAATAATCTGGTCTGCCAGGCCGGTTTGTTTTACCCGTCCGATGATTTCTTCGATCGTATCTTTTTCGTTATAAATAGGTATCACAACACTGATTTTCATGGCTCAAATTATACCAGTCATTCTTGCAGACGTGCTATAATCAATGACGGGTTATTAATAAACTATTCATCCTTGCTTTGGGGAGTGCCCTATGGTCATGAACGCAAATAACAGCAATCCGTCAAAATCAAGGGGGGTTACAAGTCCTTTCAATCCGCCGCCGTTGAACAAAATCAGCGATACCGGACTTTCACAATTATGGCTGCAAGACCTCGCCCTGAAAACACTCTATTTTCAGGGCTACCTAAGCGGTTTCAAGGTTGCCGAAGCCATGCGCTTGCCCTTTGCAGGGATAGTAGACCAAATTCTCGATGCTTTGAAAAAAGAAAAATACGTAGAAGTGAAATCATCCCAAATGGGGCTTGGTGAAGGAGCTTACCAATACGCCATCACGGGTGCAGGGATAGCGCGTGCCCGTGAAGCACTGGAACGAAGTCAATATGCGGGACCCGCCCCCGTGCCGATAGAAATCTATAATCGTTCTATCCGCAAACAATACCTGGGAAGAACCATCGTCACTGACCGGATTCTGCGTCAGGCATTATCCAACCTTATCCTATCGGAAGACACATTCATGCGAATCGGTCCTGCGGTCAACTCAGGCACATCCATTTTCATTTATGGTCCTCCCGGAAACGGGAAAACGAGTATCGCCCGCGCAATCGGCAAGATTATGCTCCGGGAAACAATGAACATCCCCTACGCGTTGTATATCGACGGGCAAGTGGTCAAACTGTACGATTCCGTCAACCATGAATTAGCACCTTCTTTCAATTCACCGCACACAACCGGCACCCTGCGCACAGGCGGGAGGAGAGATCCCCGATGGGTACACATTCGCAGGCCATTCATTGTCGTCGGTGGTGAGCTAACGCTGGACGGTCTGGACCTGGTTTTCGATGATGTCAACAAATTCTATGAAGCCCCGTTTCAGGTTAAAGCAAACGGCGGCATCCTGCTCATCGATGACTTCGGCAGGCAGCTCATCAGACCGCGTGACCTGCTCAACCGCTGGATTGTCCCGCTGGAAAACCGCATCGACTACCTGACACTGCATACCGGAAGAAAAGTAGAAGTTCCTTTCGATGTTCTTGTCGTATTTTCCACCAACCTGCCCCCAAGAGATTTGGTGGACGAGGCTTTTCTTCGCCGGTTACGGCACAAAATCAAAATCGGTGATCCGAATTACGAAGAATACCGTGAAATTTTCAAGCGGGTTGCCAATGCAAAAGGGGTCGTTTACAGCGACCAGGGGCTTGCTTACCTGTTACAGGAATGGTACATCAAACAAGGCAGAAAACTGCGCGCCTCACACCCCAGAGATATTTGCAACCAAATCATCGATATCACCAATTATCTCGGCCAACAGCCAGTCATGTCGAAAGAATTGATCGATAAAGCTGCCAGTGCCTACTTTGTGGAGATTTAACACTCATTACACAAAACCTATACGAAAATATGATGGATATCAACCAAAAGAAAACGATCATTTTCGCCCATCGCGGCGCAAGCGCCTATGCACCGGAAAACACCCTGCAAGCTTTCAGATTAGCCGTCAGCCAGGGAGCCGACGCTTTCGAACTGGATACGAAACTGTCGGCAGACCGTATACCTGTCGTCATTCATGATTTCACCGTTGACCGCACGACGAACGGCACCGGGTTCGTTTCAAAGATGACGCTTGCGCAATTGAAGGAACTCGATGCCGGAACAACTTTCGACAAGGTTTTTGCAAACGAAAGAATTCCAACCCTCGAAGAAGTTCTCGACGAATTCGGCGGGAAAGTGCTCATCAACATCGAATTGACCAATTACAAATCGCTGTTCGATTCACTTCCGAACAAAGTCGCAGAACTCATCGACAGGATGAATATTCCTCACTCGAATCTGATTATCTCATCATTCAACCCCATCGCTCTGATAAAGTTCCACCGCCTGCTCCCCGACATTTTCATCGGATTGCTGGTTTCCCCGGGCAAATCCGCATATTGGGCAACTACGCCGCTCTATGCGCTTGTCCCTAAAAACGCTATCCACCCGGAACAATCATCTGTTACCCGCAAATATATCGAGCGAATCCATAAAATGAATTTGAGAGTGTACGCCTACACGGTAAACGACGAAAACCGGATGGCAGATTTTTTCTCTTGGGGAATTGATGGAATCTTTACAGACAATCCGCTAAAAGCCCTCCAAATTTTGGAAAATACAGAGGATTGAAAATGTTTCCTCCTCTCTCGATTGACAAGGCATATCAACGGATCGCCAAGAATATTCTCGAAACTCCCGTTACTTTCGACAAGGAATTGCACGCCTTTCTCAAATGGGAAAACACCCAGAAAACCGGTTCATTTAAACTCCGGGGAGCTTCGAACAAGATTCTCACATTGACAAAAGAAGAAAAAAAAATCGGCATCATCACAGCGTCGGCTGGTAACCACGGTCAGGGTGTTGCGCTGGCTGCGAAACAATTTCACATACCGGTTGATGTCTACGTTCCTGAAACTGCCCCGCTCACGAAAATCAATGCCATCAAACACTTCGGAGCGAATCTCATCACGGTTCCCGGCGGCTATGAAGAAACCGAGCAAGCTGCCCGCCAGCAAGCTGCCCGCACAAAAGCATGCTGGATTTCTCCCTATAATGATATGCAAGTCATCGAAGGTCAAGGTACGGTTGCGCTGGAAACTTGCAATCAATTATCGCTGAACGACAAACACAGGGAAAAATACACCTGGCTGGTTCCTGTCAGCGGCGGCGGTCTCATTGCCGGAATCGCGTCCTACGTCAAAACCCATTTCCCGGAACACATCGTCATAGGCATTCAATCGGAGACCAATCCTTTCATGTTCAACCTGCTGCATACCGGTTCACAAGGAGAACCCCCTCACCAGGAAACCATCGCAGACGGGCTTGACGGGAGAGTTGAAGAAAACTCCGTGACGATTCCCCTTGTCAAAGAATATGTCGACGACATCATCCTTGTAACGGAAAAAGAAATCCGTTCCGCAATTTCTTACGCATGGTTCAAACACACGCAAAAAATCGAGGGGGCGGGTGCTGTCACACTGGCTGCCTTGTTATTCGGACACATTACAGACCGGCCTGCAATAGCTGTCATTTCCGGGGGCAACATCGACGACATCGTACACAAGCAACTTCTCGAAGAGCATGCCAATGGGAACCCCTAAACCACTCACCGAGGCCACCCCTGACGAGTTCATCATCACCTGCATGGCAAGACAAATTCGCGATGGTGATATCGTTGCCCAGGGCATCGCTACCCCGATGGTAACAGCCGCCTACCTGCTTGCGAAAAAAACCCATGCGCCCAATCTCTACCTGATGTCTGCCATCGGCCAGGGTATATGCAAAGAGCCGGCAAAAATCAGCATCACGCGAATCGAAAACCTGTGGCTGGATAAGGCAATCACAACCATTGGTTTCGTGCGCGCCGTGCTGGAAGGATTACCCAGATTGACTCCCAAAGAGTTCTTCCGTCCTGCACAAATCGATTGCCTTGGCAACTTCAACAATATCGCATTCGGTAAAAATTACACTGCGCCGAAATTCCGTTTACCCGGCACCGGAGGCATCCCCGACGTAACAACATACGTTCCCCAGTATTACTTCTATGTCCCCCGCCACAGCAGGGTCACGTTCGTCAAAACACTTGACTACCTGTCCGGATTAGGTTACAAACCTGATAAACCCAACGGAAAGGGCCCGGTTTATCTGGTCAGCAATCTGGGGCAATTCGATTTTCGGCATGGAAGGCTCAGATTGATATCCATTCATCCCGGCGTAAGCATCGACAAGATACTTGCCAAAACGGGTTTCGAAATCGAAATCGCCAGCCATCTGCCAATCACCGATCCACCCAGCAAAGAAGAAATCGAACTCATTCGCCATGAGATCGATCCTTTGGATAGCAGGAAACTGGAATTGCTTAGCGGGTCGAAACGCAGAGCCTTGTTGAGAAAGATTCTCGACAAAGAAAAAGAGCTATGAAAGACATTACAAAAGGGTAACGGCAAAGTCAATGAGGAGAAGATTTCGCCAAAGCCTTCAAATAGCCATCGCGCTCATCTATCTATTCATGCTGGTTCAACCAATCGTTGCCAGCGCGTCTGTTGACAACCAGACGGCAACACCCGATGTCCGGGTCGACAACCTGCTCAAACACATGTCACCCGAAGAAAAAATCGGGCAATTGTTTCTTGTTACCTTCTACGGTTCAAGTATCCCGCCCGAATCCCAGATACATAATTTAATCGAAAAATACCATATCGGCGGTGTTGTTCTCAAAGCCGATAACGACAACTTCACATCCGGGGACGATGCGCTGGAACATACCGCATCATTAATCAACAAACTACAAACACTTGCATTCACCAGCTCGACAAAAGACAGCATCGATCCGGTTTCCGGCAACCATTTCAAATCATCTTACATTCCCCTTTTCATCGGTATTTCACAAAACGGTGATGGCTATCCGAACGACCAAATTCTCCATGGTCTGACCCGGCTACCCAGCCAAATGGCGATTGGTGCTACATGGAATCCCAACCTTTCCCGCGAAGTCGGAAAAACGTTGGGGAAAGAACTTTCCGCAATCGGAGTCAATTTGCTCTTTGGTCCCAGCCTGGATATCGTCGAAATCCCCCACCCACTTGAAAACAGCGATCTGGGCGTGAAGACATTTGGCGGCGACCCGTACTGGGTTTCCAAATTAGGGCAAGAATACATCAAGGGATTGCATACCGGCAGCGGAAATCGGCTGGCGGTCGTCGGCACTCATTTTCCCGGTTTAGGCAGCTCCGACCGCATACCGGTAGACGAAGTGGCAACGGTCAGAAAATCACTGGAACAGCTGAAACAAATCGAACTTGCCCCCTTCTTTGCCGTTACCGGAGATGCCCCATCACCCGAATCGACCGTCGATGCATTACTGACCGCCCATATCAGATATCAGGGATTTCAGGGCAATATCCGGGCGTCCACAAAGCCAATTAGTTTTGATCCCCAGGCATTCGACTTGCTCATGAACTTGTTACAGCTCTCTTCCTGGCGGTCAAATAACGGGATCATGATTAGTGATGATCTGGGAGTGCCGGCAGTTCACAAATTCTACGACTCGTCCAACCAGGGTTTCAATCCCCGAAGACCTGTGCTCGATGCATTTCTTGCAGGGAATGATTTGTTGTATCTGGGCAGCATCAACAAAAAGCCGGTTCAAACCGCCAATCCCGAGCAATCATCCGACAATACAATCACGGATATTCTCGATTTCTTTGCACAAAAATATCGGGAAGACCCCGCGTTTGCCAGCCGCGTAGACAAATCTGTTTTCCGGATACTTACCCTGAAATACAAACTGTATGACTTTTTCACCCTTAGCCAGGTCATTCCACCGGAAAACGCAGTAGCAAACATCGGCGACAATTCACAGCTTGTTTTCGAAGTCGCCAGACAATCCGCCACATTGATCAACCCTCCTATCGAGGAACTGAACAATGTATTACCCAACTCCCCCGGCATTTTGGATAGAATTGTTTTCTTCACTGATTCCTATACGATACGCCAATGTCACGATTGTGAACCGGAGACAAACATCCCGGCAAACGCCTTGATGAAAGCCATCCAGAGATTATACGGACCGGATGCCGGCGGGCAAATCCTGAATTACAACTTGTATTCCTACACATATTCCGATTTGCTCTCCCTGCTCGACCAACCGGACAACGCCCAAATCATCGAACGCAGGATAAAATCAGCGAACTGGGTCGTCTTCCTGATGTTGAAAGTCGACCCCCAGCGAAAAGAATCGCTTGCTCTCCAACGGCTGCTTTCTGAACGCCCTGCCCTGCTCGGCAACAAGAATGTTATCGTTTTTGCTGCCAATGCACCTTACTATCTGGATGCAACCGACATCTCGAAACTAACTGCATTTTACAGCCTGTACAGTAAAGCACCGCCATTTATCGAAATAGCCGCCCGCTTGCTTTTCAAAGAAATTCCTAACCCGTCAGGGTCTTCGCCGGTATCCATTCCCGGAATTGGCTACGACTTGCGATCTGCAACATCCCCGGATCCGGGTAAATCATTCAAGCTATCGATCACTTCTATCACTCAGGCAGACAGCCAAAAACCTGAAACGGCTATCGAAAATATCGAAAACAAAGAATTCGATTTGTACAGCACCATCAAAGTATCCACAGGAACCATTCTTGACTACAATGGGCATCCCGTTCCGGACCAAACCCCCGTACAGTTTTCTGTCGTCCAAAATGAAAGGGAAGAAGTGCTGGCTTCTGTTGAAACTGTCGGCGGGGTTGCTTCGGTAGAAATAACCCTGGAGCAGCCCGGCTCTCTGACAATCAAAGCAGCCAGCGAATCGTCATACGCCGAACCCCTGACAATCAATGTCATTGGGGATTTGGGAGAAGGTTCCAAACCGACAGAAGCCACTGTAACAGCCACACAAAATCTGATTGCCATCCCGCCCAGCCCGTCTGCATCCACGCCATCCCCGACTCCCCCTGCACAAAAAAAGCACACCAAGACCGATCTTGGCGACTGGTTCATCGCAGTCTGCCTCACAATACTCGTCGGTTTGCTAGCCTACCGGACAGGCTCGATGATTGGCAAAGTACGCTGGGGTATCCGTTGGGGATTCATCACGATGATTGCAGGGTTGCTTTTCTATGTGCTGCTATCGTTGAATTTTCCGTTTAGCATCACCATACTCGAAAATTACGGACGTTGGGGTGTGTTTTTCTCAGTCCTGACTGGCACACTGCTTGGCTGGGGTGCAGCAGCAACAATAGAATTCGTTCTCGACAAAAAGTCGGTTTAATGCCCGACGGTAATCACCAAGCTTATCAGCAACAAAGCAACTGCAACCCACAACAAAGAACGTTCCCCCGAATTCGAAAAAATATCAGTAAACGTCGGCGGCGGCAAAGGTGAGCGCGGTCGTGTAACCGGATTCCAGTCCCCAAGCATTGCCTGACGGAATTCATCGATTGTCTGCGGCCGATTGTCCGGATGCAGACTCATCGCCCAGATAATCGCTCTTTCGGTTCTCGGGCTGATGGACGGATTGATTTGACGCGGCGGAATCAAATGCCCCGGATTCAGGAAACGATCCCGCGCCTCATCCGGAGGGGTATTCGTCAACAAATGATACATTGTCGCCCCGAACGAATACACGTCACTACGAACATCCGTATGCCCGGCATCGCCCCCGTACTGTTCCAAAGGAGTATAAGTTGCTGTGCCTCTCCCCTGAACAACAGTAATCGTCACATCATCTGATGCCAGTATTTTCACCAATCCGAAATCAACCAGTTTAATCACCCCGCCCGGCGTTAATTTGAGATTGCTCGGTTTGATATCCCGGTGCAGAATTGGTGGGTCCTGGCTGTGTAAATAAGAAAGCGCATCCGCAATTTGGCTCGCCCACGAGAGAACATCCCGTTCGTTGAGGAAGGTATTGTTCACCCGCGCTTCGGTCATCAGTGTACTCAAATCTTTGCCCGGAACGAAATCCATTACCAGATAATCCCGCTCACCAATCGAAAAGAAATCCGACACCTTCGGCAAATTCGGATGATCCAGCCTTGCCAAAACAGTGGCTTCCCGCAAAAATTGTCCGCGTGCCTCTTCCAAAATCTCTTCCGGCATCGTCTTGTCATGAAAGACTTCCTTCAAGGCACACAGTCGCCCGGCAAGCCTGATATCATCTGCCAGATAAACAGACCCCATTCCGCCTTGCCCGATAATCCGGCGGATTTTATATCGCTCTTTGAGCACCATGTTGGGAGTTAAAGGTGTCGGCATCGCAATCCATTCTTGGAAGATTTTTATGATATTATACACGTAGAGGAGAAATTATGAATGGTACCAATGAAGAAATTCCTGTTTTGATTGCTTACAACGGACCTCTGGACGGGCAAAAATGGGCAATCACTCATGAAATCATCATCGGTAGGGATACGGATTGTGACATTACCATCCCGAAAAGACAAGTATCACGAAAGCACGCCCGCATTTTCGTCGAAGGCAAAGACACATATATTCAGGATTTGGGCAGTAAAAACGGAACACACAACAACGGCAAGCGCATTGAATCTCCGACAATCCTGACAGACGGCGATATCATCCAAATTGCTCTGGCGCAGCAATTCGTCTATCTGACCACAGAAGCAACCCTGCCGCTGGAATTCGCCCCTTCCGGGAAAGAAGAATTCGCTCTCAGGATCAACGCCAAATCCCGCCGTGTTTGGGTAAGAAATCAGGAAATCCTGCCCCCTCTTTCCGCACCGCAATTCCATTTACTTTATCTGCTCTATTCGAACAAAGGAAATGTCGTCTCCCGGCAGGAAATCATTTCGAAAGTCTGGGCAGATGATGACTCCTTCGGTGTTAGTGAACAAGCACTTGATGCCCTTGTCAGAAGGCTGCGAAACCGAATCGCATCTGTCGACCCGGAGCATACTTACATCATCACCATTCGCGGGCATGGTTTACGGCTCGATAATCCAAGAATCCCATAACCGTTTCCGTCACATACGCAATCGGTTACTCTGAGGTACTTCCCATGTCATTCAGCATTGGTATCATCGGACTTCCGAATGTCGGCAAGAGCACGACATTCAACGCACTTTGCAACACACACCTTGCAGAAGTGGCAAACTACCCTTTTTGCACAATCAAGGAAAACAGAGCAGTCATTCCCGTGCCCGACAACAGGCTGGAT
>CAYWFK010000019.1:0-43327 GCA_964457375.1 uncultured Anaerolineales bacterium
GGTCCTTGAACGTGCCGGGTTCCGATTCATCCCCGTTGCAGACCACATAATGCTTTTCACCTTTGGCCTGTGCGGTGAAACGCCATTTCATCCCTGTCGGAAAAGCCGCCCCGCCCCTGCCGGAAAGCCCGGATTGGGTAATCTCTTCGATGACATCATCAGGGGTCATCGTTTGCAGCGCTTTGCGGATACCGGCGAATCCGGCGGTCTTTTCATAAGCATCCACATCCAGCGGGTCGTTGACCCCGCAGCGGCTCGTCAGCCAGCGGGGGCTTCCGCCGATGGTGCCCAAAGGTGCCGGTTCGCTCCCCGAAATCCACTTTTCGACAGCTTCGCCGTCCAGATTTGCCACCGGATTTTCCCCAACCAGCGCAGCGGGAGCATGATCGCACAGCCCCAAACATTCGATAGCCTCCACAGTATAGCGCCCGTCGTTTGTCGTTTCTCCCGGCTTCACATTCAGATGCCTGCAAACAGCATCCAGAATTTCCTTGCCGCCTTTTTGGGAACACATCGGGCTGGTGCAAATACGTATCAGGGTTTTCCCCACAGGTTTCTTCGTAAACATCGAATAAAATTCGATTACCCCGTTTGCCTCTGCCAGCGGCACATACAGCGCATCACAAATAGCAATAACCACCGGCTCGGACAAGTAGCCAAAAGCATCTTGTGCGTCCCAAAGCGCCGGCAGCAAATCGGTGCGCTTTCCCGGGTGGTATTTTTCGAGGATCGGTTTTAGTTTCGACAGATCAAACACTTCAACAGAAGTCATACAAACTCCTTATCACCATTATCATTTCGTCACAAAACATGCCCGATTATATCCTGTTTTCGCCTTATTGTGCATTAATTCACGAATAAAACACTGGGGTGGTTGTTCAGCAGGACAGCCACCCCAGTCACTCACTATTCAGATTTTAGAAAAGTCCGACAACCCTTCCCGTCTCCAGATCCACATCCACATCATAATATGCGGGGCGGGTTGGCAAACCGGGCATGGTGCTCATTGCGCCAACCAGCGGATACAGGAAACCGGCGCCAACTGAAGCGCGGATATCCCGAATGGGTACGATGAACCCCTTCGGGACGCCTTTCAGCGTCGGGTCATGGCTCAGAGACAAATGCGTCTTTGCCATACAAATCGGAAGCTCGTCGAACCCAAACTTCGTATAAAGTTCGATTTTCTTTTCGGCTTCCGGAGAATATTCGACACCATCCGCACCGTAAATCTTGGTGCAAATCGTTTCGATTTTTTCCTTGATCGTCGTTCCTTTGAGCGGATACAGGAACTTGAAGTCACTCGGTTTTTCACAAGCCTTGACCACAGCTTCCGCCAGTGCCACAGCGCCCTCGCCGCCTTTCATCCAGTGGCGGGCAACCACGGCATCTTCCGCTCCGGCTTTGATTGCCGCTTCACGCACCAGCTCGATTTCCGCCGGTGTATCATCCTTGAAACTGTTGACCGCAACGACAACGGGGATTCCATAACGCCGTGCGTTTTTGATGTGTGCTTCGAGGTTGCATAAACCTTTGCGCAGCAAATCGAGGTTTTCTTCCGTATAGGCAGGGTCAAGAGGCTGACCGGCTTTCACCGTCGGACCGCCGCCGTGCATCTTCAAGGCGCGGACCGTAGCCACCATGACAACCGCATTCGGCACCAGCCCCGAATATCGGCACTTGATATCGAAGAATTTTTCCATCCCGATATCCGCACCAAATCCGGATTCAGTCACCACGTAATCCGCCAGCTTGAGCGCAATCCGGTCGGCAATAATCGAGCTGTTCCCGTGAGCAATATTGGCAAACGGGCCCGCATGCACAAATGCCGGCGTCCCTTCGAGGGTTTGCATCAGCGTCGGCTTGATGGCATCCATCATCAACACCGTCATCGCTCCGGCAACCCCGAGGTCTTCTGCGGTAACCGGTTCGCCCGACTTGCTGGTACCAATGACCATTTCACCGAAACGCTCGCGCATATCCCGGAGGTCGGTGGTCAGCGCTAAAACCGCCATGATTTCACTTGCCACGGTAATATCGAACCCGGTTTTTCGGGTAAACCCTTTTTCCTTGGGCCCCTGGCCAATGGTAATCACCCGCAGCATGCGGTCGTTGGTATCGATCACCCGCCGCCAGGTAATGCTGTCCGGGTCGATATCCAGCCGCACGAAACGGTGAATTTCATCAGGGGTCAGGTCATTCGGGTCGGTTTTGTCAATTCCCAGCTTTTGCAGGCGTTTGATCATCGAGGGTGCGAAGAAACGGCTGCCATCCTTTGCCGGCGGGCACAATCTGCGAAACAGGGCTTCATCGCTTTGCCGCGACTCATGAAACATGCGTGTGTCGATTGCCGCAGCAAGAAGATTGTTCGCAGCCGTGATTGCGTGAATGTCTCCGGTCAGGTGTAAATTGAAATCTTCCATGGGGACAATCTGGCTGTACCCGCCGCCTGCCGCACCGCCCTTGATCCCGAATGTCGGGCCCTGGGATGGCTGACGAATGCACGTGAACACGTTCTTCCCCAAATGAGCACCCAATGCCTGGCTCAGGCCAACCATGGTCGTACTCTTTCCTTCCCCCAGCGGGGTAGGTGTGATCGCAGTAACATCGATGTATTTCCCGTCCGGCACGTCTTTCAGACGATCCAGAACATCCAGGCGGACCTTCGCTTTATACTGCCCGAAAACTTCAAGCTCATCGGGGTTCAAACCGATTTCCTCAGCCAGTTTCGTGATCTGTTTGACCTTTGGCATTTGCGCCTGTGCAATTTCGATATCCGGAGGAACGGGTTGTTTCGCATCCAAAGCCACCGGAGTAAACGGTATCTTGCTGTTCTTATACATCTTCGAATCCCTTTCTGATCACTTGAAATCAATTGTAACTGTTTAAACGATTTTTTCTCAATAGACAATCGTCATGTATTCCCTGTGATTAATTATCTCGCCGCAAGCAGCCGGAAACGAGCGGAAAATTCTGCCACCGGGCAAGAACGCTAATCAGGCCTGCTGATGTGCCAGCTTGGCTGCCCGCACAGTATTGCGCAAAAGCATCGCAATGGTCATCGGTCCGACACCGCCAGGCACAGGGGTAATTGCACCGGCCACTTCTTTGACTTCGTCGAAAGCGACATCACCCACCAGGCGGTATCCGCGTTCCCGGGTAGCGTCATCCACACGGTTGACACCCACATCGATTACCACGGCACCCGGTTTCACCCAGTCTTTGCGCACCATCTCGGGGCGTCCCACTGCGGCAATCAAAATATCCGCCCGGCGGCATACCGCCGGCAAATCCTTTGTCCGCGAATGGCAAATCGTCACCGTTGCATTGCGCTTCACCAGCAGCAAAGCCACAGGCATGCCCACGATATTCGAACGGCCCAGCACCACTGCGTTGGCACCTTCCAGCTTCGCACCGGCTGAATCGAGCAGGTAAATCACCCCGTCCGGAGTACAGGGAACGAAAAGCGATTCGCGCCCCTTTTGCGCCAGGCGGCCGATATTGAGCGGGTGGAAACCATCCACATCCTTCTCGATGCTAATCGTATTGAGCACTTTTTCTTCATCCAGCCCTTTGGGCAAAGGCAGCTGGACAAGAATGCCGTTGACCTTGGGGTCGGCATTCAGTTTTCTGACCAATGATTCGACATCTTCCTGCGTCGCATCCACCGGGAGTACATGCCCGAAAGATTCGATCCCCGCCTTTGCACATGCTTTTTGTTTCATCCGCACATAAACCTGGGAGGCGGGATCTTCTCCCACCAACACAGTTGCCAGACCCGGTGCGGGGAGCCCTTTTGCAACCATCGCGGCCACATCCACAGCAACTGCTTCCCGCACTTCGGCAGCAATTGCCTTTCCATCGATTATTCTTGCAGTCATAGCACACTCCGTTCAGAGAATTCGATAAGCTGGTTGGTTTTTGTTATTCGTCATTAATTTATAACACGTTTTCACCTTTTTGCCGCGATTATCGATTATCGTTTTATCACCAATTCGAAACGATGTCCCATAGAAACAGCTTCGTTTCTTCTATAATTTAACGCACGCCAAACCCGGCATGACACCCGCCCCTCATCCGCCGCCTTACACACCTGAACCTGCCCCGAATATACCCTGCCCCAACGGCAATTCATACTATAATGGCGCTGAAACCGCGTCATACCGGCAACACCCAGCAGCATCAATATCCCGACAACCAAGGAAATTCAAGCTCATGCAAATCAGCCTTGAAAACGAAGCCGTTCAATGCACCATCGACCCCCAAAACACCCGATGGAGCATATACAGCAAGACAATTCCCGGGGCGTTAATTGAAAACGCCACCATCAGCGTGCAATATATCAAGGGGCGCACACGTTTCAAAGCGCTGAGCAAATGGCACAACCCCCGCATCCACACCCAAGAAACCATCAGCTCCCCCCACGGCAGCCTGAAAAGCCAAAGAATCACCATCGGGCCCGACAAGAACAGCCTGGTATACACGCTCACCTTTGCCCTGCCCGAAAACCACCCCCTGCTCCTCTGGAAAATCACCATCGACAACACCGGGAAATCCCCCGTGAAAATCGGGTCGATTCATTTACTGCATGCCGGCACTTTCCGCAAAAAGAGCCTGATTCCCAAAGGAGACATGACCTTGATTCGCTCCGGAATTCCCCGGGGAGGACACGGCGTCATCCGTTTGCACCATCATCCCGGTGAATCCGCCTTTTTCTCCAATGGCTGGCAGTCCTGGTCGTATACCGGCGCCAGCCGTACTGCCACCCGTCCCGTGGATACCCGGCTGGGAATTTTCGCCCGGATGATGTGGTACAGCCAGCCGGCAGCGAAAACGAACATCAAAGGGCGCTTCACCAGCGACATGTTCGGAGTGCTCGGCGACCTTTCTCACCGCACCGGTATTCTCGCCGGCTTTCTTTCCCAGCGCCAGCAGTTCGGCACGCTGGAAGTCCAAAGCGATTCGCTCTACCCGGCAATGCACCTGTTTGCCAGCGGGGATAACGCCGTACTGCCACCCGGCAATTCTCTTTCCACTGATTGGGCAGTCATTTCCTTCATCGATATCGACCGTCCGGATCCCCTCGCAGCCTATCTGGATGCCGTTGCCCGTGAAAACGGGAAACATTCACCAGACGAAACATCACCAGCCGGCTGGTGTTCGTGGTATCACTACTTTCAAAATATCAGCGAAGCGGATATTCGAAAGAATCTGCACATATCGAACAAACTCCGGGACAAACTGCCGCTGGAAATCATCCAAATCGATGACGGTTACCAAAAACAGGTCGGCGACTGGCAGATACGCAACGATCGTTTTCCGCATGGGATTGCGCCCCTGGCTGCGGAAATCAAGGATGCCGGCTTCGTCCCCGGATTATGGATCGCACCATTCATCGTACATCCGGCTTCGGAGCTTGCCCGCCGCCACCGGGACTGGCTCATCAAAAACAAATTCGGCTTCCCCGCCAATGCCGGTTTTGTGTGGAACGCTTTCACGCATGCGCTCGACCTGACCAACCCCGCTGTAAGTGACTATATCGATGAAATCATCACGACTGCCGTGCATAAATGGGGCTACCCCTACCTGAAGCTGGACTTCCTGTATGCTGCTGCCATCTCCGGAAAACGCCACGACCCGACGAAAACACGTGCTCAAATCCTGCGGCAGGGGCTGGAACGCATCCGCAAGGCAGCCGGTGACGATACCGTATTGCTGGGCTGCGGCTGCCCGCTTGGGTCAGCCGTCGGGCTGGCAGATGCCATGCGCATCGGCGCCGATGTTTCACCAACCTGGTTCCCGCGCTTCGAAGGGCACGAATTGTTCCTGAGAAACGAACCATCCATGCCATCCACCAGAAACGCCCTGCAAAACACCATCACCCGCGCATTCCTCCACAAGCATTGGTGGATCAACGACCCGGACTGCCTATTGCTCGGGACGGATACCGACCTGACCCTGGCAGAAGTCCGAACACTAGCTTCCGTAATCGCCCTCACCGGCGGCTCTCTGCTCATCTCGGATGATTTGGAAGCCCTGCCCCCGGAACGCTTGCGCATCGCCCAAAGCATCCTGCCCCTGATTGGCAAACCCCCGCACATCCCCGACTGGCTCGATAATGCCAGCCCGCGGATTATCAAACTCGATTTGGAAAACACCAGCGGCAAATGGCATCTGTTTGGCATCGTCAACTGGGAACATTCACCGGTCGACGTAAACATACCGCTCAGCCAACTTGCCATCGATCCCGACACCCCTTATTACGCCCGCTCGTTTTGGGATGGAAGCAGTCTCGAAATACGCGAAGCACGTATCGACCTCGGCAAAATACCCGCCCACGGGATCAAAGTCTTTTCCCTGCGCCCCATCGGGGAAAACAACGCTGCCTATCTGGGCGGCAACCTGCACATCTCCCAAGGCAGCGAAATCACCGCCTGGCAGGAAAGTGAAAGCCGGCTTGCTTTCACCCTCGAACGCCCGGGCAAGGAAACGGGTTTCGTGGATTTGTACCTGCCCCGCAAAGCCGGCCATGCCGTCGCCGATGGCCAGACGCTTCCCCTGAACCCATTGGCAAACAACACATTCCGTTTGCACCTGACCTTCGACAAGCGCATCTCCGTCCGCATCCCCTACGATTGAAACGAAACCCCCGTGCAGGGAAAATGCCCCCGTTTTCAAGACAGCAGGCAGCATGTTACAATAGTATCTGCAAAAAGGCACACGAAACAGAAAACAAACCGTCCAAAACAACCCTGCCATGCGGTGCAGCCGGAGGAAAAAACACCGTCACCAAATTCATCTCAGGCGCCCGGTTTTCGCGAAAAGCCACATCCGCTTCCGGGGTATTTCCGGTGGAGAAGGGAAGCCGTGAGCGCAACCGGTGAACCGGCACGCAGCCGCCGAAACACCAGCTCAGCCATCCCGCACCTGACAATTTGGGGGGAACGTCCTCTCCCGCTCCGGAAAACAATCGTTGGCTTTGTGCAGGCCCGGAAACGGTCAAAAAGCCATACCAACAGACAAAATCCAAAAACCAGACAAATGGAAAAAGGCATGAAAAACAAAACTCCTATCGAACTCTTTTTCAGTCCCAAAGGCGTTGCGGTCATTGGTGCGTCCAGCAATCCCAACAAGCTCGGATACGGACTGGCAAGAAATCTGATTCAAAGCGGTTATCAGGGAGCAATACACTTCGTCAACATCAAAGGGGGCACCCTGATGGGAAAACCGATTTACAAATCCGTTCTGGATGTACCGGATCCGGTTGATTTGGCAGTGATTCTAATCCCGCCGCCTTTTGTTCCGGATGCGCTTGCCGAATGCGGCAAACGGGGTATCCATGCCGTCATCATCGGCACCGGCGGTTTTCGGGAAACGGGAAAAGACGGCGCCATGCTCGAAGAAAAAGTCATTCAACTTGCCCGCCAGCTGGATATCCGCCTGGTCGGGCCCAACTGCATCGGTATTCTGGATACGCATGCCCCCATCGACGTAACCTTTCTGCCGCCTCCGGGGCCCACACCGGGAGATGTCGCCTTTCTCTCCCACTCCGGAGCAATTTGTGCAGCAGTTATCGACTGGGCACGCGGACAGGGGTTCGGGCTTTCAAGGCTGGTCAGTCTGGGCAATCAGGCGGATATCGACGAAACCGCCATGCTCGAACCGGTTGCCAATGACCCGTACACGAACGTTCTGGCGTTATACATGGAAGGCATCAAGGACGGGCGCAAGTTCGTGAACACCGCCCGAAAAGTCGTCCAAAAAAAGCCGGTCATCGCCTTCAAAGTCGGGCGCTTTGCCAGCGGACGCCGGGCAATTGCCTCCCACACCGGTGCCCTCGCCGGAGAAGAAACCGCTTTCGATGCTGCCTTTTTGCGTGCAGGTGTGCTTCGTGCCAACACCAGCGAGGAAATGTTCGACTGGGCACGCGCACTGGCATGGTGCCCGCCGGCAAAAGGGCGGCGCGTTGCCATCCTCACCAACGCCGGCGGCCCGGGCGTTGCAGCTTCTGACGCCCTCGAAGGGCTTGGCTTGCGCCTTGCAGATTTCCGGCACGAGACGGTCGAAAAACTGCGCCAAATCCTCCCGCCTGCTGCCAGTCTGCACAACCCGGTCGATCTGCTCGCCTCCGCCTCCCCGGAACAATTCGCCGATTCCCTTCGGGCTATTCTCGCCGACCCGGGTGTCGACAGCGCCATGGTTATCTTTCCCGCCCCGCCAATGGCTACCGCCGGAGGCGTTGCCAAAGCTGTCATTCCGGTCATCCAGACCTCGGAAAAGCCCGTGGTCATCGCCGTGATGGGAGAACGAATGATTCAGGAAGCCGTAGAAATGTTCCGCGCCGCAAAAGTCCCCGAATACCGTTTCCCCGAAAGAGCGGCTGCTGCCCTTTCCGCCTTGACCAAAAGAGCGGAATACCTCGAAACCGCCAAAGCGGAACCGGTACGCTTTGAGGATGTTCGTCGGGAGAGCGTGCAGGAAATCATTACCCGCTGGGAAGGAGATGAATTCCTTCCGCAGGACCTTGCCGAAGCCATCCTGACCGCATACGGCATTCCCACCATCCAAATCACCCTCGCTAAAACCGCAGCAGAAGCGGGTAAGAACGCTGCCGGGATGGGTTTCCCCGTAGCGATGAAAATCGCTTCTCCCGATATTCCGCACAAATCGGATGCGGGCGGTATTCTGCTGGGGGTACAGGACGAGAACAGCGTCCGACAGGGCTTTGCCACCATCATGAACAACGTCAAAGAAAGCCGCCCGAATGCCCGCATCGAAGGCGTATATATCCAGCCAATGGTCGGCACAGGGCAGGAAGTAATCGTTGGCGGTGTGCAGGATGCACAGTTCGGCGGGCTGGTCATGTTCGGCTCCGGCGGTGTCGAAGTCGAGGGATTGAAAGACGTGGCGTTTGCAATCGCTCCGCTGACACGTATCGAAGCGGAAATGATGCTCAGGAAGACCTGGGCAGGGAAGAAACTGGACGGTTTCCGCAATTTACCCCCGGGTGACAAGGAAGCGGTTCTCGAAACCCTTTTCCGGCTTGCCCAAATCCTTGCCGATTTTCCGCAAATCGCCGATGTCGAAATCAACCCGTTGCGCGTCCTTCCGCCCGGAAAAGGCGTTGCAGCGATCGATGTACGCATCCGCTTGTCCAAAACGCATTAATCTGCGGGAAGGATACTGCGAAACGCAAAGGCAGATACCCGTTAACCCGCATAACAAAATCAATATCGGTAGACAAGAACAAAGGAGAAAGAAAAATGGTTGAGAGTGTTTACAAATTCATCGAACTGGTCGGTACCAGCACAGAATCATGGGAAAAAGCAGCAAAAACCGCGGTGGAAAGAGCGGCAGAAAGCCTCGAAGACCTCCGCATTGCCGAAGTCGTCTCCCTTGATATGCAAATCGATAACAACGAAGTCATTACCTATCGCGCCAAAATCAAAGTTTCCTTCAAGTATCACGAAAACGACTGACAGAGAAAAAGCAATCACCCCATCGAACCGGCTTTGCTCGAATGGACCACCTCATTCCGGCACGCACGCCGGTTCGATGGTCGCTATAACCTTTCACCCGCAGTTCACCGAAAAACGCCGCCGGCAGCGGATGATACCGTTCGCTTTCGGTCAAGCCGGATTCACCCCAAACAAAGACAAAACCAAACGATAAACCTGATTCATCCCCTTCGCCAAAGGAGGAATATCGATGGTTTCATCGGTTGTATGTGCGCCCTTCCCTGTGGTAAGCCCGATGCAAACCGCAGGCAGTCCTTTGCTCAACGGGATGTTGGCATCGGTCGAGGCAATATTCAGCCTGGGCGTGAAGCCTTCCGCCCGCAAAGCGTTTTCCGCCGTCCGAACCAGCGGATGGTTTGCAGGGATGCCGCCTGCGGGGCGCTGCCCGATTTTCTCGATGAGCACATCCACACCGGGAAGGCGGAAACTTTCCGCCAATTCAGTCACCCTGCGGCTGAGTTCCGTCAGGGTATCAGCATCCACCGAACGCAAGTCAACTTCCAGCCATGCCTGCGGTGCAATCGTGTTGATCGAAACCCCGCCGGCAATGACCCCGACATTCAGCGAAGCACGCGGCTCATCAGAGACAGGGATACCATCCAGCAGGGCAATCAGCTTCGCCAGTTCGTGGATGGCAGATGGCTTGCCGTAATCCGCCCAGGAATGCCCGCCCGTTGTTTTCATGGTAATCCGGAAGCGCACGACACCCAAACCGCGGTGAATAATCTGTCCCAGCGCCATGCCTTCGAGAATCAAATAGGCACGCGGTTGGCTGCCAAACCTGTCGACAACGCGGCGCATCCCTTCCAAATTGCCCAATCCTTCTTCACCGGTATTTGCCACGAACCAGACATCACCCGGCAAGACAATCCGGTTTTTCCTCAACCGCCACAAAATCCCCAACAACCCGGCAACCCCGAGGCTGTTATCACCAATCGACGCACCATGAATCGTTTCCTCATTGACCTCACAAGCCAAATTCGTGTTCGCAGGGAAAACCGTATCCACATGCGCTGAGATCACCAGCGGGGAGACTTCGTGTGTGCCCGGCAACCTTCCGAACAGGTTCCCGGCAGCATCGATTGCCACATCTTTCAATCCTTCTTCAAGAAAAATATCTTTCAGAAACGCCGCACATTGCTGCTCATGAAAGGTTGGGGAAGGAATTTGCTGCACGCTGACAGCCAAATCAAGAATACGCCGGAGATAAGCTGCTTCGTCATTTACCATGAACTGCTCCTGTTTGAATCAAAGCTTGATAACAGACTGCCGCAATGCGTTCAGGCGGGCTTTAGCCAACCCCGGAAGCGCATCAAGAGCAAAGAAAACCCCGCTGCCCTCACAAACCAGAGAAGCGGAAATATTCCCGTGCAAAACCGCTTCCAAAGGGTCGAAAGCATTTCTCAAGCCGGCAAGGAATCCGCCGCAAAACGCATCACCGGCACCGGTGAGGTCTTTCACTCTCGCAGGGTATGCAGGTATTTCCCAAAATTGTCCGGCTTCTGCATCGAAAAGCAGCTGCCCGCGCACCCCGCGCTTGATCACCACAATCTTGCAGCCATAAGACGCCACTGTTTCCGCCATCTTATGCAAGTCTTCCGTCTTGCCAGCAAAAAGATTTCTCATATCCTCCTCGGAAGGCAAAAAAGCCGTCAATCCTGTTACGATGGAAGGATAATCACTGAAAAAGGCAGGGTTCATATACCCCGGAGAAGGGTCGAGTGTAATCATCGAAAACCCCTCCTGCCTGAAAACAGCCGGCAGCAGCCCGTGAGTGAGAAAATCAAGCGGGCACAAATGGGCAATCGTGGCATCGTGATACTCGTCCGGAATATCTCCCTGGCGAATCGAGCAAGGGGTACGTTCGATTTTGCTGTCCATCGGTTTGCTTTTCATCCGGTAACCGAGCAACGGTTTGGGCAACTGCATCCCCAGACGCGCAAAATGGGTCACCGGATCCGCCGCAACCCGCCTGATATCCCCCTGAGGTGCAGAAAAAGCGCGCAGGTCGAGTGCCTGCGGCAGGATTTTAATCCCCCGGGTATCCAGTCCGTGCTTGCGGCAAACATCGAGCCACTCCTGCGGATAATCCTCCCCAATTCTCGCCAGCAACCCCGGCGGCGGGGTATCGATCCAGAGCTTGTAACCGACAGCAGCATAAACCAGATTGCCGCCCAGCACATCCAGATAAATCTGGTCATCTGCTGTTATGAAAAAATCGCGCTGCATTTTCCCTACGAACAATGCTTGTGGTGTCGTCGAATAGCCCATGCTCCGATTATAAGCGAAACAGGATGATTCTTGCCAAACCTTTATCGAATTTCCCCGCACCAACACATCATCAGGGAAACACAACCGGTATTTTTGTAAACCCTATCCGTACCCATTTCAGCACTCAGTCGGATGCCAAAAACAAAAACACATCCTCCAGCTGCGGTTCCACCAGGTTGATATGGTCGACTTTCACACCGTTGCGTTTGAGTGCTTTCTTGATTGTCCGGCCATCCGCTTTCCGCCGGGGAACGATGCGAACATGGTCACCAGCCAGCCCGACATGAAGAATATCAGGGTTTTCGCTCATAACCTCGATAATGCGCAGCAACGGGCTGCCATAGACATCGAAAGCAGCGCCTCGCAGCAAGTTTTGTTTCAGATTAGCAGGGGAATCAACTGCCAGCAGTTTTCCCCTGCGCATGATTCCGACACGGTTACAATACTCCGCCTCATCCATGTAATGGGTGGTTACGAACACACTCATCCCGCCATCCACCAGCTCGTAAATCAGGTTCCAGAAATGCCGCCGTGAAACCGGATCGACACCCGCCGTCGGCTCATCGAGGAAAAGCAGTTTGGGGCGATGAATGATCGCAGTTGCCAAAGCAATCCGCTGCCGCCAGCCGACGGGCAAATCTTCCGCCCGGCTGGCAATCACCGGCAACAATTCCAGGCGTTCGATCACCCTGCGGATGTTCCCGGCACCTCCGGCGCCGTACACGCCGGCATAGAATTCGATATTTTCTTTGACGGTCATTTCATCATAGAGCGAAAACTTTTGCGACATATACCCGATTTGTGCACGAATCTTCTCTGGGTCTTCCGCCACATCATAACCGAGCACAACCCCCTTCCCGCCACTCGCCCGAAGCAGCCCCAAAAGAAGCCGAATCGTCGTTGTCTTCCCTGACCCGTTCGGACCAAGGTAACCGAAAACCTCGCCGCGCCGGACCTCGAAAGACACCCGATTAACCGCGGTAAATTCCCCGAATTTCTTCGTCAGGTCTTGCGCCAAAACAACTGTCTCAGTCATGGCTTTTTCCCTTCCGGCTGTGTTCTCCTTCCGGGCCGCCGGTAAGCAGCTCGATGAAGCTGTCTTCCAGCTGCGGGGAAATCGTCCGGGCATAGCGGATGACGACCCTGTCGGCAGCAGCCGTCCGTTTCAGCCGCCGGATGACTGCCTTTGCCTTGCCTTCCTTCACCCGCAAATGCAGGCTGCCGCCAAACATCTGCACATCTTCGACATCTTCATCCCTGCCGGCAAGTGCGCTCAGCCCCCGCAAAGGGCTGCCGGCTAACTCCACAATCCGCCCGTCAAGCCGGCGGCTCAACCTGTCGGGGCGGTCTTCGACAACCAGCCTTCCGTTTTTCATAAATCCTATCCGCGTACACCGCACAGCTTCATCCATGTAAGGAGTACTCACCAACACAGTTACGCCCTGAAGATTGACCAGCCGGATAATCAGCTGCCAAAAATCCTGTCGCATAAGCGGGTCAACGCCGCTGGTAGGTTCATCCAGCAACAAAACACGCGGCTTGTGCACCAGCGCCGTTGCCAGCCCCAGCTTTTGCTTCATCCCGCCGGAAAGATTACCGGCACGGCGATGAACGAAATCGGAAAGCCCCACGAAATCGAGAATTTCCATCGTATGTCCCAGCCATGCATCCGTCGATAAACCGCGCACCTCGGAAAAGAAACGCAGGTTTTCCAAAACGGTCATCTCCTCATAAAGCGAAAACCGCTGGGAAAGGTAGCCGATTTGCTCGCGGGCGAGGTCCGGGTTCCTGTTCATTGCCACTCCGCCAATCACCACACTGCCTTCATCGGGGCGCAAGACCCCGCACAGCAGGCGGATAGTGGTGGTCTTTCCTGCCCCGTCAGGCCCCACCAACCCGTAGATTTCACCGCTGCGAACCGTCAAATCCAGCCGGTCCACCGCCCGCAAGTTACGGAATGATTTTGTCAGGCTTTTCGCCACAATCGTGTTTTCCAAGTCGGCTCCTTCCCGGTCAATCATCTTCTGCAATCACAACCCCGAACCCGTCAGCGGTCCCCGAAATCCACATCAGCGGGCATACCCGGCTTCAGTTGCCGGTTCGGGTCTTTGACGGAGAGTTTGACCGCATAAACCGTTGTCTTGCGTCCGTCTGTGGTCTGTACATTGCGCGGGGTATATTCCGCCTCTCCGGCAATCGAAATCACGACACCATCGAAGACCTTGCCGGGGAAAGAATCAACACTCACTTTGGCTTTGTCTCCCAGCCGGATGACGCCATAAGTATCCTCCGGCAGATAAACCTTGATCGTCAACCGGTCCAGTTTTCCGATAGTGATGAAGGAAACCCCGGCAGGCACGACCTCACCGGCATCCAGATTCCTGCTCAAAACCACCCCGTCAGTCGGTGCGGAAACCAATGTCTTTTCCAGCTGCAAATCAATGAAAGCCAGTCGTGCCTGTGCCTGAGCCAGGCTGGCCTGCGCCTGTTCGAGGGCAGTTTCAGCCTGTTGCACCGCAGCCTTCGCCAGGGCAACCTCGGCAGACTGATCACCGTTTTGCAATTGATAAAGATAATCCAACCCGGTGTAATAAGCCTCACGGGCAACGGAAACGCGGGCACGTGCATCCAGAATATCTTCAGCCTCCTGCGAACTCAGAAAACGGTCATATTCGGATTGGGCAGCTTCCAGTTCCGCCTTGGCATTATCGACCTGATCCTGTGCAGCATCCTTCAAGGCTTTATCGGTCGCGTGTTTGCTGCGTTGAAGGACATCTTCCGCAACCTTCAAATCGATACGTGCATCGAGCAGCCTGTTTTCCACATCGAGAAAAGCCTGGTGCCGTCCGTCCGAAAGCACATCCTGCAAACGTTGTTTCTCTTCGGTATACTTCTTTTCGAGCGCATCCACCCGCTTTTCCGCTGCACCGAGTTCTTCATCACGGGTAAAATACCAGAGCGGCAGGTCATAATCACCCGGAGAGCGCTGCTTCCATTCGGCAATTCTTTGCTGCCGTGCACCAAGACGCATCTTCCGCAGCACATCATCGGACTTCAATGCTGCCATTTGCAAACCTGCCTGTGCCTGTTTCACAGCCGCTTTGGCTGTTTCCACACCGGCAGCGGCTTCTTTCCTTCGCCCTTTCAACAGCGAGTCGTCCAGGCGCAAAACCGCATCACCGGCACGCACCTGGTCCCCCTCCTCGACGTAAATCGCCGCCACTCTGCCGGAAATCTCCGCCGCAATGGCAACATCCTCCGCTTCGATCGTACCGGAGGCCTGTAACCTGCCGCCGGTATCATCGGCAAAGCGGTTGAGGTAATAAAACGCACCCGCAAAAATAGCCACAATGGCAACGACGATCAAAATACTTCTGATATTTTTCTTCATTGACAACCTCCTGGGAGTAAAAATCCCGTTACATTAATCCAGTCTTTTTCGCATGCGCAACGCTGCCAATGTCATAAATCCCACACCGAAAGCCAGCAATGCCAAAATTTCATACCGTAATGCGTAGAGATTCGCCCCCTTCAACAACAGGGACCGGATGATGATCAGGTAATAGCGCAGTGGAATTGCATAAGAAATCCATTGAAGCCAGACAGGCATTGCTTCTATCGGGAAAAAATAACCGGAAAGCATGACAGACGGCAGCATGGTTGTATACACCGTAATCGTCGCCTCCTGCTGGGTTTTGGCAACCGTCGAAGCCAGCAAACCGATGCCCAGGCTGGTCATCAGGAACAAACCGGAGAGCAGCAGCACCAGCCCGATACTGCTGCGCATCGGCACTTTGAACCACCAGGCACCGATGAAAAGCACTTCCAGCGTGCTAAACAAGGCAATGATGACGTAAGGGACCAGCTTGCCAACAATCAGTTCCCACGGTCGGATCGGCGTAACGATGAGTTGCTCGATTGTCCCGCGCTCACGCTCCCGGACGATGGACGAAGCCGTCAAAACCGACGTCAGCGTAAACAGAATCATGCCAATCAAACCGGGCACCATGAAATAAGCGGATTCCAAATCGGGGTTGTACCAAACCCGTGTGCGCACATCCAGAGGCAGCGTCCCCGCATCCGGGATGCCGGTGTGCTTCAGGTTTTCCGCCTGAATACGGGTAGCATGGTGCAATCCGATTTGCTGAGCGGCAGCCAGGGAGGTCGAAGCAACCGTCGGGTCGGAGCCATCCAGAATGAACACCACCGACGCCTGCCCGTTACCATGAATCCGTGCCGTGAAATCCGGGGGGATGATCAAGCCGGCAACTGCCCGCCCGCCATCGATCAGGTTATACAGCGCCTTCTCCGAAGTAACATCATAGCGCAGGGAAAAGTAATCCGCAGCGCGGTAAGCGTCAATCAGCTCGCGGGCGCCGGGTCCCCTGTCCTGATCGAACACTGCCATTGGTACGTTACGCACATCCGTCGTCGCCGCATACCCCAGGGTGATCAACTGCAAAATCGGAATGAGAATTACCATCATCAGCGTGCGCGGGTCCCGCGAAATCTGAATGAACTCTTTGCGAACCAGTGAAACCAAACGTGTATTTATCATGCCAAAACCTCACTTGCATTCCGTGAAACGCTGCCGGACTGTCTTGCCTGTTTATCCATCGACGGTTTTCAACACCCCGTGCAGGAAAATTGTGATGAAATATTCCAAATCAGCAGTATTCATTTTTCCATCAGCCCAATCCTGCGTGATGACTTTGGTCAAATAAAACGAAAAGAAGAAGCCGATGAAAGCCCGAATGACTACCGGCAAAGGAATATCGCGCAATTTGACATGTGCATCTGCCAAGTGGCTCACCAGTTTTGTCCCGTTCGGCACAACGACATCCGCCAGTTGTTTACTGTGTTGGTTGTTGAACTCAACATATTCGATGAACATCAGGTTCAAAAAATCCGGCCTGGCTTCCAAAGCCTTGATCATCTTGCGGGCACCGCTGCGAATCAAATCTTCGATAGTGGTTTCTTCCATTGCCGCCAGTATTGGCAACAGTTCGCGCGATGGGTGATACGCATAGAACACTTCCCGGAAGAGTTCCTCCTTGTTCGCAAAATGATTATAGATACCACCGAGTGCGATATTTGCATTCAAGGCAATCTGCCGCATCGACGTTCCGTGATACCCCTGGCTTACGAACAAGGCATGGGCAGAGTCGATGATCTTCTCGCGTGTTATTTCGCCTTTCGATAAATCCATCAGCACATCCTCCGGACCCTTTATATGAACGAACGTCCGTTCATATTCTGCCACAATAATCATCGGGTGTCAAGGATTTTCTTGGCAAATCCGCCTCGGCAAGCCATCACCGCAGCGAGACAGCGCCAGCCGGTGCCCCGCCCTCGCTGCCGCACGGGGCATACGCCATAAAAAAACCGCCCGGTTTCATCCGGACGGTGCTTCGACAGTATATCACTTGATTTCGGAAGCGCAAATCAATCCCCCCTTCAATCCCTGCAAGCAAACTTCCTCATAACTGGGTGATTTGCTTCAAAAACCCCAAAATCGACAGCCCCAGCTTCACGCCTTCTCCGGCAGACAATTGCAAACCGCGTTCATCCTCAGCCCGCTGGATGAGCAAATAAGCGGCTCCGACACCTGTAAGCGCACCGACCACAGCCCCCAGCAAAAGCATCTTCGATTTCCAGTTATTCGTGTTTTGTTCCATTTCTTCCATCGTGGTTTCTCCCTTTCGCAACTTACGACAGCTGTCTCTGCCTGTTATCTTCCAAAAATCTTCTTCACCGCCTCGAGTAAACTTTGCGTCCAAATGAACGGTTTGGCAGCCCCGTCGGCAGCCTTCGAGATGGTTTCACGTACCGTCAGAAGAACAGTCTGTATCTTCATGGCATAGAACGGTATATTTTTCAGCAGCCACAAGACGCCAACCAGCAAGGCGATGAGTATCACCAGCACAACCAGGGAAACAAAAAACACCGGCAGAATCAGAAGCATCAACGATGTATTTGCTGCCCGGCTCAAATCCGCACCGCTGCTTGCAGCCAACCCCGTCCATACCGCCAGCGAGATTACAAGAAGACAAGCAATCACCAACGGCAATGTGATTTGCCAAAAGACATCCTTTTTGTGACGCCGGTAGGCTTCAGGGTTGCGAATCGCTTGCTGCTCGGTTTCTTTCATCTTGTTATCTATTTTAACACAAATCGAACCCCGCGTGAGAGAACAGCAGCAATTGGCGTGGCAGGGATATTGACAAAACATCTTTCCACCCCTAAACTAAACGCATGCTTGCACGCGTCTTTTCTTGTGCCATCATCGGGCTTGATGGCGTAGTCGTAGAAGTCGAAGTCGATATCGGACGTGGTCTGCCGGGGATTACGATTGTCGGTCTCCCGGACACGGCGGTGCAGGAAAGCCGCGAACGGGTACAGTCCGCCATCAAGAATGCCGGATTTCCCTTTCCGCGCAAGCGCATCGTCGTCAACATGGCACCGGCATCGGTGCGCAAAGAAGGGCCTGTCTACGATCTGCCGATTGCCCTTGGCGTGCTGGTCATGAGCGGCATTGTCCCGGCAGCGGCAACCGAAAACGCCATCGTCATCGGCGAACTCTCTCTCGACGGAAGCGTGCGCCATGTCCGCGGGATTCTTTCCCTCGCCGCTCTCGCCAAACAGGAAGGCTACACCAAGGTGCTCGTCCCCGCTTCCGATGCGGCTGAAGCGGCTCTTATCCCGGAGCTGGAAGTCATCCCCATTCCTTCGATACAGGCGCTTGTTGCCCATCTCACCGGAGAGCGCACGATCGATCCTCAGGAACCCACCCGGGCAGAGAACATTCCGCTGACCGCACAAACCGATTTCAATGAAATCAAGGGGCAGGAACATGTCAAAAGGGCACTCGAAGTTGCTTCCGCGGGAGGGCACAACCTGCTGATGATCGGCCCGCCAGGCTCAGGGAAAACCCTGCTGGCAAGGGCGGTTCCCAGCATCCTTCCCCGCATGACAATCGACGAAGCGCTCGATGTTACCCGGATTTACTCCATCGCAGACCAGCTTCCATCCGATGTCCCCCTGCTGCGCCAAAGGCCTTTTCGGGCACCGCACCACACCATTTCCCACGCCGGACTGGTTGGCGGGGGCAACTGGCCCAGCCCGGGAGAAATCTCTCTGGCACACCGCGGGGTACTCTTCCTCGACGAACTTCCCGAATTCGGGCATCGTGTTCTGGAAGTGCTCCGGCAGCCGCTGGAAGACAAAATGGTAACCATTGCCCGCGCACAGGGAAGCCTGACCTTCCCCTCCAATTTCATGCTGATTGCCGCAATGAATCCCTGCCCGTGCGGTTATTACGGGGATCCGGTCAAGGAATGCACTTGCTCGATGTCGGCAATCGCCCGCTACCAGCACCGCATTTCAGGTCCCTTGCTGGATAGAATCGACATTCACATCGAAGTGCCGCGCATTGACTATGCAAAACTCAGCGACAAGCGCCTGGGAGAATCCTCCGCCGCCATTCAGGCACGCGTCGAAGAAGCGCGCCAACGCCAACGAAAACGTTTCTCGGAAAGCGGGCTTTCCTGCAATGCCGATATGCGTCCCCAGCACATCCGCAAGTATTGCACGCTCACCGAAGACGGCAACCGGCTGCTGCGCTCAGCCATGACCCAAATGCAGCTCTCCGCCCGTGCCTATCACCGCGTGCTCAAACTCGCCCGCACGATTGCCGATTTGGCCGGCGAGGAAACCATCACCCCCCAGCATCTGGCAGAAGCATTGCAATACCGGCCCAAATTGACCCTGCTCTGACCCCGGCTCACAACACAACCAACGCACTCCAAGACTCAATACCCTTCATCCCCCAAACAGGCGATGAAGGCTTGCATAGAGCATTCCTGACGATGATTAATCCACAAATTTCATTTTCGAATCAAAAGAAGTACATTACATTCCCCCAGCACCGGCACAAAGAACACAATCCTTTGTCCGAATGCACCGCACTTTCCACCTCCCGCGCAGGAGCTTGCCGGGGGCTTGTGCTCCCGGGCAGGCTCCATCCCGGCCGGTGCGCCCTCACCGTTTTACCAGAGGGAGAAACACATGCTTGTCGAACGCAGCCCCTGTTTTCAAAATGAACAAGGTGATCGAATTCGCTGGCAATTCAGCCGTAAATCCGCCTGCGGTAACCGCCTGATCCGTCAGGCGGACAATCGCCGAAAGATTGGCCGGGCTGTAACGGTAGACCTGTGCGGTCAGCGCAGGCGCAAAATTCGTCAGCGCAATCGTGCTTATCTGCGTTTGCCCGGTTTTGTTGATGACCATCAGGGTGAGCGCTGCATCACTGCTGCGCTGGGCGGCATATATCGCCACCCGTTCCTGATCATCGCTGAGTGCATGCACGCTGACATCCCCGAAACGGGCACCCGCCCCGTCATAATTCAGGTACATTCTGAAAGCAAAAGCCGCCGGTTGATTCGAGTCCGGGGGACCCCACAGCGTTGCCAGGTCCAGCCCTTCACGCCCAAAAATCCCCAAAATATCCGCCTGTGCCAGGGCGCCGTTCATATACCCTTGCGCCCCCCAATTGTATTCCGTGATCGCCGTCCGCGTGCCGGGGTAATTCTCCGCCACCCAGCTCTTCATCCGGGGTATCAAATACACCGGCTGATTGATCCAGCCCTCGTGGGTATAAGTCGGATCCCATAACTGGCGCGTCGAACGCAGCCGGGCAGCCTGTACCTGCGTGCCGCCCAAATTAGCCGAATAAACTTGATCAATCTGCGGGTAAATATGCACATCGAGATAGTCGAGCAAACGTACATTATGGGACTGTTCATAAGCTGCCATTTGCTGAAGATACCAGGGAATGAAATCAACGTTGCCATGGGCTGTGTGGTCGTTTCCTGCCGAACAACCTTCTTCCGCCGAATAAAAATAAGCGCACCACCCCCAGACAACCGGGCCCAGAATCTTCGAAGAAGGATCGGCGGATTTGACCGCTGCGGCATAAGCAACCGTGCGATCCCGAATCAAGTCATAAGTAACCGCATCAGGCTGAATATCACGATGAGTGGAATTCCACAGCATCGGTTCATTATCCAGATTGTAATATTTCACCCCGCCATTCGCCGCAGTACCATATTTCCCCGTCAGGTGATTGATCCACCCCGTCACGAAAGTCGGCGTAATCACCATACTGGTATCCAGCGGATCATTGCCGGTAATCTTCACGCCGCTTTTCAACCCGTTGCCACAATCCGTATCCCATGGATCCACAGCATCCTGTGTGCCGTATTTGCTCACCTTGAACGCACAATCATAAGGATGGCTGCCCGCGCCGGGTTTAGGCGTCCACCCAATCAACGGAATCGTCAACAGCGAAGCGGTGCCCGTGCGTCTGTCCTGCTCCACAAAACGATCCGTAGCCGACCCGTCCGGCAAAGACGCTGCATAAGCATTGGCATCGGGGATATTTTCGTAATACCAGTCGGAGCCGCTGTTATGCACATCAATTTGCCAGTTATAGCGTGACGAACTGTTCCCGCCGCGTCTGCGCACAGGCAAATTCAATTCCTTGGCAAGAGTCTCCTGACAAAAATTCATCCCGTAAATCTCCGGCCTGATGGAATGACGGTCAGCAGTAACGTTCACATGCAACACCGGTCCGGCTTGTGTAGGCAAGGGAGTTGGGGTAGGCAGCCCCTGATTGACAAAAGCAATATCATCAAGATAGAACGCAGGCTGGGCACTACCGCTCCTCTCCTGCCAAAGGATGGTAGTAACCGATGCGGGGCTATCCAGAGCGGATAATGGAATGTTGATTTCCTGCCACGTTCCGGCAGCAGCAGTAACCTGGTAACTGCTCCCGCCCTGATTGAGGCTGACAGCAATCACCTGCCCGCCGGTACTCCCGCCATGCAGCCAAAAATGCAAAGTATCATAAGCGCTGATATCGAGGGCATCCCTGTGCAATTTGAACCCGCCCCACCCGGAAGTATAAGTAACACTGATGGAAGCCGTGCCGGCATGAACAGGGTTGCTGTTTTCAAAATTATCCGTCGTATTCCACGACCAGTCCGACCATCCGGTTGCCAAAGTGTCGTCGAAAACGACTTCACTCGCAGCAACCAACGCACCAGGTGAAGCCGCTGTACGAACCAGCCCGGAAGTCAAAAAGCCTGCCAACAGCAACACCGCAGCCATTCCAAACAAAAGTATCGAAGATCGCCTCGTTTTCATCCTGCTACCCTCCCGCTCATCATTCATGAAACATGCCCACAAAATCTGTCCGCCGGCAATTCAGCCGCAAGTCCGGCAACGCTGCCGCCAGCCTTCCCCTCTCTTTTTATCAATCGGAAGAAACAAGTCAACAAAAGAAAAAGCGGGAGGACGTTACTTGTCCTTCCCCGCTTCCAAACCCGGAACAATCACAATCGCATGAAAAGAACCCACGTTATCATCGAAAAAATTATCATTCGGGCCAAGCTGTAAAACACCGCTCTCCGCAGCAGTGAACACGCCCCCGGCGCCAACGATGAACGGTTCCCCGTCGCCAACACGCGCCAGCAGGATCATCGTAGCCGTTTCGTCCATGCTGCATGTACCCCATTTGGGCAGCGTGCGGCACTTACAGTCCCCCCAGTCATCCCGTCCGGCAGCGATACAGTCGGCCGGCGGATGCCCTGCCGGTGAAGCCCACGGCAACGATTCGATCGTCCTCACCAGCCCGGAAGCCATCAAAACGAAGGACTGCCCGGCTTCCAGCCGGATATTCGTCGACGTCCAGCGTTGCCCGGCTGGCACATCGATCCGGTCGATGCAGGCTGAAATCGGCACATACCGGATCAGCGCCGGGTCGAAGGCTGCCGGCGGCGATGGCGGTCCGGCAGCAACCAGCCCGTTTTCACCGCCCATCGGGATTGCGGTTGTCTGCCCGACGCCCACCGTTTGGCTGGCGCCTGCCGCCGAAACCAAAACCGTACCTCGCAGCACCATGACCCGCATTTCTTCACCGGGCAGCGCCTGCACGACAGCGACAGCACCCGCAAGGGTCAGGCCGACCCCATTGACCGTCAACGTCGTTGTTACACCGGGGTCCGTCCGGAAAATTGCCGTATTGGCGCCCGCAGGGCAGGAGGGGGGATTCTCTCCGCTTTGCAGCAACAAAGAACGCCCCTCGCTATCATTTTTATGCAGGGTAACATCCCCTGTCAGTGTTATATTCGCATAGTCTTTTGAATTGGTTTCGTCCGGCTGAATCCGCACGTCCACGACCCCCCACGCCCCCGCAGGTACATTCACCGGCGCCGTGCGAATGGTATCGAGCGAAGAAAGCGGCACGATATCACCCGCCTGCCCAAAAGAAACATCATCCGCAGCATGAACCGCCACCGGGCCATGCCCCAGATAAGCGCTGCTGCCGCTCAGCCCGCCGCAGGCAGGCGCCAGACTGGCAATCGCGTCGATCACCAACGCGGCGCAGGCATCATCCACAACCTCCTGTACCGGCAAATCCTGCTCACCACCGGGCAGCGGGGGTTGTTTGTAAGCCGCAGGAGTATTCGCCGGTTTTTCCGTTGGCGTCGGTTGCTCTGGCAGTTCCGTCGGCTGTGCAGATGGCGGCACACCGGTCGAACCCGGCACGGGCAATCCGCCGCAGGCAAGCGAAAGCAGCACAAGCATCATCACAGGGACCCATCGCAAAAAGGATCGACGCAAAGCTTTTCTATTCATTTTCGACAAGACAGGGAAAAACACGGTTGACCTCCAATTTTCAGGGCACACGTAACCAAAAACCCGACCGGCAAATCCGCCGAAATCAGGAAAGGGATAGCAATGACCCTGGCAACAACATCAAGCGCATAACATTGCGATATGCGCATTACGAACAAATTGGAAGAAAGCCGCTGTTCAACAAAAGAACACAGAAATCCGGTCAAATCCGTCAGCGGTTGGCGTCATTTCAGAAAACAAACAGGGAGGAAATTCCTTCCCGCTATCCGGTAACCGCCGCTTTCCGACACATCCGGGAAAGCCGATATCCGGGAAACCGCAAGGTTCAATCATCATACCAACACCTCATACTATCATACCCGCCTTGAACGGAAAGCCAATAGGAGATGAGTACTTATTTTCACAAGCATCCGCCGGGCAGGCAATAAACCCCGCCTCCCCCAACGCGATAACCGGGGATTCATCATGTCGTCTGGATGTCGTTTTTCTGGCGGAAAAAGAAGCACCTGCATCTTCCGATTTGCTAAGATGAGTACAGCCGGCAAGTTCCCGGAACGCCTGCATTCGCCCTGCCAAACATCGAACGGGGAAAACAGCCCGCCACACTGCCAAAATCCCTTCCGCTTCCCGTGATTGTATTCATTTCTGCATCCGCAAGACCACCCGAATTCCGAAGGAGCAAGCATGCCGAAACGAACAAGAATCAATGCCAAAATCATCGTCGCCTTCCAAAACGGCGAACACCGGATCCTCGAAGACGGCTGCATTGTCATCGAGGGGAATGAAATCATCCACACGGGCAAGACCTTCGAGGGGCACACCGACACAACTATCGACGCATCCAATCGGGTGGTTACCCCCGGATTCATCAACTGTCATACCCATCTTTCCGAATCTCCGCTGGATAAATCCCTGGTCGAAGACCGCGGAAAGAAGCACTTTTATTGCTCTGACCTGCCGGATATGCTCCCCGCACGCAGTCAGGCCATGAGCCGTGAAGCCCGTCAGGCTTGTGTCGATTATTCCATGGCCGAGCTGATTCGCACCGGCACGACCACAGTGATGGAAATCGGGCCGATTGGGGACTACGTTGCCCAAGCCGCAGACAAAGCGGGCATTCGGGCATATATCGCCGATGACTACCGCTCGGGGCGCTGGGTCACACCGGACGGCCGCTGGATTTCTTACGAATGGGATGAACCCGCCGGCATCGCAGGTTTGCGCCATGCGCTGGAACTGGTCGAGCGCATCGAAAAGCAGGGAAACGAACGCATCAAAGGGTTCCTGTCACCCGGTCAGGTGGACACTTGCACAGCAGAACTCCTGCGCCTCAGCCGCCAAGCCTCGGATGAACTGGGCATTCCGCTTGCACTGCACACCAGTCAATCCGTATTCGAATTTCAGGAAATGGTTCACCGCCACACACAAACCCCCATCGAATGGCTCGAATCCATCGGGTTTCTGAGCGAATGGTGCATTTTGGGGCATGCGCTTTTCGTCGCCGGCAACAGCTGGGTGCAATATCCCGGCGATGACCTCTCGATTCTGGCAGCCCACGGCGCATCAATTGCCCACGCACCGTGGGTGTTCAGCCGCCGCGGGGCAATCATGGAGTCTTTCCCGGACTATCTCGATGCAGGGGTGAATGTTTGTCTGGCTACCGACACATCCCCGCAATCGATGATCGAATCCCTGCGCCTGGCAGCCATGATCGGCAAAATCGCTTCGCGCGAGGCAGAACGTGCCACCGCTGCGGACGTGTTCAATGCGGCAACCCTCAACGGGGCGAAAATGCTCCACCGTGATGACCTGGGGCGCATTGCCAAAGGCGCCAAAGCCGATTTGCTCTTCTGGAATACCCGCTCCATGTTCATGGTCCCGCTGCGCGACCCGATTAAAAACATCGTTTACAACGCCACCCCCGAAGATTTGCCGGATGTGATGATCGACGGGGCATGGGTAATGCGTAACGGAACCGTGCTGAATGTCGATGAAGAAACGGTTTGCCGAAACCTGCAAACAGCCGGAGAGCGCATGTGGGAGGTCCTTCCGGAAGGAGACTGGGCAGGCAGAAGTACGGACGAACTCTCCCCGCCCACTTACAAACCTTACACAACCTAACCCGCTTGCCTTCACAACAGCAAGCGGGTTCGCTAGTTTGTGCTCAATCCGGGATGGCTGCACCCTTCCGCCCCGTTTGGTTACCTGCAAAATCAGGCTTTGTGTGCGCCGAGCAAACGCACATACCCCAGATAATGACGATGCTTGCGGAAACTGTCGAAACCACACTTACGCAATACGGCTTCAAGATCACGCCCGACAAAATCCGTCGCCAGAGGACACTCCGCCTTGAAAGCAAGACGAACCAGCCAGGGAGCGGTTGTTAAATCAAACTCGTTATAATCCAGGATGACGAATTCACCTCCCGGCTTCAACGCTTTGTATGCATTTTCGATGATTTTCTCCCTGTCTTCCTGAATGAAGCCATGCAAAACGAAGGAAATGAACACTTTGTCGAATACCCCGCTGTAAGGCAGCGGCTCGTCGATGCGCTTCTTTTCGAAAGACACATAGGAAAAATTGTGGCAACGTTTGTATGCCTGCCGCAGCATTTCATCCCCGATATCCAGCCCGACCACCCGTCCTTTTCCGTCCAGATAGCGATTCATCAGACAGATATTCCGCCCGGTTCCCGAACCAAACACCAAAATTTCGTCGCCGGGTTTGATTTGCATTTCCTGAATCGCATTCCGGATGAAAAACGGATAGGTTCCGGCAGTCACCAAATTCATCAGCCAGTCGTAATATCGTGCTTCGAACCCTTTAACCTCGACTTTCGAAAGCGGCTTTTCATTATTTTGCTTCATTGTTTCACCTCACCAAATATGATTTGCCTGCGAAACACAGGCACTGTCATGGTGTTCACAGTTTCGGCATCTCCTGCCGGCCATTGACTTTGATTTTGCCGCAGTCAATTCCCGCCAGCCGGGAGTGTTTCCCGCAGGAATGCCAATACCCTTTCCCAAAATTGCGCATCCTTCTCGCAATTACTGTGCCCTCTTCCGGCGACAACCCACAGTCTGGTATGCCGCGGGTTGCCGGCATCCGCCAGCTGTTTTCCCTGCCCGACCGGCACGATTTCATCCTGCTCACCGTGAATCAGCAAGACATCCGCTGAGGTCTCCCGGATGGCGTTCACCGGCGCAAGGGCATCGAAATCCAGTCCGTACCGCAACCGCATATAAGCAAACAGCAAGCGGGGAAGGAACTCCGGCACCCCTTTCTTCGTAAATGCAGCCAGCATAGCCGCTTCCGGATGCGAAAAGGCGCCCACCGTAACCACACTGCGAATACGCTCGTCTCTCCCGGCAGCATTGATTGCCGCAGCGCCCCCGATCGAAAGCCCGATAACGCCAACCTTCCCGGAAAAAGCCGGCTTCCTTGCTGCCAGGTAATCCACGGCGGCGAGAATGTCCTCGGTGAAAGTCCCCACCGTCGGATGTTTCACCGGCGAACTATCACCATGATTACGTGCATCGAATGCCAGCAGGTTGTAGCCCTGCGGGTATAGCCTGCGAAGATAAGGCGCCACGCGGTCGATGTTCCTGCCCCAGCCATGCACCAGAAGAATCACCGGCGCATCGGGCGATGCCGCCACAAACACACCGGACAACCAACCTCCTCCGGCTGCCGGAATGCGCACATCTTCAACGGGCAATCCGTTTTTGCGCAAATCAACCCGCCGGCGCCTCACCGGATTACGGTACATGCGGTCAATCATCCTGTCCAAAACAAGCACCAGCAAGGCAAGCCCGGCAGCCCCCAATAAAATCCGGAAAGCAGGCGTCATCGGCATCACGCTTCGGGAATGATCGTAATTTTGTCAGGCAAGTTCGGAATCAAACACAGAAAAACAAAGGGTTCCGTGCCATTATTCTTGTACCAATGCGGCACACCGGCAGGAATGAAAACCGCATCCCCCGCCTGCACATCATATTCCTTACCGCCAATACTGATATGGGCTTGTCCGCCGAGCACATACTGCTCATGCTCGACAGTGTTGGTGTGATTGGGCATGTACCCGCCCGGCTGCATCTCGAACCGGCGCATGGCAAAATGGGGTCCTTCCTCGGACGAAATCAGCACCTGAATGGTCGTTCCTTTTCCCGCATCCACAATCCGGGCTTCGATATCACGGGTATGCTTGACAGACATTGTTCACCTCACATGCTTTTTCATAGGGTTCATCCGCACACCCGGGCAAAACAACACCGGCACGCACTCCCCCCGCAGAATGCAGCATGCCCGGGGGTATACGGAACTCTTCGCTTCCGTGTGATTATATCGCAGCAGCCGACCATTCATCGCCTCCGGGCTGACCATCCCGGAACAAATAGCCGGGTTGGTTACCAAAAACGCCCTGTCGCAAAATCAACCGGCACCGGCAACGATAGGCGAAACCGTTTACCGTCAGCACCATGCGGGAAGCTGTACAGCTACCGGCAGGAAACGCCCTGTTTTCGTGAAGCCCAGCGGTAAATGACACCGGCACCCGCCGTGATGAAAACGGCCGTAAACAGGAACAATTCCTCGTAAGACCAATGCTGCAAAAGCGAGCCGGCTGCCAGAGGCAGAAACGCAACCGGCAGAATCAGCACGGCGTTCACCCCTGCATAAGTTGCCCGTTTGGCAGTCGGCGCCAATTCAAGCAGCGCACTGATGAAACCGACCCCTTGCCCATTAAGAGAAGCACCGGCAAGAATGAACACAATCACCATCGCCTGCCAGCCGAAACGGCCGAGGGCAATTGCCGACAACGGGGTTGCGAGTGCAGTCAGCGCATAGAAAAACAACATCCGCCGGCTGCCTGCTCGGTCAACCAGGCGCGCCCAAACAAGGTTGGAAAGCACGCCCCCGGCAACTTGCGCCAGCAGGAACCAGCCGACGGCATCGACAGGCGCATGCAAGTCATCCCGGGCATAGACCACATAAAAAGGCATTGCCATCAGGCTAAAACCCGTCAGCAGCTGCACGACAACAAGCTCTTTCAGGCAGCTGCCGGCAGCGAGTATTTGCCCCCAATACATTTTCCAGGGAAGCACCTGACGCCCTTCGTCTGCTGCGGGCGGCTCCCGCATCACCCAAAAACCAATCGATGCAATCGCCAGCCCGGCCGAAGCCAGCCCGAACAACAAGGCATAATTCATTGGATAATGAACTTCCGCAAGAATACGCCGCGCCAACAACGCCGCCCCCAACGAAAGCGGACCTGCAATTGCCCCAATCCCGCCGAAAAACGCCCCCCTTCGGTCAGACGGAATAATCTTGCCGATGATGTCCGTATAGGGAATGCTTCCCAGTCCACCCCCGGCATAGAAAACAGCCAGCATACCCACCAGCACCCAGGCAAGAACCAGCGGATGTTCATCGCCAATGGTAACCACCAGCCAGGCAATTGCTCCCCAGCTCAGCACCCGCATATATATCGCCGCCATTAAATACGGCATTTTATAACGCCGGGGTTCGATCCAGCGGGCAACGAAAATTTGCGGCAAGGTGCCTGCCACAGCCAGTACAGTGGAAAGACCGCCAACCCAAACCGTCGATCCGGTAAGGTCAGCCACGAAAGCAGAGATTACCGTTGTCGGCTGCGTCAAAGAAACGCCAAAAGCAACGAAAGCCCCGTGCCACAAACCCGCAATGAAATTCCGGCGCTCGACCGAGGTACGGGTGCTTTCAGTCAGCCAGTGCAATCTCTTTTTCAACGTTGAACGCTCTCAGGATAATGACGGGAAATCGATTACCGTCCCGGCAGGACAAGGCCGTACCCGCTTTCCAAAAGCGGCAGCCAGTTTTCCGAACGCTTTTTCACCGGTGCAATGGTTCAGGTAAAAATCCGCGCCCGCATACCGTTTCCCCAAAACGTCTATCACATGCGCAAGAACCAAATCATCCGCTGTAATCAGGTGCGTACCGCCCACAACCGCCAAAACACGGCGCTTGAAGACACGCTCCACATGAGCCAGCGTATTCAGCAAACCTGCATGGCAGCACCCGCAAATCAACACCACGCCCTGCTTGCCCCGGAGCACCAGTGAGAGGTCATCACGATAAGGATCAGGAATCCATCCGTCACCGGCACGAACAAAATGATGCGCGCTCCTGCCTTCCGGCTCAGAGCGCTCTCTGATTTCTCCGGTCGTCCATAAACCGGGCAAAATTTCCACCGGGGTATCATCAAGATGCAAAGCGGTTTTTTCAGCCAGCGCTTCACGGGAAACGGGGATACCGACAGGGCGGTATTCACCCGCATGATACGAAAATCGGGGGCGAAAAACATCGGGGTGAGCATAAAGCGCGATTCCCGCACGCCGACGGAGCACAGCCTCCAGCCCCCCCGTATGGTCATAATGTCCATGGCTCAGCACAAGGGCAGCGATGGCATCGTTATCGAAACCCAAATTCCGCAGGTTATGCACCAAAACGCCGGCTGTCTGCCCCGTATCAAACAGGACGATTCCGCTGCCGGTTTCGATCCGGAAAGACAGCCCGTGTTCCTGCATCAAACCGGGGTCAACCGGGGCATGATCATCAACCACACAAGTAACTTTTCCCATCACACCAGCTCCCAACCATCATGATATGCATCCGTCCGGAAAACCATTTCCTCGGGGATGAGCGACAAAAGCACGAACTTGCCGCGGCACCTTTTCACAGCCACGAACCAGCATGTCCATGCCGGCAAAGCCGCACCGGAAGTCAAGTATATATGACGAATGTCAAGGAAACATTATACACCCCCACCCCAAAGATTTCCCTGCACAAACCGGAATATTCACAAAAAAACCGGCGAAGATTTGATTTTTCTTCGCCGGTCCCTGCCGCCATTTGGTGATTCGCAGCATCACGCTGCCGGTTGTTTCTCTGTCTTTACTTCATCACACTGGGAACGAAAATCTGGTATTGGGTAATGATCTTCCCGTGGATGTCGATGTAATTTGACCCTTCACGGGCATGTTCCCATGCCACCATGAAATTCACGTTTCCTCCCGCAACAGCCGGGTGCTGACGGCCTCGGTTTGTGCTTGGGTTGACAACCGGGAACTGTGAAGTCATATGGGCATCCTTGTCAGCAAAACGGGCATAGACGCCATATTTCAAATTGGTAAACCGCGTTTGCCAGACAAACAAATACGTTCTGCCATCGTTCTGGCAAGCCACGTCAGGTTCGATTTCAGGGGAAGTCGTATCATCCACTTTGTAAACCCCGCGGATAGTCCCGTCCCCGTCGATATAGCGGGCATAAATTGCCTCATTGCCGCTATTTTGGTCTGACTGCCAGGCAACCACATATTGATTGTTCAGTGCACAGGCAGCAACCGCCGCATGCTCTTCTTTGCCCGGCCATCCTGCAACGCCTAACCCTGCACCTAAAATCGTGCCGTCATTTTTCAGACGTTTCGCATAAACATCATTCCCGTCATCGTAGACTACCAAATATTCATTCCTTGCCATGTTGTATGCAACATCAGGGAAACGCAAATCATGCGATGCATGCGAAATCGTCGTATTGGTTCCGGTAGTTGCCGGCATTCCATTACTTGCTTTGATACGCCTTCCTGCAAGAGAACTGTGTGTACCGCTCGCATTTTCTTCCCAAACCACATAAAACTCCTGCGGCGTTCTCGCGTAAACGACCTTCGGATGCGTTTGATTATTGGTTGCATTATAGACAACCTTGGCAGGAACAGCACTTACCGGCCCGTTCCAGGGAACAAGACGGCTGTATATATCCCAATCCGTACCGTGCCCGGAGTAATCATACATCCATACCACCAAATAGCGGTCGTTCACCGGATCATAAGCAACCGAAGGCTCTTTGGCATCATGGGTACTATCATCGAAAATCGTATAAGTGCCCAGCACCGTTCCATCGCGGGCAATGCGCGCAGCCCGAATATCTCTGCTTGCAGTTACCCAGTTGTTATCCCAGACGACGAAGTATTCATCATGCTTCCAGTTATAAGCCACAGCAGGGGAATACTCTGAAACCTCGAGTTCGGAAACCGCAATCTCTTTTCCAAAGAACGGGGAAAGATCTCCCGAAGATTCAGCTTGATTGCCTTCCAAAGATGCAGCGGTCGTCTTTCCGGCAGTCATCACACCAAGACCCATCAATAATACAAGTGCACCAACAATACCCAACACTACCCGAGAGTTACGATTCATGGTTCATCCTTTTTCAAGCTGTCGATTGCAGGCCAAGACGACAAGCCCGAACTATTATGTTGAAAAACAGGGGAAACACGGAAAATAACAGGAAAAATTACCGCTAAACACAAATCTTCCCGTAAACCGATGCAAGTGGATTACAGTGAGAGACAATAAACCCGAAAACACCTATCAAATCGGATAGGAACGAGTGAATTATACCTCGTACACCCGAATTTTCCGAACTTCTATGCTATACTTTTGGTGAATATTCACACGATTATAGTGGGCTATAACACACTCCTCCCGCAGAACCAGGTTTTCCCCCACACTGTCTCTGCATTGACATCCAACACTTCTTAATCAACCACAATCATCATACACGAACTTGTCCGATAATGCAACAATATTATTTACAAATCAGGCAACGATCATGCTTAAACCCAGAAAAAAAGATACGAGCATCTATGAATCACTTGATCTGCTAAATGCTGTCATCATTGGTTTCATGGTAGGTATCTACGAAGTCATGGGAAAAGGCGGCACACAAGCGATCATCAATATGGCCGGTCAACATGTCGGCAGCGAAATTCTCAAATTCGCCAAAGACAAAGGAGAGCCAATCGAAACACTCGATGACTTTCAGAAATTCGTCGTCAAACACAACCTGGCAGGTCATTTCGACTTCTACCAATCCGACAATGCCACCTTCGTCCGGATTACTGCCTGCAAGACATGCCCGAAAAAAGTGGGGCATTTCGAGTTCGATGGCACTGCCTGCCCGTGGAGCGGTATCGTCTCCGGTGTACTCAATATCATCATGGAAGACCAGTACCACTTCTCCCCGAAACTGACCCCCGGCAAAGAATGCGTCTTGGAACTGACGAAAATCAAATAACACCGGTTTCATAGCGCCCGATTGCAACGCCCTTGCCGGCACGCCCCGGTTTTCCGGCTATTCCTGCGGCATCACACCGGGCATCCATCTTCATTCGTCAATGAGAAAGCAGCAGCCTTAAACCGGATGGACCGAGACTGCGAATCAAGGGCATCCCAGCAGAAAAGACCTCTCGTTTCAGGAACAAACGAAAAACCGGTCTTCTCGCCTCACCAACCCGCATCAATTGATTGCAAGCATTTTCGGCAAATCACCGCCGCAGGGAACACTTTGCTAACACTAATCGATTGTCACCCTAAATATCAAAGTCCGTTAGGTTTACGAATGTAGAATCTGAAATTCCCGGTATCGACAATCACCCGATAGTCCTTATGCAAGTATATTTCCAGTTTGGGAAATTTGAAGCGGCCTAACAAAATTTGCTCCGGCTTGTATTTTTGTATGGTTTTCAGGATATCTACACCCGTAATCAAGCCCGTTTCAATCCTTTTTGCAGAGATGACAGCCAGATTAGGCGGCACAAACAAGCCCGCCCGAAAAGCATACATGGGCAAATCCGTTACGACCCAATGAGTATTCTTTGCGTGGTTCCTCATTTTGTACAGAATTTTTTCTTTTCCCAGGCTCAGGCCAAGCCCCGTTTCTGATAACGAGGGGGATAGCTTCAATACGCCCAAACTTTCCGGAAGACGAAAGAACATGGCGCACAACCCTGCAATGGCAGCCAATTGCATTATTTTTTTCGCATCGAGAGGAAAATCGTTCCGAACGAACTGATAAACTTTTTTAGCAGCCAATACAACAGCATTTGCAGCAAGGATGACCGCCGGAATCGTAATCAAATGCTGATGATGATCCCATACCGGATAATGAAACAACAACACCCCATAAGCAAGGATACACCAGAAAAACGGATAGAATACAATCCACTTCTTTTCCCGGAATGCTGCAAACGTCCCGACAACAGCCAAAAACAAAAAGGGGATTAGATTTCTCAGGTGCCAGTTTATCGTTAAGTATTCATGCCGTTCGCTCGCAACCGTTTTTTCCGCCAGCCAATGGTTTTCTACGAGCTGGTTGATATTTTGAGGACCAATTAAAAACACCCCCAGAAACAAAACGGCAAACCCGAATACCGCCCCCCATATCACTGCCGGCGTAATTGCTTTGTACCACTGTGTTTTGTTTTCCAGTCGGGTATATTCGAACAGCACCAGTCCGAGGAGGAAGATGGGTGCCAGAAAACCGGTAAAGAGCTTCGTAAATACAGACAAGCCCAGCAAAACCGGCGAAATAATCAGCCAATAATACTTTCGCGTGTCATGCCATTTCAGCAAAGCATAAAGAGAAAGCATAGCAAAAGCAATTGCAGGCAACCCTCTCATCACAGAAACACTGAGAATAAGATATTGCGGCAACATTAACAAGAGCAAAGCACCCGCAATTGCGTGCGCATTACCCCAAATCATTCGCAAAATTCGGCTCACTGCCCAAATCAATACACAAGAAAAAAACAAAACAACGTAACGTGCCCCAAGAACATCAGAGCCGAACACTTTCATGTTTGCCACCAGCAGATAGGTCAACACAGGCGGCTGATCATTCCAGACATCGGTATACAACGAGTAACCTTTGGCGACCAACCTTGCTTTCATCAATTCCAGCCCCTCGTCTGTCGAGAATTCAAACTGCTCTTTCGATGGGAAGAAAAACAAGATGACAACAACAAAGGCCAAAGGTACGATAAGGTCCCAACTAATTTCTTTAAACCACACATAGTGGTTTCGTTTGGTATTGTAAAGTTCCATGAGAATTTTCCCCGTCAACATTGTGTTCCAATGGATGAACGCACAATGAATAAATGTTTATTTTGTTAAGGTATCAATAAAAGCCATATCAAATTGATACCTGGCATTGATAAATCCGAAGCTTATCAGAGGTTTTTCACACTTTCACAGACACAACATCATCTGTTACTTATCCGAACAGTTTTATCATGAACCTTTTATTGCAAAACCCGATTACATGGCAACGCTGTTCGCGCCGGTGTCGTTTGGGAATTCCATCAAACCATCCCGCAATGCGACCAAATCAATTATAGAAACAAAAAACAGAGCAGAGAAACGGGTTACCCCCTTTCTCCGGAGCACAATTATACATGATTAATCATCATCGCGCTCCCGACCGCCCCCTTTTTTCACGAAGAAAACGATAACAACTAGGCTGGCCTATTCCTGAAAGCCTGCCCGCAGAGAACCCGTCCGGAACAATTCCCCCTTTTTCGAAAAACATCCATCCTCCCTTTTACAGCCATCAGCCATGGTAAAATCCAGTTCCCAACAATATATCACCAAGCACTTTCTGCGGAGGAATCCATGTGCGGAATTTTCGGTATCGTCACCAACAAAGCAATGAATCTCGGCCCGATCCTGATTGACGCTGGCCGCCGCTTGTCTTACCGCGGATACGACACGGTCGGCGCTGCCACCATCCCGGCATCAGGCGCCATCGATTTGAGAAAAGATGTCGGCAAAGTAGATGAAGTCGCATCCCGGCTGAAATTCGATACCCTTTACGGGAACAGAGCCATCCTCCAGCTTCGCTGGGCAACCTTCGGAGCGCCGTCTCAAATCAACGCCCAGCCGCATCTGGATTCAGACGGAGATTTGGTCGGTGCACACAACGGGAATATCGTCAACAATGTCGACCTGCGCAAACAATTTGCCGCAGAAGGGATGAACGTACGCTCCGAAAACGACGGGGAAAGCTGCGTGCACGCCGTCGAACGTTATGTCAATCAGGGATACGATATGGTCGAAGCCATCCGCCTTGCCTACCGTGACCTGGAAGGAGACTTTGCCTTCGTCATTGGCAAGGTCGGCGAAGATCGTTTGTACGCTATCAAAAAAGGGTCGGGGCTTGTCGCCGGCATGACCGAAGACGCCACCTGCATTGCCTCCGACCTGCCTTCGATCCTTCCCATCACCAGAAAAATCATCCGCATTCAGGACGGCGAAATCATCACCTTTTGGGCTCATGGCTATGAGCTGCATAAAGTCGAAGACGGCAGCCTGATTCACCGGGACCCGGAAATCGTCGAAGAAAGCATGGAATCCGTACAAAAGGGCGGATATCCGCATTTCATGCTCAAGGAAATCCACGAACAGCCCAAAGTCGCCAAAAATCTGCTGGACTGGCTGGAAAATGCCGCCGAAACAGAAGCCATGGTGAACAGCATGAAAAGTGCACGCAACTTGTACCTTATCGGGTGCGGCACCAGTTACCATGCCTGCCTGCTCGGCTCGGTGATGATCAACCGCCTGACCGGCAAAGCAACCATCCCCGTGCTTGCCCCGCAGTTCGTTGCCCAATACGGTGCTACGCTCACCGCAGAAGATGCCGGCATTTTCGTCAGCCAAAGCGGCGAAACAAAAGACGTACTCAACGCCGTCAAAACCGCCCGCCAATCCGGCATGACCGTTTTAGGCATCACCAACGTTGTCGGTTCCACCCTGACGCGTCTCAGCGAACGGCATATCCCCATCGCTTGCGGATATGAAATCAGTGTGCCGGCAACAAAAACTTTCACCAACCAGGTAATCGCGTTCCTCTACCTCGCCATGAAAATGGGCGGGATGGATACCGGTTTGCTTGCAGACCTCCCCACCTGGCTGGAAAACACCATCGAAAGCATCGAGCCGCAAATCGAGCAAACGGAAAGCCGGATTTCATCCTGGAACGATCTATACACACTCGGGTACGGATTAACCTACCCGATTGCACTCGAAGCCGCATTGAAAATCAAGGAAATCACCTACGCCCACTGCGAGGGCATGCTTTCCACCGAATTCAAACACGGCCCGCTATCTGCGGTCATCGATGGCTTTCCGGTCATCTTCATTGCCGGCAGAGAAGATATTTCCCTGATTGTCAGCGGTATCAACGAAGTGCGCTGCCGCGGCGCTTACACCATTGCCATTGGAGCCTCCGACCAGCGCCTGAAAGACAACGCCGACAGCCTGATTGAACTGCCGCAAAGCGGTGCGCCGGATGTTTTGCAGCCCTACATTGAAACCCTGCAAAGCATCATCCCCGTTCAATTGCTTTCTTACCGCATCAGCACTTTACGCGGGTTCGACCCCGATTTTCCCCGCAACCTGAGCAAGACGCTCACCGTCGACTAAATACGAAGTTTGCTCACACAGCGGATGCCAAGCAAGAACCGGGTGCACCAGATGCTCACACGATTGTTCCACAATCTTCGAAACAAAGAGACGGAAACGCACCGCTGGTTTTCCACACTCAGCACAACGACCTTGTTCTCCGGCACAGCCGCAGTACTCAGCCTCATTGCCGGGGTACTCATCTCGCGCACACTGCCGCTGGAAGATGTCGGCAGATACGGTTTGCTCATCTCCCTGATACAGATACTTCCTATTCTCGGTGCACTGGGGCAGCCTGCGCTGATGAAACGCGAATACAGTCTCAATCCGCCGGGGTATTTCGACTGGCATCAAGATGTCAAAAATTCGCTTCTCTTCGAGATTCCTTCCCTGATCATCGTGATTTCCGGGAGCGTATGGGTTTACCGCCTCTCACCAATGCAAGCCGGGTTCATCGCCTCGGCTGTCTTGCTCACCGCTGTGCTGCATACCGTTTTCGAAATTATGAACGCCCATCGAATCTACGTCTGGGCGAACCTCTTGCTGCGCATCCCCAATGCAATGACTCTCCTGCCCGCCCTGCTGGCTTTTTTCTTTGCCGGCTTTGCCCGGCTGGATTTCATTTTGAGCATTTTGCTCATTGCGCTGTTGGGGAGTTTGCTCCTGGGGTTATATTTGCTCGAACACACCGCCAGCCGCGGGACTTATCACCTTCCCCATCGAAAACGCTGGCTGGGGCTGAGCCTGATGGTGCTGGCTGTCACTCATTTCGTACCATTGCAGGGGCTGACAGCGCTGGGTGGGCTGGTTGTCTCTCTGGAAGAGCTGGCAGCACTCACAGCACTGGGCGTATTATTCCGCCCGTTCAACCTGCTGCGGGAAGTCATCACCCAAATGATGACGGTAGAAATTGCCCGTAACCGGAACCTGAACCGTCGTAAGGCAGCCATTTGGCTTTGGCTGCTCGGCGGAGCACTGGGCGGCACAGCAATAACAACACTGCCTTTCATCGTCCCGCTGCTCTACGGGAACCGTTACGATCGATACCTGAGCATGATTCTCCCCCTTGCACTTACCGGCGCCATGGTCATCACCGAAATTATGCCGCGCAGTTTTATCACCGCACGCGTCAAAGGGCACCTGATTAAAAAGTTCGGGGGATGCCAGACTGCCATTGCTGTGTTGTGTACCGGGATGGCGGTGATATTCGGGCAACATGCCGGAATTTCAGGCCTTGTCTGGGCGGGAACACTTACCCTGTTTCTGCGCAACCTCTGCGCATACGGGTTTTATTTTCTGGCAGCCCGCACCGGGCAGGTACTGCCGGCTTCCCGCTGAACCGCCGTTAAATCGTCGGATTCAAATCAAACATTGAAACGAATATGCAGGATATCACCATCCTGCACGATATAATCCCGCCCTTCCAGACGCAATCTTCCTTTCGAGCGGGCTTCTGCCAGGCTGCCCAGCGTAATCAGATCATCATACGAAACAACTTCCGCCCGGATGAAACCTCGCATCAAATCAGTGTGGATCGCACCGGCCGCTTCGAGCGCGGTTGCCCCCTGATGAACCGTCCACGCCCTTACCTCGTCTTCCCCGACAGTAAAGAACGACTGCAAGCCAAGCAGCTGATAAGAAAGACGGATGACGCGTTCCAGCCCCGATTCTTCGATACCATATTCTGCCAGGAACATATCGGCTTCTTCGGGCGTCAACTGGGCAATTTCCATTTCCAGTTTCCCCTGCAAAGGAACAAGCATCACGTTCTTCCCGGAAACCGCGGCATCCGGGGCAGTCTGGCCGTCCGCCAGATTGAGCACAATCAACATACGCTTCTTGCTCAAAAAAGCATACCCGGCAAGGATTTTTTCTTCGTCCGCAGTGAATGTGACTTCCCGCAGCGGTTTCCCTTCGGAAAGCAGATTCTGGATAGTGTTGAAAAGTTCCTTTTCTTTCCCGATTACCGTTTTATCCCGCTCTCCCGGTTTCGCCCGTTCGGCATTCAGGCGCTCGATCTTCCGCTCGACCACAATCAAATCGTTGAGAATGAACTCGCTTTCCATCAAATCGATATCCCGCTGATGATCAACGCTGCCCTTGAAATGCGGCACGGTTGGATTATCGAAGCAACGGACGACCTGGATAAAAGCATCCATCTGGCTGAGGGTTGTCAGCAGTTCCCCCGAAATATTCCCGCTGCTGCTGCCGTTCAGCCCGGCAATATCCACATAGGTTACTTTGGCATAGCCCTGCTTCTTCGGGTGATACATTTCAATCAGGGCATCCACACGTTTGTCGGGAACATCGACAACGGCCGTATGCACCTCGAATTGTTTCCCGCTCAAGGTAACAGGGATATTTCCGCGGGTCAGTGCATTGAAAACCGTGGTTTTACCGGAGCCTGGCAGTCCTATGATTCCTAGTTTCATACTTCGAACCCTTCTTTGCAATGAACACAGTCAAGATCAATACCTTGTTCGGCTCGAAGCCGGACAAGACACTACGATACCACAAAACGTGGCAAGTGTATCATGGTTTTTCATCAGCCGGTCAAACGCCAGCCGCGCCCCCGCATCGGCAGCAGCTTTGCCCGACCGCCGGCAATCCGGGGCACATCCAAATCATCGTTTTTCGGTTTAATTAATTGAGACCAGTGCAAGGGTGCTGGAAAGAGATTTAGCCGGAGTTTTCATTTTCTTCCCCAAGGAGGGTTGTAATGATCACGAAATCGTATCTCAAAAGCAAAAAGTGCTGGAAAGTCACTTTCTCCGTCCCGGAAAAAGAGTTGCCCGATTGGGTTACCATCAAACGGGTAAATCTGGTGGGGAGTTTCAACAAATGGGACAACGACGCAACACCGATGAAATTCATCAAAAGGCGAAAAGCCTGGAAAGCCAGCATTTATCTGGCGCCTGACAGCACAGTCCAGTTCCGCTATCTGATCAACGGGCAGCTCTGGAGCAACGACTGGCACGCCGACGGATATGCTCCCAATGCCATGGGGTCCGAGAACTGCATCGTAAACCTGCCGCCAGCCGAATAATCGAAAGATGCAAGGATAACACCAGTTTGCCCGCTTTGTACGCCGCACAGCGGTGAAACAGCCATTCCGGCACGCACAACCTGCTGAGAAGGCACCATCTTCCCGGCAAAACGCTCGTATTTGACAATAACCGTCCCGCTAAGCGTATATCAGAGGCAAAGCTACGTTTTTTCTCCTTCCTCTTTCCCCGCACAGATATCGAAACCGCAGCGTTCGAATTGCCGCCACAGCGTTTTCGGGAACAAATGCTGCCCCCATTTTCTTGAAATGTGCTCCGTCCACGAATAGGTATCGTAGTCAAAGGTCTCCTCACGCCCGTCTTTCAAAGGAATTTTCGCCTTCAACTTCCGGTAATAATCTTGCGCCAGATAACCCTCGTCCATGATTTTCATCGACTTTTCAATCAAAGCATCGTCCAGATGCGGATAACGATCTTCGAACAGAACAAAATCAAGCGGGTAGCGCGGCCGGGGCGGATGATCGCCATCCGGATAACCCATCGCCAGCCCCACCATCGGGAACACACGCGGGGGCAAATCATACTTCTCGATGATTGCTTTGGATTCGAACGGCACTCCGCCCAGAAAGCAGCTCCCCAGCCCCAGGCTTTCCCCGGCAATCACCATATTTTCCGCCATCAACGCAGCATCCTGCAAGCCAAGCAGGATGAGCAGCAAATCATCCCCCACCATTTTCCAGCCGCGTTTTTCCATGATCCGTTCCCATTTGAAAGCATCGATACAAACGATGAAAAAAAGAGGAGCATGAAAAGGATTTTCCTCGCGCTTCCGGCTGAACAGCAAACTGCACAACTGGGATGCAAAAGGGGCTTGCTGCCCTGAGCGGACAATCGTTTCCACAACATCTTCGGTCGGGGTGGTTTTCCTGAAATGACGAATGGATTTCCTGTTCAGCAGGGTTCGAATGATTTCATTGTCGGGCATGCCCATCTCCTGAGTGTCATAATTTCTCATCAATTCTATCCCTTTCCAACGGGAATTCTTTCACAATCCGTCAGGAAGGTTTCCAAAATCAAACTCATCTGGTAAAATTGATAATATATTATATAAGGAAACTATGCACATTCGCTTGTGCAGTATCGAAAAGATTGAACAAACAGGGTGCTTTATCCGGTAAAACGAAAGTTGCACACCGACATCCTGCGAAACACTTGCTGGTAAACATAAATCCGGTTGCTTTTTTCCCGATTTCTTACCGTGCAATGCTTCAGGGTGTTTTTAGCGCGCTGGGGAAAAACAAGCCTGCAACCTCCGAACAGTCACACATCACATCCCCAACCGAACCGGGCGTGTCATCACCGGACGGTACGACACCCCCCGGCAAAACCGGAAGTTCCCCTTTCGCACACCGGAAAAGCGCTGACCATCGTCTCGTGCAAGGCATTCAGCCTTCGGGGTCAGGTCTTCCTTCTTCGATAAAACTTACCGGAGCGGTTGACAAACAGGCAAATACGCTGCCGCCTTCATCCGGCGGAATGCGGGCTGATAACAACATCCCCGCAGCGTACAGCACAACATCGCCGCTCGCTTTTCCCAACACCGATACTACTCCTCAATACAAATATCTCGTTGCTGACAACGCCGGCAAAGAGCCGCATGACAACGCCGCAGCAAACACTTCGGCAGCCGTCACTACACTCACCGCCGGCACACAGCATTTCGTTTTTCAATCGACACAGCTCTTTACGAATACTTTCTCCATATTTTCCCTTGGTGTATCACCTTCTCCATCCCCCTTATTCAACCGCCATTGTGCCGGGCATTTGCCGAACAGGCTCGATTTTTCCCGCAACGGGGAACCTGTTCACAGCCATCTCCGGCATCCGGGCGGTTTCCCAGGCATCTGTACACCACTTCCATTTTCCCGAATAACACTTCACAGTGAACGTTACTGTGGACGACGGGTTAACGATAGCAAAACCGGCTTTACGGTAATCGAATGGAACGATGCCCGGCATAAGAACCTGTCCGCATCATCTTCTTCTTTTCAGGGCAGGTATCGGGGACGGACGAACGGGCTGAGGCGTGAACACGTTTCAATCGACGAAACACCCGCCACAACACCGCTTGGAGCCGAAAACTATCCTAAGAAAGCAATCGCCGCAGACGATTATGATGGCGGATGCACTGCCCCGGGCACAAACACCCGGTTGAATATCAGCAGGAATGCAGAGCATGCGCTTTGTTTATTCACAACCAAAACATCGTCAAAAACCGGTAAAACGGGTATCGTTTCACCGGGTACACCCGGCAGCTACAACGCCATTGTCGCGTCTGCTTGGGCGATTATTGATTCACCTGTTTGTGGTTTCATACCGTTAATCGGATAATCAGGCCATTACATTAGCTTGATTCTTACCAGTTTGCCAAACCGGTATTATCGCAACAGTTTCTTCGGGGTTAGCTAGTTTTCAGTCTCCTACTATCAATTTAAGCGTGATCAACCGGGGAATCATATTTGATCGTTTCGTTTCTCTGCGCAGCGTAACAGCTGTACACACAACTTTTTAATTACCGGGTAGCTTTTTTGCCGTTACCAATCTTAAATATCAGGAGGTGACAATTTAATATATAAACACATCTTCACCAATTTTGTTTATTTACAATTTCATTTGGAGGAGTTAATTATCGTGAAAAAGAAAATCTATATTATGATCAACCTGGTGTTGATTCTGGCACTCGCTTTCCCTACAATTGCGTTCGGCCAAAATCCGGCACCAACCAATCCCCCCGATTCTGGGACTGCCACAGGCGAAATACCTGACGAAACCAGTTTCCCCGAGCAAAAGTTCGCAGAGCCGGAAGAACTGCCACAGGAAGTTCTGGATTTCTTCAAAGACGGCGTCACCATCGAGGAATACCTGGCTTTCACCGGCGGCACCATTCCGGAAGCAATCAAAGACTACGTTGCCGACGAAATGGTTACTGTCGTCGTCGAAATGGAAGCCCCGCCCCTTGCGGATCGCTTTGCAAAATCCATGAACACCGAAGGCGTTTCGACCATGAACCCGCTTGACCAGCGGGATTATATCCAACAAGTCGAAAGCGCTCAACAACCCGTTGTCAATTCCATCGAAAACGCCATGGAAGGCAATGTCATTTCCCAATACCAAAAAGCCTATAACGGCCTTTTGGTTACCGTTCCTGCCAGTCAACTGGATACAATCAAGGCACTTCCGGGTGTCAAAGCCATTCACCATGCGCCCAGTTACCACCCGACCCTGATTAAAAGCGTTCCCCTGATCAAGGCAAACCAGGTCTGGACAAACGGTACCGGCTATAAGGGGGATGGTGTAACTGTTGCTGTTATCGACACCGGTATCGACTACACTCATGCCGCACTCGGTGGATCCGGGAACGTCAACGATTACAAAAACAACGACTTCACCTCAACTACCGACATTGCCTTCCCAACCGCCAAAGTCATCGGGGGCTACGACTTCGCCGGAACGGACTACACCGGGGAAAACCTTCCTCATCCTGATCCTGATCCGCTGGATGAA
>CAYWFK010000020.1:0-43114 GCA_964457375.1 uncultured Anaerolineales bacterium
GCAAACGCCTGCCCATTTCCCTGCTGCCTGTGCAGCACCGGTTACATTCCCAATCAGGCGCAGGACGGCGGGATGCAGGGCGTCTGCCATTTCTCTGAGGTTGGGGTTGCCGCGTTCTGCTGCCAGTGTGTATTGGGTGAGGTCGTTGGTGCCGATGCTGAAAAAGTCGACATGCGGGGCGAAAACCGGCGCCAGCAATGCCGCCGAGGGAATTTCGACCATGATGCCGGTTTTGACGGGGTAGGCATGGGCGATGCCGTCGGCTTCGAGGGCGCGGTGTGCTTTTTCGAGCATGGCTTTTGCCCTGCGGAATTCATCCAGATTGGCAATCATCGGGAACATGACGTGAAAGTCGTACCCCATGCCGGCACGCAGAATGGCACGCAGCTGGGTGATGAAGAAATCAGGATGGCGCAGCGAGAGGCGAACGGCGCGTACTCCGAGAAACGGGTTGTCTTCGCGGGGCAGGTCGAGATAGGGCAGGGCTTTGTCTCCGCCGACATCCAGCGTGCGGATGATGATGCGGCGGTTCTTCCCGGTGGCTTCGGCGATTTGCCTGAGTGCGGTGAATTGCTCCTCTTCGTCCGGCGGCGTGCTGCGGGTGAGAAAGAGAAATTCGGTGCGCAGCAGCCCGATGCCTTCGGCGCCGTTTTCGGCGGCAAGTACGGCATCCTGAAGATTGCCGACATTGGCAACAACTTCGACGGAATGACCGTCTTTGGTGGCAGCCGGTTGTGTGCTGCTTTGTGCCAGCTGACGGCGTTCTTTCATCCAGGCCGACTGCTTGCGTTTCAGGCCGGAAAGGGTCTTATCATCGGGGGAGAGCCATAACAGCCCCGATGCGCCATCGATGGCTACCCGGGTGCCTTCCGGAAGGGTGAGGACGGATGGCGGTATCCCTGCCAGTGCGGGAATACCCAGCGAGCGGGCAAGGATGGCGGTGTGCGAAGTCGGACCGCCGGCAACGGTTATCAGCCCGCGGATGTTTTCCAGGTCGAGCAGGGCGGTTTGTGTCGGGGTGAGGTCGACGGCAGCCAGAATGACCGGTTTTTCGAAGACGATGCGCTGCTGGATTTTTCCGCTGAGCGCCAGCAGAACCTGGTTGCCGACATCTCTGACATCGGCGGCACGTTGTTTCAGGTACGGGTCGTCGAGCGCTTCGTAGCTGCTGACAACTTTATCGATACAGGTTTGCCAGGCGAAGGCGGGGTTGTATTTTTCATCGAAAACCAGTTTGCGGGTACTTGCCAGGAGTTCCGGGTCTTGCAAAATCAGGAGATGGGCGTCGAAAATCCCGGCCTGGGATTCGCCGGCGCTGGCAGCGATTTCTGCCCGGCGTTTGCGGATTTCTTCCCCGGCGTGTTGGAGTGCAGTTTGAAATTCGTTCCAGGCTTTCGCAGGGTCCCCGATTTTGGTTTGGGGAACAGGCGGAACCGGCATGTGAAACTGTGCCAAATCTCCCCAGACGATTCCCTCTGCAATGGGCGTACACGCGATTGCGCTGCCGGCGGTTTTCACGGATGTGCGCCGGGGGGCGATGGTGTCAGCTTGCGGGGATTGGGTATCGCCGAAATTTTCCGCAGCCAAATCCCTGAGTGCATCCAGAGCTTCTTTTGCCTGGGCACCTTCGGCCGAGACGAGGATTTCATGCCCGCACAACACGCCCAGGGTGGCGATGGCATTGAGGCTGCGGGCGGTGACAGGGCCTTTGCCTGTGGTTTTGTTGGTCACCTGAACGCGGGCATCGAAGGCAGATGCGGTCCGGACGAAGCGGGCGGCGGGTCTGGCATGCAGCCCGTGTGGATTGGAGACTTTCAGGGTCAGTTCCTGTTTGGCCGCGTCTGAAAGCGCGGTTTCATCCCTGCCGATTTCCGTGAGGGTTTCTTCCCCTTCTTCCAGCTGTTCTTTCTTGGGCAGCAGGGACTGCATGGCTTCACGGATGACGGCGTGAATATCACTGCCCAGGCCGATTTGCACAGCTGCACCGATTGCGCCTTCGACAAGCGGGGCTGCGCATAGATGTATTGCCGGCTGCTTTTCCGGTTCCATGAATTCCAGTGCGGTTTTGGCACTCAGCACAGCGCTCCCCAAATCCATCAGGACGAGCACGCCGTCACTGCTGTACACCCGGTTGATCGATTCCAGAATCTCGATGGCATCGGTGCCGAATTCTTCGTGGTTGGGTCCGACGCCTCCCGCAGTGGCGATGGGGATATCTTCCTGCGAGATTTGATGGATGAGATCGACGATACTTTTTGCCAGTGTTTTGCTGTGCGATACGATGACCAAACCGACCATGTTTTGTTTCTCCGATAATTGTTAAGATGTCCTTACCCTTGGTTGATGATGGTTGTCAGCAGCCAGATGCCGTAGACGATGGCAGTGAAACCGGTAATTGTCAACAGGCTGTTCCAGATAATCATGGCTTTGCGGGACGGGTGCAAATCCAGGATGATGGCACGCAAACCGAGCATCGAATGGATGACGACGAAGACCAGAAACAGTGCTTCCATAACGATGACAAGCGGATTGTGAAAATAGTTCGTTACATCGTCGAAGGTCATCAGCCCGCCGGGTGCGGTGTAGTGGTTGACAATCAAATGAATGAGCAGGATGACGACCAGCAACAGACCGCTGATGATTTTGAAAAGCCACAGCCAGGTGCTTTCGCCGGATTTCGGGCTGCCGGATGGATAATTGTTCATGGTTTTTTCGCAAGCCTCCGTATCAAATTCCCAGAATGCGGATGGAAAACAGGATGCCGCCGATGACAGTAAGCATGAGCAGCCCGTAATAAAGCTGCTTTTGGTACCGGACGGCAAAGCCGAAGCTTGTCAACGCAACGCGGATGCCGTTGAGCCCGTGGAGCAGTACGGCAACGACGACGAGAATTTCACCGGCAGCATACCAGGGCGATTTTGCCAGCCGGATGAAACTATCGAAAGATTGTTTGCCTTCTGCCAGTTTGCCCAGCACGCTCAAATGCAGGTAGAGGTAAAAAGTCAACCCGATGGCAGCCAGCCGGTTGATGCTGAATGCCCACATGCCTGTTTGACGTCCAAAGGGGTTGAACCATCTCCACACGCGGCGGGGGATTTTTTCTTCCTGTTTCATCATCTCCGCTCTCCTTGATTTTTGGTCACAAGCTGATGCAGCCGTACCCGGACGACATTGCGGCGTGTATCCATGATGCGCCAGGCCGGTTCGACATTGGAAGGACAGACAGCGGTGCATTCGAAAGCGCTGTGGCAGCGCCAAACACCTTCGTCCCCTTCCAGCAAGGCGCACAGCTCGCGGTTTTCGGCGATGTTTTGCAAATGGGCGGCAGCAATGACCGCCGGCCCGAGATAATCCGGGTCGGTGGCTTGCACCGGGCACGCGCTGATGCATAACCCGCATTCGATGCAGTCGACAAGGCGCAAGACGGGTTCATCGTCGAGTGTTGCGGGCGGGGTGCCGTGACCAATCCCGCCGCCGGCATCGGGCAGGACGTCGACGGGCAGCACGCTTGCCGCACCGATTTCTTCCATGCGGGTATAGAGGGGGGCCAAATCGACAACCAAATCACTGACCACGGGGAAATTGTGCAGGGGTTCGACACGGATTGTGCCGCCGTCACGGGTAACCTCACGGATGGGGGTGATGCAAGTGAGTTTCTCGACTCCGTTGACGATCATCCCGCAGGCTCCGCAGGTGGAATGGTGGCAGGCGTGTCGGAAAGTGAGTGAGCGGTCTTCGAACGCCCAAATGCGTTCGATGCCGTCCAGCACGAATTCATCCGGTGAAACATCGATCGTGAAGCGTTCGAAGTGGCTTTCGGTGTTTTTCTTTTGCCGGTGAATGATGAAAGTAACAGTCCAGTTTCGGGAATTCACGTTCCGCCTCCGAAGATTATAGCGAGGAATACAGCCGGTAAGAAAGCAGGGGCACTTCTTTGGAAGTCGACTTGATATTGAGCCCCAGCTTTTTGCAAACGACATCGGCTGTTTGTTCAGCCATCCCCCGGCAGGTGGTTGCTTTGCCGCCGGTGATGGTCACGAAACCGTCGATGTTGTCTGTTTCCTTATGGTCGAAGCATTTGAATGTACGCGAAAGGCTTCTGCCCGATCCGCCGCTGCCGATGAGCGGGCGGGTGGCGGTGAACACCCCGCGGATTTTGGCTTGCTTTACCGCAGGGGTGAGCACGGCTGCGCATGCCACCATCTGGCTGATTTGTTCATCGATTACATCGGTATAATCCACATCTTCGACGGTGTAGGATGTGGTGCCGATGACGGACATTTGCCTTTGGGGCAGGATGATGTCGCCGTCTCCCGGCTTGCGCAGGCGGTTGATTGTGCGGTTGATGACCCGTTTGTCGAAGGCAACCATGACGCCGGGAGTCGGGCGGATGGGCACGTGACCGCCTGCCATGGCGCTGATTTTGCCTGCCCAGGCACCGGTGGCGCTGATGACGATATCCCCATGGACTTCCATCCGCTGGTTGGTTGTGCGATCCCAGACTTTGACACCGGTTACGTTCCCTTGGCTGTTTAGCAGCAATTCCTCGACTTCATGGTAGAGCAGGAATGTTGCGCCATTGGATTTGGCGGTTGCCGCAAAAGCCATTGCCAGACGCAGAGGGTCGAATGTGCCATCCGGGACGAGATAGGCTTTGATGACGGCCGGGTTCAGGTTGGGTTCGAGTTCAAGGGCTTTTTCCCTGCTGAGTTCATCGATGGGAATACCGCATGCCTCGGCACCTGTTACCCATGTTGGTTCGTAAGCCAGGTCATGCTCGTCGAAAGCGGCGAAAAGTCCCCCGTTTGGTTCGATGACCTGCGGGACGATTTTGCGCAGGATGAAATTCTCCTGGATGCATTCGATGGCAGATTCACGGTCTTTGACGCAATAACGTCCGCCGCTGTGCAGCAAGCCGTGGGTGCGTCCGGAGGTGCCGTAGGCAAGGTTGCCGCGTTCCATGACGGTGACCCGGAAACCGCGTAATGCCAGTTCGTGAGCGGTGGCAGTTCCGGTAAACCCGGCGCCGATGATGATTGCATGTGGTTTGCTCATCACGGTTCGTTTTCCTTTCGGTTCCAATTCCAATTCCAGTTCAATCCTGTGTTGGCACAGGTGCTGTCATTCCTCGGTGAAGGCGTTGATCAGTTCCCGGCAAAAGCGGGGGATGTCTGCCACAACGCGCCCCCAGACGAGATTCCCGTCGCGAAAAGCGGGCTCGTCACGCCAGACGGCTCCGGCGTTGAGCAGGTCGTCTTTGATTCCGGCGGAACCGGTTGCCGGACGACCGGCGATGATGCCTGCGGAAATCAATACCAGCCCGGCATGGCAGATTGCGCCGATGACTTTGCCTTGCCGGTTCAGCGTGCGGATGAGCGAGAGGATTGCCGGATCCCGGCGTAATTTGTCGGGAGCCCATCCGCCGGGGATGACAATGCCATCGATTTCATCCGGATCAATTTGATTGGCAAGGTAATCTGCTGTTGCTGTCAGACAGTGCTTGCCGCGAAATAGCCGTTTTTCACGGCTGGTGACGAAAACTTGTGCCCCTTCTTCCTGCAAACGCATCAGGGGTACCCAAAATTCGAGTTCTTCGAAACCTTCTTCGACGAGATAGACGATTTTCTTGCCTGTCAGTTTCATGCGAAAACCTCCGGATTGTTGATATGCTTTTCTGGCTGCCATGAGTGTAATCAATCTTTGCAATATGGGCAACCGGTAACTTCGTGGATGGTTTTCATCACTTCGGGTGTCACGGATTCGATTTCGCCGGGTTTGAAGCCGGTGTGCCCGCACCAGCAGGCATACCAGCCGATCGGCAGACGATCATAAGGGATGCGTCTGGTGAGCAGGTTGATGGTTTCCACACCCATCCGCCAACGCGAGTTGGTGATCAGCCGTGTGCAGTGAGTAGCAAGCAATTTTTCTTCGTATAACTGAAAATGATAGCAGTAACGCATTAGCAAAACGCCCACGGTAATATCATCCGGAAAAGGGATTTTTCTCGCATCACCGATGATGATTTTCAGATTAGCCGGGATGCGTGTCTTTTTGATTAGCGGCTGCATATAATCCGAATGATTGCTCATCACCGAGCCGTGAATTTCGATGGCGTAGACCTTACGGGCAGCTTTCGAGAGTTGGCAGGCAAGCCGTAAATCCCCGGCACCGATTTCCAGAACGACATCATCAGGTTTGATTTGTGCGAGCACGCTGCGATAGATGTTTTCCGAATATGGTGCCCAAAGTTGTTCCCAGGATTTTTCCTCGGTTGGCGGTGTGTTCGAAAAGGCTGCTTTTTTCATCCTTGTTTGCGCTGTCGGAAAAAGCGGTTGATGCTTAGGGCGAGGAGAAACACAACCCAAATGCTCCCGCCAAATGCGAAGCCCCAAAGGATGCGTTCGTGGATGGGCATGTTTCCGGCGTGCCATGCCGTCCAGATGCCCAGAAGAATGCTGACGAGGGTAATCACTTTCAGTCCCGAGCGTATGGGTATCCATGGCTTGCTTTCGGGTGTAGTCTTCCCCGTTTTCATTGCGTTTTCCTTCTTCTTTTTTGACAATTGAATCTCCATTCGGATAGTCCCGCCGGGTCGTTGCTGCTGCGGCAGCAAGCTCATAACCCGAAAGCTGGAGGAGTGTTGGTGTTCCTCCAGCCTCCGTCGTTGAAATTCCTGTTTGCTGCAATAACCCGGCGCAGATTATCGTCTGCGCGTTATTCGATCCAGTCGAATGTGCGGGTTACTGCTTTCTTCCAGAATTTATAAAGTTCGGCGCGCTTACCGGCATCCATTTGGGGCTTCCATTCCTTGTCTTTACCCCAGTTGGCGCGTAGTTCGTCGAGGGTCTTCCAAAAACCGACGGCCAGACCGGCAGCGTAAGAAGCGCCGAGGGCGGTGGTTTCTGCGACAGTCGGGCGGATGACGGGCACGCCGAGAATATCGGACTGGAACTGCATCAACAGCTCGTTGAAGACCATCCCGCCATCGACTTTGAGGGCTTTGAGGTCGACCCCGGAATCAGCGTTCATGGCATCCAGCACTTCGCGTGTCTGGAAAGCCGTTGCTTCCAGCGCGGCACGGGCGAAGTGCCCTTTGTTGACATAACGGGTCATCCCGACGATTACCCCGCGGGCGTCACTGCGCCAGTAGGGGGCAAACAAACCGGAAAACGCAGGGACGAAGTATATTCCGCCGTTGTCTTCCACGGTTTTCGCCAGGTCTTCGACATCCTTGGATTGTTCAATCAAGCCCAGATTGTCGCGCAGCCATTGCACAAGTGCGCCTGTGATGGCAATCGAGCCTTCGAGGGCATAGACGGCTGGTTTGTCGCCGATTTTGTAGCCTAGTGTGGTCAACAGCCCGCTTTTGCTCTGGATGGGTTTGGTTCCCGTGTTCAGCAGCATGAAGCAGCCTGTGCCATAGGTGTTTTTGGCTTCACCGACGTCGTAGCAGGTTTGCCCGAAGAGCGCTGCCTGCTGGTCGCCGAGATCACCGGCAACCGGAATGCCGGCAAGATCGCCGACTGCCGTGCCGTAAACCGCACTGGATGGCATGATTTTCGGGAGCATGGCTTTGGGAACGCCCATGATAGCGAGAATTTCATCGTCCCAGTCCAGGGTTTCCAGATTCATCAGCATCGTGCGGGAGGCGTTGGTGACATCGGTAACATGAACGCCACCGTTGGGGCCGCCGGTGAGATTCCAGATGATCCAGGAATCGATGTTTCCGAAAAGGACTTCGCCTTTCTCGGCTTTTGCACGCACACCGTCGATGTTTTCGAGAACCCATTTGATTTTCGGGCCTGAGAAGTATGTTGCCAGGGGAAGCCCGACTTTGCCCCGGAATCTGTCCTGGCCGCCGTTTTCTGCCAGCTGGTTACAGATTTTGTCGGTGCGGGTATCCTGCCAGACGATGGCATTGTAAACCGGTTTGCCGGTGGCTTTTTCCCAGATGACAGTTGTTTCCCGCTGGTTGGTGATGCCGACAGCGGCGATATCCTTGGGATCGATGTTGGCTTTTTGCAGAGCGCCCTTGATGACTTCCTGTGTACGTGCCCATATTTCCAGCGGGTCGTGTTCGACCCAACCCGGTTTGGGGTAAATTTGTTCGTGTTCCTTTTGATGGACAGAAACAACCTGACCGGTATGATCGAAGACCATAAAACGCGTACTGGTCGTACCTTGATCTACTGCAGCAGCATATTTCGCCATGTCATTTCTCCTTTTCCTGTATGAATCACGGTTTGATTAATCAATGAATAATCCCAATTCGAAGCACGTCAGCAGAACAAAGGGCATGGATAGGTTATGCACTCTTCGTCCAGGTGTCAGCGGCGGTTTTCAGGAGCAGGTAGGAAGAAGTGGCGCCTGGGTCCTGATGACCGGCGCTGCGTTCACCCAAATAGCTCGCCCGCCCTTTTCTGGCAACGAGAGGAATGGTATCTTCCATGCCCTTTTTTGCGGCTTCTGCGGAAATGTTGATGGATTCTTCCAGCGACTTGTTTTCTTCGATGCTGCGGTACAAAGCTTTTACAGCTGGTGTCAATGTGTCTACCATGGTTTTATCGCCGGGTTCAGCTTTTCCTCGCATGACGACACCTTTGACGCCGGCGTCAAGGGCAGCCACCCAGTCTTCCAGAGATAGTTCCATTTTGCCGGCAGCGGCCATGCCGGCGCGCATGAAAAACGTGCCGTACAAAGGTCCGCCGGCACCGCCGACTGTGGAGAGCAGAGTCATTCCGACTGTTTTCAGAATGGTTCCGATGTCTTTGTCCTGAATTTCGGGGAGTTTGGCGACAACCGCTTTGAATCCCCGGTCCATGTTGATCCCATGGTCCGCATCTCCAATTGCGGAGTCCAGTTCCGTGAGGTATTCACGGTTTTCGCTGACTACTTCAGCGAAGTTTCTAATCCATTTTACAACGCTATCTCGGCTGATCGACATAAATGACTTCCTTTGGTGTTCGGGGCAGGGTTTGTTTGTGCCTGCCCCGAATGATGATTAAATTCCCCAGCGCAGGGCGGGTGTCTTTACAGGTGCATCCCAGAATTTCAGGATTTCGTCATCAACTTTGAGCAAGGTGATGGACATGCCCTGCATTTCGAGGGAAGTGATGTACGGGCCAATCAGATTGCGGGCAATCTTCAGCCCTTTCTTTTCGCAGATTGCGGCGAGTTTGCGGTAAACCGCGTAAAGCTCGGAAACCGGCGTGCCGCCCATGCTATTGACGAATGCAATGACCTGATCGCCGGCTTTGAACGGCGGATCGGTGAGCTTCACGTCGACCCACTGGGCTTTGTCTTTATCCCATTCACGGACGGTGCGGGAGTATGCCGGGTCTTCGATGATCGACAAGGCGAGCATCTCGGTAATTTCATCGGCGGTTTTCATTTTCATGCGCTTTTGTCCCGGTTCCCCGTGGATGCCGATACCGATTTCGATTTCGTCATCGGGCAAATCGAAAGTGGGTTTGCCTGCTGCGGGAACTGTGCAGGATGTCAGCGCCATGCCCATGCTGCGCCCGTTGATGTTGACTTTGCGGGCGAGGTCAGAAAGCGCTTTGAGCGAATAGCCCGCTTCCGATGCTGCGCCGCAAATTTTCTCTGCCAATACGGTCGTGCCGACGCCGCGGCGGCCTGCTGTATACAAGCTGTCTTTGACGGCGACATCATCGTCGATGAGGATGTTTTGGACATCGATACCTTCGGTTGCAGCAAGTTCAGCTGCCATTTCGAAGTTCATTACATCGCCGGTGTAGTTCTTTACGAGGAAGAGAACGCCGGCACCGCCATCGACCATTTTCGCGGCTTCGTGCATTTGGTCCGGTGTAGGGGATGTGAAAACATCACCCGGGCAGGCAGCATGCAGCATACCCATGCCGACGAAACCGCCGTGCATCGGTTCGTGACCGCTGCCACCGCCGGAAACCAAAGCGACTTTCCCTTTGACCGGTGCATCTGCCCGATAGATGAAATTGGGGTTGAAATGCACTTTGATCAAATCCGGATGGGCGATTGCCATTCCTTCCAGCTGCTCGGTAACTACGTTCTCAACTTTGTTGATAAGTTTTTTCATGATGGAATCTCCTTTTTCGAAGAACCAATGGTCCTGAAAAGATTGCCAGTGTACCTGACTAATTGTATCCTGTAACCGCTCGGTTCATTCGGGCAGGAATGGGGAAATGAACCAATCGTAGAAATAAACGCCGATTGCGCCGGAAACAGCCGGTACGAGGAAAGGCGGAATCAGCCAGTAGATGCCATCGAACAACCCTTTCGTTCCAATGAGTGTACCAAAGATTCTCGGGCCGAAGTCACGTGCCGGGTTGATGGAATAGCCGCTGGGTCCGCCGAGGGAAAGGCCGACGGCAAGGACGGTGAAGCCGACCAGCAGAGGGGCAAGGTTGGCTTTGGTTTGCACACCCCAGTTGCGGTCATCGAATGCAGCCAAAACTCCCCAAAGTAGTACCATCGTTCCGAAGAATTCTGCAATGCTGGCGGTGAGGATCGAGTAAGAACCTGTGGCTGACGAGCCGGCAGCGCCCCAATAAGCTTGCCCGAAGGTGGAGCCGGGTCCGGTGCACCACACGTTTGGCATCCCTGCTGCCACCAACCCGTCGCGGTAAACCAGATAAACAGCAACTGCGCCGAGGAAAGCGCCGATGATTTGAACGAGGATGTAGGGAATCACCTTCGACCAGGGGAAATCACGCTTGACAGCCATGGCAATGGTGACCGCCGGGTTGATGTGAGCGCCGGTTACGCCGCCGGCAACGTACACGGCAACGACAACTGCGAATGCCCACCCCAAGGTGATGGTGTTCCAGTCGTACCCGTTGGAAGCCAAACGCGGCGCCAGGCCGACATTGGCAACGACACCATCCCCCAGGAGCACCAGAATAAACGTGCCGAACAGTTCGGCAATAAGCTCGCCAGTTAAACCTTTAGACTTCATTTTCATTCTCCTTTTTTGATACGAAATTCTTTTGATTAGAGCAATTTGTTCTTTTCGGTTTCTCCGATAGTTCACCTCCTCGACTGTCTGGACTGAATAACCGAAGCGGGTAAATCGCGAAATAAAAAACGCTAACAACCGGGACGGGTGTCAGCGTAAAACAGTACAGGGATAAAGCGGGAAAGCGGCGTTGTGGAAAACATTGTCAGGGTAAATCTGAAAGATGTCATCTCGGGTTGTTGTCGTACAACAAATTATTGATTGTGGCCTGCCATGAATGATGCGAGGTTAAGCACCGGCTCGGCAGGAATTATCCGGAAAGGTTAATTTCATTATAGTATTGGGGGTTGGCGCGTCAACGAAAACCCTGAAAAGGTTTCATCATGAAACCAGGGCGTGAAAAGAGTGTTTCAGAATGAAACGTCAGGCGTTGGGGTTTTTGGTTTTGAATTGATTGGGGGAGATATTCAGGCGTTTCATGCGGCGCCAAACCGTTGTGCGGCCAACGCCAAGCATGGTTGCCATTTTGGTTACATTGCCGTTGCAAATGCGGGCGGCGCGAATGAGCGCTTCGCGTTCGATTTCGTCCAGCGTTAGCGATTTTTCTTCCGGATTCATCGACAGCGGTCCGGTACCCGGAACCCGGATATACTCGGGCAGGTGCATCGGCGCGATGATTTCCGAATTCCCGGCCTGAATGATTGCGCGTTCGACCACGGATTCAAGCTCGCGGATGTTTCCCGGCCAATAATAATTCCGGAAGCATTCCAGTGCATCTGCTGTAAAGCGGATGTTCCGGTTTTGTTGTTTGTTGAAGCGGTTGAGTACCTTTTCGACAAAGTGGGGAATATCATCGCGGCGTTCTCTCAGCGGGGGGAGCATGATTTCATAGGGGCTCAGGTGGTAGTACAGGTCTGCGCGGAAATTGCCGGCTGCAATCAGCTTTTCGAGGTTGGCGGTTGTCGATGCGATGATGCGTACGTCCACGGGGATTGCCCTTGCACTGCCCAGACGGATGACGATGCCCAGGTCGATGGTGTTCAGCAAGACGGTTTGTGCTTCGATGGGCAGGCTTTCGACTTCCTGCAAGTACAACGTACCGCCTTGTGCAAGTTCGAATTTGCTGGGGCGTCCCCCGGGGTCTTTGGCGGAGACGCCTTCATCGTGTCCAAGCAATTCGCTCATGATCATGCCAACCGGAATAGACCGGCAATTGAACATCAGAAAAGGACCGTCCCGGCGGTTGCTCTCGTTGTGGATGATTCGGGCGAGGTCGAGTTTCCCTGTTCCGCTTTCCCCGCGAATGAGGATGCAGGCGCGGGCGTTGGCGGATGCTTTGACGGTGCGGCGTATCTTGCGGATTTGGGCGGATTCACCGTTGAGGTCTTTGAGTGATAAAGCCATCCAGCCGCTCATCTGGCGCTGTACCAGCTGGCGCACATCTTTGGCTTCTCTCAGGGTGGCGATGATCCATTGTCGTTCGTTCCCTTTTTGGGCGTAGGCGAGATTGAGGATACAGTTGATTGGTTTTTGGTCGACACGGATGTTGACTTCGATGTTTTCAAGGGTTTGGTGGTTGTGCAGTGCGTCATAAATTATCGGCGGGAAGTGGATATGCTCATTGATGGGCCTTCCGACCAGCTGCGTGGTGGCAAGGCCGAGGGTTTTGGTTGCCGTGCGGTTGACATGGATTAATGTCCCGTCGATATCCCAGACGAGTATTCCTTCGGAAAGGGTCGCCAGGATGGTGTTCAGTTCCGTCAGCTGGATGTTTTGCTCGTCGAGCAAGTCGCTGGCGATCAATTGTCCTTCGATGGCACGAGCACCGGAGATGACGATACCGAAGGAATGCGGGTGATAGTTTTCCGCACGGGTAATCAACCCTAATATCCCGAGAATTCGTCCTGTGGGGGAGAAAATCGGTGCGGCAACGTCTGCAAGATTGTGGAATTGTGCCAAAAAGTGTTCCGCACCAATTACACTTGCAGGCACTCCTTCGAAAAACGGAATGGCAAAGGAAATCGTGCCACTTTGTCCTTCGGAAACCAGGGTGCCCATCCCGATGCCGTGTTTTTCTGCAAACGAAATCATCGACGGGTCACCGCACATATCCAGAATGTAACCGCCGCCATTGAGAAGCAGCGTTGCTGTGTTCGATCCTTCCGTGTATTGATATATATCTTCCATGATTGGACGGGCAATCGAAACCAGACGCGCATTTGCCTTGCGTGCTTCGGATAAATTAGCCGGCTGCAGTTTTTTCAGAATCGCCTGGTTCCAGGGGTTTAACCGGGGAGTGGAACGCCGCCATGAGTTGATGATTGTCGGGTCAAGATCTTTCGGAATTTCTCCATGAATGATGAAGTTCCGCCAGGCTCTTTGAATTAAATCCAGATCGCGCATGGGTTGATTATAATTTATTTGTGAACCTTGGATATACCCAGGATTGGGGATAAATGGATGCATTGTCCTCGAATGTGTGGGTTGGCGGTTTGCCGGTAACCGGGGGTGTGGTGGCGGCATCAGGAAGGATACCGGTTGTTCTTTTGTTGACCGGTGAATATTCGTGCGGTGCGAAGCCGAAAGTAAAGGGTGAATAGCAGGTGACAAGCAAAAAAAGGAAGAATTTTGTAACAATATTTGATGACATTGAAAACGGAAAATACCGGCAAATGCCGGCGGCCGGAATATTAATTAATTATTAAAATCCGTAAAATGTTTTGACAAAACCGGAAAAATGTGTATAATAACAGTCGACAAATGTCCGGGTGCCCCCCTCACTCGGGCATTTGTCTTTTAATTTCTTTTGCGGTTTTTTCTTGATGGAATAGTTGTTTTTTGGGGGAAACTTTTTTTATCTTGCGCCGATTATTTTTTGTAAAGTTTCTCCAAATTTTTTGATTTCATCGACAGTGTTGTAATGCGCCGCTCCGACGCGAACCATTCCGCCGCTTTCTTCGACCCCCAGGTACCGGGTGACAGCCAGCGCATAATAATTTCCGTCCCAAACGAAAATACCTGCATCCCCAAGCGCTGCGGCGATTTTCTGCGGGTGCCAGCCCCGGATGGTGAAACTTACGGTGGGGACACGTTCCTCCAGTTTGCGGATGTCGGTATTCCCGTAGATGTGCACACCGGGAATTTCGCGGATGGTTTCCAGCAGCGCCCGGGAAAGTTCATATTCATAGGCGCGGGTGGCAGCCATGGCTTGCTTGAGATGCAGGCGCCGTCCCTGGTAACGGGATTGGTAGCGTTCAAGATAATCTGCTCCGTATGTTTTCCCAATCCATTCCAGATATTCGAGTGCTCCTAGAACCCCGGCAATTCCTTCGAAGTTGCCGGTTCCTCGTTCGAATTTCTCCGGCGGCGTGGATGGGGCAGGGCGCACTTTGTACGCGTCGAGTTTGTCGAGCAGATCATAGCGCCCGTACAGGATTCCGACGTGGGGACCATAGAATTTATACGCGGAACATACTAGAAAATCGCAGTCGAGTACCTGCACATCAATCAATCCATGGGGAGCGAACTGCACGGCATCGATGTAAACCAATGATCCGGCGTTGTGTGCCATTTCGATGATTTTTTTGACGGGATTGATTGTGCCCAGTGCGTTGGAAGCGTACCCGACAGCAACGATGCGGGGATGATGGCGAAGGGCTTGTTCAAGTGTTTCCAGATTCAGGCGACCGGTCTCCTTGTCGAAATCGACCCAGTCGACGGTGCAGTCTTTTTCTGCTGCGATTCTCAACCATGGGGAAATATTGGCGTCATGGTCGAGGCGGGTTACCACCAGATGGTCTCCGGGCGTGAGCCAGTGAGCAATGGAACGGGTGATGTTGAATGTCAGGGAGGTCATGTTTGGCCCGAAAACGATTTCGTCGGCACTGCCGGCATTGACGAAATCAGCGCACATCTGGCGGGCTTCCTGCACGAGTGCTTCGGATTGCCTGCTTGTGGAAAACGAACCGCCATGGTTGGCGTTGGTTGTGGTTAAGTATGCGGAGATTCTTTCCACTACCTGGCGGGGGACTTGTGTACCTGCCGGATTATCCAGAAAGATAGCGTCGCTTGCCAGCGCAGGGAATTTTCTGCGGATTTTTCGAATATCTAAACTCATGGGATTTTCTCCTGTAAGAAATACCGGTCATTCCGGATGCTGCATGCGCAGGATTTCCTGTGCATGACGGAATTCTTCCGGGGTGTTGACATTGAAAAAAGACAGTTCAATGGGGTCGTAACGTTTGACCTGGGTGGTGGAAAAAATCAGGATGTTTTTGACTTCTGCATGCCAGGAAATCAGACGCCATTTTCCTGCTTCCAGTGCGCGCTTCACCGGTGGCAGGCAGGTTTCTTTGCGGTAGATGGCATGCAGGGGTTCGAGTCCGTTGGACGATTGGGGAATGATTGCATCTGCTTTTTTTTCGAGTAGCAGTTTCTGCATTGCCTTGATCATTTCAGGATTGGCAAAAGGCATGTCGCAGGCTATCGCAATCACATAAGGGCGGTTCGCAGTTTCAAGCGCTGTATACAACCCGCCGAGTGCGCCCCGCTCGGGAACAATATCCGCCACCATGCGCAAGCCCAGAAAAGCATAGTGCTCAGGACGGTTGGTGGTGATGAATGTCTCGTCGGCAAGCGGGCAAATGCGCTCGATTACGCGGGTAACTAACGGTTTGCCTTCCAGAGGAAGGATTCCCTTGTCTTGCCCCATGCGGGATGATTTGCCGCCTGCCTGAATTGCCAAAGAAAACATGTGGTGATTATAACGGAAAAACCGGCGGGAGAATGATTGCGGCGCTTCTATTGTGAAATCGTTTGCCGTGTGATGATACCGGGCTTTTCGGTGGTCAACCGGCTTCTTACGGTATCTTCTTTATTAAGTACTGCTGGCTTTACGACACAAAAAGTTCATCGGGAAAAACGAACGAATCTGCCATGCGCAGCTTGCGCATGGACAAGGGCGTTGCATGGTGGGAATCAGCTCTTTTCAAGCATCAGGCGGTGCACATAGCGGTTGATGCCCCCGAAGCGGTATTTGTATTCTTCGTCTCCGCGCATGAAATCGAAAATTTCATAACCGTCTTCGATTGCCTTGCGAATCAGGTAGCCGAGAAGTACCCAGCCAGGGGAATACTTCCCAAAGCCATAGTTGATTCCGGAGTTGTAAACCCAGACGCGGTTACCAAAGGAAAAATTCAAGTAGGCTGCCGCCTTGTTCCCGCCGATTTCAATGAAAGCAAGCTGCAACCATTGGTTTTCGAAAGCGAGCCGGATGATTTTCCGCATTTGCCGGCGCATTTTCGGGGTCAGAAAAGCCGCTTTGGCTTTGTCTTGCGACATCAGATAGAAAAATGCTTCGATTTCATCATCCAGCAAGGCATCGTCTTCGGCGATATACCAGCGAATTGGCAAGTCCGCTTGTTCTGCACGGCGAATCTTGCGGCGGATTTCATGCCGCTGTTTCTTTTTCAAAGCCGCGAGATACGTTTCCCAGTCGGCGGGCAGGTTTATCAGGGGTGCAGGCTGGAGCATGGTATCGTCGTATTTCCAACGGGATGAATCGGCGGCTTTTTTCAGGGCGGGGATAGACGGAGAATGGCCGGGCAGGTTGTACAGGTTGAGTCTTTTCCATTCAAATGCAGAATCATTGGCAAGAAAACGAAGACAGCCTTCGATGAATGTCTCCAGAATGGGTACGGGGGCGATGAAATCCAGATAGTCTGCAATTTCATGGCTGCCGAGAAACATCATGATGGGATGTCCGTCTGGACCGGTCGTTGAAAACAGCGGGGCAATACCGGTTAAAACCCCGGCATCGTTCCGGGCTGTAATGATGTGCAGTTCTCCTTCTTCCCACTCGCCACCGCCGAGTGTTTGCCACCAGGAAAAAAGGAATTCATGACGCAGGAATGGTACATGACTTGCACTCTTTTCAAGAAGAGCGTTCCATGGCTGTTTAAGCGATGCGAATTCTTCGAGCGTCCGAACTTGGTTGAAAATCATCAAAACTCCAGTAAATCATTCGTTGAAGGAAATTTCATTCTCAGGCATTTTACCAGTATAATGTCATTGGAACAAAACGATGACATGAATGAACAGGTATGATGACAGTTTCTCTGGATATCTTCTTAATTCCTCTAACCCGAAGGCACGGGCAGCTTGTTTCTGAACCGTTGAATTACATCGCTGCGCTACCGCCGCGAGGGGCAAAACGCAGCCGCCATTTCGACCGGCTGGTTGCTCAATTGACGTTCGATGGCGCTCCGTCGTTGACAGACGAAGCGAAGTCGAGCTTGCTGGCTTACTTGGTGAAAACGTACTTCAAGGCATCCGGTTCGGCAACCTCAGTGATGCGTAATGTTGCCGAAGCATTGAACCGGGAATTGCTATCCTGGAACCGGAAGCGTAGCGGTGAGGGTGAACCAACCTTTGCAAGGCTTTCGCTGGCTGTCCTGAAAGACAGGCATTTGTATCTGATGCAATCCGGTGATGCCCATGCTTATTTATTGCAGCCTGACGGTGTGAAGCACTTCCATGAAGACGCGTTTGCCCGCAGGGGACTGGGCCTTGCAAAGACAGCGCCTTACCGGTTTTATCAGGCAACGATTAATTCTTCCGATATGTTATTGATCACCCCGGATGCTCCGGAAATCTGGACGGAAGATTTGTTGACCAGGGTGAGAAGGGGACTTGCAACGGATATTCGGGCTGCTTTGTTCCCGGAATCTGTCAGGGATTGTCAGGCTTTGTTTATAAAGATGAGAACAGGAACCGGGCAAATCCGTGTGGTGTCTTGGCAAAAGGTGCAGCCCAGAAAGATCTCTGCGAGTAGAGCGGGCGAGAGACGGAGAGCAAATCAGCCATCTGCCTTGGAAAAAACACCCGATCCTGTCATCCGGGATTCCGGTGTGGAAGACATACCCAAAAAACCGGAAGAGCATGCTCTTCCGAACGAGCCTTTTGCTGATATGCCTTCGGTTTCTCCTGATTCTGCGGAACCGCTTTCCACAGGTGTGCCATCCGCTCGGAAAGAATCTGCTCCGGCTGATTATCAAAAAGCGCGTACCGCACCTTCTCAATTTTCAGGTGCATCTGCGGCTGGCAGAAGGGATGCCCGGAGACCCGGAGCGGGAAGCCGCCGCATGCCGGGAAATCCGGCGGGAACAGGGAACGTGCGGAAGCATACCCGGGTTGTCAGACGAAAATCTGCCGTTGATTCGCTGCGGGAAAAAGTGCTGCCACGTGCTGAAAAAACTTTCGTGGTCATGCGCAGTGTGCTAAAAGATTATTCACGGGAGTTAGGAAGTTTCCTGAAGCGCATGCTGCCGGACGAAAGTTTGTTTACTATTCCGTCGTCCGTGATGTTGACGGTGGCTTTGGCTGTGCCTGTTTTTGTGGTAGCACTGGCAAGCATTGTTTATTTTCAGCGAGGCCGGGGGGCCATCTATAATCAGAATTTCAACCTTGCGCAGGAAGCAGCACAAGTTGCAGTCGACTCACAGGACCCGATATTGATTCGCGAAAAATGGATTAGCGCGCTAACTTATCTGGACAAGGCTGAAAAATATAAAGAAACCAAGGAATCGAAAACTTTACGGGACTATGCCAATAAGGTTCTCGACCAGATGGATATCGTTTACCGGATTGATTATATCCCCGCATTGACAGAACGTTTACCCAAGGGGACGGTTATCTCGCGTATTGTCGTGTCAGACAAAGGGAGTGACAAAGGGGATTTGTACCTGCTGAACGACACGGATGGTAATGTGTTTCATGCGAAGTATGCGGCGCAGGAATATACGCTGGATCAAAATTTTCTCTGTGGCCCCATTAACGCTTCTGTGTCCGTTGGCCCGCTGGTCGATATTGCCTTGCTGCCCAAAGTAAACCATCTGAATGCGAAACTAATTGGGATTGACAGAGAAGGACATGTTATCGGGTGTGAACCCGGGAGTGTTACCCCTTTTATCGAGAAACTTGCCGCACCGAATGGCGGTTGGGGAATGACGGCTTCGATTGCTGTCGACGAGTCGGCTATTTATGTGCTCGACACGGTGAAAAACAATGTGTGGATTTTTTGGGGCACGGATAGTTTGAAAAGCCCTCCGACGGCTTTTTTTACCGGCAAAACGGCAAATCTGACTGACGGAATCGATATGATTGTCCATGACGGTGATTTGTTTCTGCTGCATGCTGACGGGACGATTGCGATGTGTTCTTTGAGCCGTTCGACGCAGGCAGACTCCAAATGCACGGACCCGGTGTTGATTGCGGATCCGAGACCCGGATTTGACAACAAACCGACAATCGATGACGCGGTTTTTTCGGGGATACAGTTTTTACCTCCGCCTGATCCATCTGTTTATTTATTGGATGCGGAACAACAGACCGTCTACCATTTTAGTTTGAGGATGCGTTACCTCGATCGAATCAGACCGCACAATATCACGAGCCGCCAGCCGGCAACTGCTTTTACGGTCAGCAAATTGCGAATGATTTATCTGGCATTGAAAGATAAAGTATATTTTGCCCCGTTACCATAGGCGGTGTGTGGTGTGCCAAGGCTTGCCTTTGTGTTTGCGTGCAGATGTCAGGGGGTTTGAGTGGCTGCGGGCATGCCAGCTTGTGTCGATGTTGCCCAGGGGGTATAGGTTGCCAGTTCAGGTGTTTTTTGCAATGCGGGTGTCAGGGTGACGGCAGCACGCTCTTCCTCCGGCGGGGTTGTGCCGGAAAGGGATGGCGTTGCAAGTGAAAGAAGCGGGGCGTGAACACCCGTTGGTGTAGGAGTTGGGGGCGGCTGGCGTGTTTTATACCAGAGATAGCCAATTGACAAACCAAGCAGCAAACCGAGCGCCAACAGGGTAATGAGACATGATTTGCCGAACAGACGCCAGTTTCCCGTAAACGGGAATTTGCCTTGTGATTTCGACCGGAGAACATTGTGCGGCACTTCCAGCATGATGATTGTGATGTTGTCGGGTCCTCCGCGTTGGTTGGCAAGATCGATCAAAGCCTGAATTGCCTGTGTGCGTTCACTGGATGTTGCGATGGATAAAATTTCGTCGTCGGTGACAACATCGGTCAAACCGTCACAACAAAGCAGGATGATGTCTTCCGGCTCGAGTTTGAGCCCTTGTTCATCGACTGGGGCGGCGGTGTTTTCCGGCCCGGGTTTGTAGAAATGGAAATCGGGGATGACCTGAATCTCGGAACCAAGATACCGGTTGATGACATGCGCACGCGGGTGGTTTTTCGCTTCGGCAGGATCGACAATGCCTTGATCGATGGCATTTTGAATCCAGCTGTGGTCTTTGGTTAACTGGTAAATTGCCCCGTTACGGATCAGATAGATTCGCGAATCACCGACATTGGCGATGAATAAGCGGTCGCGAATAATCCATGCGCATACGCATGTCGAGCCCATGCCCCCTTGTGAAGCGTAGACTGTCGATTGCCGGAAGATTTCAGAAGACGCCTGGACGATTGCGTTTTGCAGAATAGATTGGGGGTTATCTGCGTCGCTTTTTGCGATGGCATTCGTGATCGTATCGACTGCAATCTCAGCGGCTATTTCCCCTGCGTTGTGCCCGCCGACCCCGTCTGCTACAATTGCAAATGTGGACGGTGTTTTGTCTTTTTCGCTGATTAGGTAAGCGGAAATTGCAAAACGGTCTTCGTTGTTTTTCCCTGTCATTCCCGGATGGGTAGCCGCAGCTGTATAGACGTGGGCGTGTTTTGAGGGTATCAAGACTTGTTCTCCAAGGTCGTTATCACAGGATGAGGTAATCCGCGAGTTTCTTTTTTCAGGTACCGGAATCCTTTTCTTCCCAAGTATACTGTGTCTCCGTGTTTCAGCACAACCCCGGCAATTCCGATTTGCTCATAATTGACCCAAACCCCAGAGGCTGATTTTTCGTCGAAGATTTTGTGATTATCGTGTTCATCCAGTATGATTTTAGCATGAAGCGGGCTAATTGTCGGATCGTTAAAGATGATTTTTGCCATATTTCCGTCTGAACCCAGGGTCAGGGTTTCGCTGCCCAGTTCAATGCGTTGCGGAAATCGTTTTTCGTCGGTGGTATCGAGCGGTAACAAATACGCAGTCGATGTGTTGCGGACGGGTTGGGCGTTTTCTCTTTTTTTTCTTAGCCAGGCGCGGAAAGCCGATTCGCGTTTGTGATAATCTTGCTTCGCAAGGGCATTTGTTGTTCCGGGAAGAGATACAGGTTTGAGTTTCGGCTTGGTATCCGCATTCAATCTGCCAAACGGGCGCGGACGAATCCGGCCGGAAACGACCAGATAGAACAATACAGCACCAAGCAGTGTGATGCCTGTGATGATGACTGCCAGCTGGGCGTGGTTGCGAATTGTAATCAATATATCGCGCGGACGGTGTTTGATTGTTATTTTCACCGTCGATTGAATACTTTGTCCCGTGAGCCCGAACGAATCGACTGCTTTTACCTGAACGGAGTGTTTCCCGCTGAAAAGGTAGGGAGAGAGATCCCAGTTGAAAGTATCGAATGGTTCCTTTTTGTTTTCCGCCACCGGCTTGCCGTCGATATAGAGGGCTGTCAGGGAAAGCGGCCGGGGATGACTGTCCGGGAATTCGACCAGAATACGCAGGGTATAGTCTTTCGGGAGATAGGAGGTTAACGGGTTTTCTTCGGATGTCTGGTTTTCGTCCATGGTGCGAATGATTTCGAGTGGCGGAGAGACAAACATCGGGTTGGGCGGAAGGATCAGGATTTTGAAGGACACTGAATTTGATTCGTAAAGGGCATCCCCTGAATTGATTTTCAGGGAGACAACATGATTCCCGCTTGTGGTAATTTGTGATGGGTAGACAATCTGGTAGATATAGCGGAACGGTTCGATGAAGGTTTCCGGGTCAGGGATTTCTTCGGTGCCGGAAAACGGAAAAAATTTGCCGCCGGTTTGATCGGCAATGTCTTCGAGCTTTTTCGCTGCCGGAGAATCGAACAAGGTTGCCGATGAAACCATCATGACATTGATATGTACGTGCTGCTGGCTGGCTCTGGTGGCAAGTTCCTGCAAAGTGTCGAGTGCAGCTTGCCGGGGGGGTGGGGTAATCAGGATGACGGTTTTTCCCATGCCATTCTGGTCGGGTGGGTCCATCGCCAGGTCGATGGCTCTTGACAGGATATTCAATGTCGGGTTGGTTTTTTTGGGGGACGGCTCGTAATCTGTCAGGCGTTTTAGCCAATCGCCGGCAGATTTCAAATGGCTGTATTCGATACCGTCGTTGGTAATCAAAGTGAGGTCGTCGTTGTTCGTTTTCCGGAGGGCTTTTCCCCAGGTGAGCAAAGTTTCCTTGATGCGGTCGATACGGGAAACACCGTTGCTATCCCGGATAGCGAATGATTGTCCCAGGTTCAATGCAAAAACAATTTGTGCTCCCGGTTTGTGTTCTTCGATTTTTGTCGGGGTAAGTTTTGAAGAATCTTCCAGCACAGAGATTTGTGTGGAACGTAACTTGTGCAGGAATACCCCCTGAGCATCGAAAACCCGCAGGGTCATGGAAACCGACGGGAACATAGTAGTATCGATAGACTCGATGAACCCGGCTGATGAAAAGCGGGCGAAGCCGGAAGAGGGAATAACCAAGAGAAGAGAAAGGGTAAGCAGCAAGCCAACTTTGCTGATGAGTTTAGGCATGGATGAATTTTAGCACAAAGGGGAATTGGGGAAAGAGAAGAAAAAGGAAAACAGTCCCGGAAAAATATTGCAGGGACTGCTTTCGAAAAGAAAAGAGTGAATGTGATGATTGTCTGGTTTAGGATGCGTCAGGGAGACTGGATGCTTCGGGATCCTCGGACTCTTCATCAATTTGATGAGCTGGTGTTATTTCGAGAAAAGCCAATGTCCATGCAGATTCCACGAAAGTTGCCAATATAGCGTTGAGCAGCCATTGAATCACGAGGCAAATCAATAACAAAATGACCGCAACGATGAAGAATCCGATGGGAATAGTTGAATTTGCAGCAGCACCGCTGAGATAGGTAAATACAACCATGACTGCTGGTGCCAACATCACGAATATGGGCAATAAAAGGATCAACCCAACTGCAAAGGGAATGGCAGCGAGAATAATGCCGAGGATGAGCAGATTCCAGAAGTGTTCTTTGAAAACGTTCCAACCTCTTTCGATGCTTTTGACGATATCCAGATCCTCAACAACCAAAGCGATTGATGTTTGTTCGATAAATATGCGAAGCGGGAATGCGAATAGGCTGTGAATGAGTATAAACGGGATGAGACACAATACACCTATCCCTGATTGGAGAACTCCATACAGAACGACAGGTATGATCATTGTGGAATTGATGGCCAAAGATACAATCAAGATGGCGAGATTAAGGAAATACAATCGCAAAAAGAACGGAAAGGTGCTTTTCAACAACGCTTTGAAGCCAAGCGTTTCTGCTTCATCATTCGCATCGAGTGTTCCACGGATTATCCCGATCTTTCCAATCGACCTTAATATCATAAATAATAAGAGAAGGAACAATAAGATCACCGTGATCGCAAGAACAAACAGAATTATTGTCCCTTGTGGAATGTTGTTCAGGATGTGATTGATTGATTGTATACTGTGTTGTAAATTTGGCGGTAATGGAATTCGTTCCGCTTGTGATGGTACGGGAAAATGATAGTTAGTGTTACAAGATATTCCACCGCCACCGATGAACAAACCGAAAACCCACAACACCTTGTATTTCCAGCCGATTTTCCACGCACGTGAAAGTATTTCCGAATATTTCATGATATCCTCCTGTTTGTCCAAAATACAGGGCTATACCCGAAGAGAATGTAATTTGTTTATTCCCATTCGATTGTTGCGGGAGGTTTGGTCGAAATGTCATAAACAACCCGGTTTACCCCGCTGACTTCGTTGACAATCCTGTTGGAGACCCGGGCGAGCAAATCGAATGGTAATCTTGCCCAGTCAGCGGTCATAAAATCTTCCGTAGTTACCGCTCGTAAAGCAATGGTTTCCTGATATGTACGCTGATCACCCATTACACCTACGGAGCGAATTGGGAGCAGCACAGCAAAAGCCTGGGCAGAGCCGGAGATGGCTTGTTGATGAACGTTCATGTGCAGAAGCCCGGCTTTCTTTAATTCTTCCCTGAAAATGGCGTCCGCTTCCCGCAAACGATAAAGGCGTTCCTTGGTAATTTCACCGAGGCAACGAACAGCCAAGCCGGGGCCCGGAAAAGGTTGGCGCCAGATGATTTCTTCGGGTAATCCCAGCGCTTCCCCGACTTTTCGCACTTCGTCTTTGAACAGGTAACGAAGCGGCTCGACCAGCTTGAATTGCATATTTTCAGGCAGCCCGCCGACATTGTGGTGGGTTTTGATCCGGTGCGCTTGTGCCCTATCCGGGGCACTCGACTCGACAACGTCCGGATAAATGGTTCCCTGAACGAGAAAAGGCGGCAAACCCATCTTTTTCGCTTCACGTTCGAAGATGCGGATGAAGCGTTCTCCAATGATTCGTCTTTTTTGTTCGGGAGCAATCACCCCGCGCAATGCTTCCATAAATTCATCGACGCTGTCGATGGCAAAAAGTTGCACACCAAGATGCCCTTCGAAGGTTTCGATGACTTGCTGTGCTTCATTTTTTCGAAGCAATCCGTTGTCGATGAAGATGGCAGAAAGCTGGCTGCCGACCGCTTTGTGAACCAGGGCAGTGGCAACACTGGAGTCTACGCCTCCGCTGATTGCGGAGAGCACCTTTTTGTTCCCGACTTGACGGCGGATGTTTTCGATGCTTTCCGTGATAATTGACTGGGGTGTCCAGTTTGGGGTGGCGGCGCATATATCGATGACGAAATGCTCGAAGATTTGTTTCCCTTTCGGTGTATGGTGGACTTCAGGGTGGAATTGGACCCCGTAGTATCGTTTTCGGGAATTTCCGATGGCTGCAACCGGTGAATTGTTCGTTTTTGCCAACGGCACGAACCCCGGCGGGGGTGTTTCGATACGATCACCATGAGACATCCATACGGGTTGTTCTCCTGCATCCAGCAGGGGGTTGGGTGTAATTGTTTGCAGAATCGCCTGACCATATTCCCTCTCAGTTGATTGTGCAACTTTACCGCCCAGTGAATATGTCAGGGCTTGCATTCCATAGCAAATCCCCAGAATTGGCAGCCCGGAAGCCAGCACATATGCCGGAATTTGTGGCGCACCGGGTGCAAAGACGGAAGCCGGCCCGCCGGATAGCACGAATCCTTTCGGCTGGTATGCCATGATCGTTTCTTCCGGCGTATTCCATGGGAACAGAACTGCATAAACATTACATTCCCGGATGCGGCGGGCAATCAATTGTGTATATTGAGAGCCGAAATCAAGAATGATGATTGTATCGTGCGCGGTTTTCGAGATAGTTGGATTCATTGGAACCTTTTCTGTCTGCGTCTTTCTTTTAACTTAATCCTCGAAGTAAATCTTTTCGTCGTCCATTCGGCTGATTTGTACCAGGGTTTCGACAGGCACATTGAGATCCATCAGTGCTTCACGACCGCCTTCGAAGGATTTTTCAATTAGTGCGCCGATACCGATGACAAATGCTCCGGCAATGTGGGCAAGGCGAACCAGCCCGAGAATGGTCGCACCACTGGCAAGAAAGTCGTCGATGATCAGGACTTTTTCGCCACCGGCAAGATATTCGGGAGAAACAATCAGTTCTACGGTGCGCCCTTTGGTGTGGGACGGAGCAAGTGTCAGGAATACCTGATCAGGCATGGTAATGGGTTTGTGTTTGCGCGCGTATACCACGGGTAATCCCATATGCAGCCCGGTGCTAACAGCCGGGGCGATGCCGGAGATTTCGGCGGTAAGAATTTTCGTGGCACCGATGTCTTTGAAGCGTCTGGCAAATTCTTTTCCGGCTTCGTCCATCAACACCGGATCGACCTGATGATTGATAAACCCATCTACCTTGAGAATGCCGTTTCCAAGGTTTTTCCCTTCCTGCATGATCCGATCTTTCAATGACAACATGAGTTCCCTCCCGAATAGGTTAGTAGAATAGTGGTGGTATCATCCTTCCGAATTGTACAACGGGAAAACGGTTTGTGAAAGATGAATTCCGGTTTGTGTTAGAATCATCAGACGATTTAATGATAGATGACACCATGGAAAACAAAAAAACAACAAGGAACACTCCTCTGGTAATTCTGGCATCCAATTCTCCGCGGCGAAAATGGCTGTTGGAGAAGCTGGGTGTTCGTTTCGAGGTGTTGCCGGCGCAAGTGGATGAACAGCCGTTTCCCGGTGAAGCCCCGCGCGAGTATGTGCAAAGGGCTGCCGAGATGAAAGCGCGTTGGGTGGCGGAACATGCTGACGGGAGCGCATTGATTTTAGCTGCTGATACAATTGTCGCAGATGATGAAACCATTCTTGGAAAACCGGTGGATGCACCGGATGCAAGACGCATTTTGACAAGTTTACGGGGAAGAACCCATCAGGTGTTTACCGCTTTGAGCGTGGTTCGCAAACCTGCCGGTGATTCGTGCCAAACGATTTGCATGACAGAGGTTCGCATGCGGAATTACCGTGACCAGGAAATGGATGAGTATATTAAAAGTAAAGACCCGCTGGATAAGGCAGGGGCTTATGCCATTCAACATGCCGGATTTCATCCGGTCGAAAGATTGAACGGCTGTTATGCAAATGTTGTCGGGCTGCCATTATGTCATCTTTCGCGAATCCTGAAATATCATGGTATTTCGGGGTCCAACAATATTCCTGCAATTTGCCGGCAAACTTTCGGGTTTGATTGTACGGTATATGAACATATATTGCAGGATGGAAATGAATCTGCTGCTTGTTAGATTCGATTGGTGAGGAAAATGATGAAAAGGAACTCTTTTCGTAGTTGGTGGCAAAAAACACATCTTGTAAAAGTTATCCGATTGTTGATTGTTGTCAATTTGTTATGGGGTGCTGCGGGGTGTACGATGCCGGGGCAAAAGATACCCGCAACGGTACCGGCAACAATTGCCAGCACGAGCACGAATACCTTGCCTCCGCCAAAATTGTATACGACTCCTGTGCCGGATGCGAAACAGGCGGCACAGACTTATCTGGACGCCTGGAAGGCTGATGATTACAAGAAGATGTATGCAATGTTGACGACGGTGAGCAAGGATGCAATCACCGAGGAAAAGTTCACGAAATGGTATAAAAGTATCGTTGCCGAAGCGGCTGCGAAAAGCGTGGATTATGAAATTCTCTCAACTTTCATCAAAGACACGCACAGTGCCCAGGTCGGGTATCGGACGGTTCTGGATTCTATTCTGGTCGGGAAAATCGAACGCGAGACTTCGATGAATTTGAGCCTCGAAGACGGAAAATGGCGGGTACAGTGGGCGGAGAATCTAATCCTGCCCGAACTGGCGAATGGAAATTACCTGTGGATGGACAGACATATCCCTTCCCGAGCGAATATTTATGACCGCAACGGGAGTGCGATTGCCGCTTATGCCAAGGCGGTATCCGTCGGTTTGATGCCCGGGGAAATCGATCCTGATACTGAAGATGATGTGCTCAACCAGGTGCAGTGGCTGACGGGGGTTCATCCGAATACGGTGGCACAAATGTATGCCGATTTTCCGCCGAATTCCGATTGGTATCTTCCTGTCGGAGAGGCTCCGTATGACAAGGTTCAGCAGCGATTCGATGTTGGCAATGGATACCATTATAACGGGCTGGTGATGTTCCCGTTTACTTCCCGGTTTTATTTCAACAATGGTATTGCTCCGCAGGCAGTTGGATATGTCAGCCTGATTCAGGCGAGCGAGACGGAAAAATTCAAAAGGCTCGGATACAATGTCGATGAAAAAGTCGGCAGACAGGGAATCGAACGATGGGGTGAGCCTTATCTGGGCGGTACACGCGGGGGCACATTGTATGTGATTGGCCCTGACGACAAGGTGGTAACGAAAATTGCTGATGTACCGGCGAAACCGGCACAAGCGATTTACACAACGCTGGATAAGAAGATGCAGCTGGGGGCGCAGCTTGCACTGCAAAAATTCAAAGGCGCTGTTATCGTCATGGAGCGCGGTACCGGGAAAATTCTGGTGATGGCTTCTTCACCGGGGTTCGACCCGAATGCTTTCGAACCGAAAAACAACAACTCATCGGCACAGCTGGCGAAAATATACAGCGTCGATGGCGGGCAGCCTTTGCTCAATCGGGCATCTCAGGGCTTGTATCCGCTTGGGTCGGTTTTCAAAATCATCACTATGGCAGCGGCGCTGGAGTCAGGGTTCTATACCCCGAAAACAACGTATGACTGCCAGTATTCTTTCAATGAAATTCAGGGGCTGCCGCCGCGGTATGACTGGACGTGGGAGCATTTTCAGGAAGACGGTAAAACCAAACCGAGCGGTATGCTCACCCTGCCGGAAGGGCTTATGCGGTCGTGTAATCCGTTCTTCTGGCATATCGGGCTGGATTTGTACCGAAGGGGACTTACGGATGCTGTAACGAATATGGCACATGGCTTTGGGCTGGGCAGCCCGACCGGCATCGAAGGTGTGGAGGAAGAAGAAGGCCAGGTTCCCGTTCCCGGAAGTGAAATCGATGCAATCAACCAGGCTATCGGGCAGGGGAATGTATTGGTAACTCCGTTGCAGGTTGCGAAATTCGTTGCTGCAATTGGCAATGACGGTGTGGTTTACCGTCCGCAAATCATCGAAAAAATCGTACCTCCGGAAGGAGACCCCGTGCGGGAGTTTGAGCCAATTGTCGATGGGAACTTGCCGGTTAGCGCTGAAAACCTGAAAACAATCCAGAAAGCCATGATCAGCGTGGTCGAGAATCCCAAGGGTACAGCTCAGTGGATACTCGCCGGGATGAGCAAAAATTACTATCCGCTTGCCGGGAAAACCGGTACGGCGGAGTCAGGGTCCGGCAAACCGCATGCCTGGTTCGTCGGGTATACCCGCAAGGGAAGGAAAGACAAGCCGGATATTGCCATTGTGGTCATTGCTGAAAATGGCGGCGAGGGTTCACTGGTGGCGGCGCCGATATTCAGAGCGATGGTTCAACTGTATTTCGAAGGCGGCCGCGGCACCTTGCCGTGGGAATCGCAGCCCGGTGTATTGGCTACACCGACTCCGGATGATACGGAACAATAGTCAGTGGCTGACAACTGATGAATAGATGAAAAACGATAAGGAATCAGTGTTGGGGCGTCGGGCGAAGGGGAGAATTGTGCGTTCACAATCCGGTTTTTACACCGTCGAGACCGACGCGGGAATCCTGACCTGCAAGCTGAGAGGACGGTTGAAGCGGGGGCGCAGGCTTGGTGATATCGTGGCTATTGGTGATTGGGTGGAAGTCAGCGCGTTGTCAGCTAATCAGGGAATGATCGAAGCGGTTTTACCGCGCAAGAGCCTGCTTTCGCGGCTGGCGCCAACCCCGCGTGGAACGTATCAGCAAATCCTGATTGCCAATCCGGATCAATTCGTAATTGTCTTCGCTTGTGCCAATCCGGAACCCAAGTTGCGTATGCTTGATCGTTTTTTGGTGATTGCCGAATCATCGAAAGTGTTGCCGTTGATTGTTTTCAACAAGGTCGACCTTCCGGGATTGGAACAGGCAAGAGCGATGTTCGGTTATTACGAAGGGATCGGGTATCCGGTGATTTTCACTTCGGTTTATGCTGGTATCGGTCTGGAAGAATTAAAAGAAAAACTACTGGGAAAAGTCTCGGCGTTTGCGGGGCCGTCAGGTGTGGGAAAATCGAGTTTACTCAATCGCATCCAGCCCGGGCTTGGGTTGGCGATCCGGGAAGTGAGCAAAGGGACAAGAAAGGGGAAGCATACGACCGTGGTTCGTGAACTGTTTCGTCTGGATGACGGGGGGTATGTCGCCGATATGCCGGGGTTGAAAGCCCTCGGTTTGTGGGATATCGAGCCGGAAGAGATGGACGGCTATTTTCCTGAAATCAAGACGCTTGTCGATCAATGTCAGTTCAATGATTGTACACATGATCACGAACCGGGTTGCGCAGTGAAACAGGCAGTCCGGGATGGCAAGGTACATCCCAGCCGTTATCAGTCTTATTTGCGGCTGCGGTTTGGAGACAGGGAAGATGAGCTGTAAGAAGGCAGCGATCAACGTGTTGCCGGTTTCCGGGTGACCTCAGAAAACACGGATTGTCATATTGACGGCTCTGCGAATAACCAATAAAATGATAGCGAAAAATGAAAAAGGCTTCAAAGGATTGAACCGAACTATACCCATGAGAGTAATATAGTTGTCATGGAGTGTACGTACCCGATAAAAGCAGCGAGAATAACGCAGCCTGTACGGAAGGTGATAAATTGATTGCTGACAGAGACTTGATTCTGCGGTTACAGGACGGCGATTTGAATGCGCTCGGACTGTTGTACGACCGTCACAATCAACTGGTCTATCGTACTGCATTGGCTATCACTGGTGATTCGGATGCTGCGGCAGATTTGGTACAGGATGCATTCATGCGGCTGTATCGGTTCATTTCGCGGGTTGACGCCGGAAGACCTATTGAACCGTGGCTTTACCGGACTACTGCCAATTTGGCGTATACGTGGGTAAAGCGCTCGAGACGGTGGCTGCGGCCATTGGGGGATATCGCCGAGTGGCTTGCGACCGGAAAGAAACAATCACCATCTGAACAAATCGAACAAAATGATGAATGGCAAATCATTCAAAACGCTATTGCCTCGCTTTCGTTGAATCACCGGATTGTTGTGGTTTTGTATTACATCAATGATCTTTCACTGGATGATATTTCGACAATTTTATCCGTACCTGTGGGAACGGTGAAATCGCGTTTGTATTACGGAAGACGAGCATTAAAGGAATACCTGAATACGGATGGTGAGGTCAACTTCCGGGAGGTCAGATATGAGTTTACGTAACCAGCGGAGCAGAAATGCGGAAGATGTGCTGATCAGCCGTTATTTAAAGAAATGGGTTTCCCGGGAAAGTCTTCCCCTTGATGCGAGAGACCGTTTGATGCGTGCTGCGAGAAGTCAGGCGCCCATCCGGCAAAAGAAAAACGATATCTTTGTCTGCAGACCGCATAACAATTTCAATGAAATTACGTTTACGGTTTTTGCGAGGGCAACAGCATATTCTTTGCAAACTTGTATTTCGATGCTGTGAATCACATTGAGCAACCAGACGGAAACATATATTGATACCATCCGTCCATTCAACTTTCAAACAAAAGAATATGCGCAGATTACTTCAAATCATCGTCATTATCCTGATTACCGGCACATTAACATCCTGTAAACAAATCTTTCAGGCAAGCAACCCGGTACCCAGTACCACGCCGGAACCGCAGAAGACGCTCGTTCCGTCACCAACCCCGTCACCGACTACCGTACCGCCGAAAACGCTCGCGATTTGCATGAAAAAAGAACCATCGTCTTTGTTTTATTATGCCAATCAAACCCAGGCGGCAAAGCAAATTTATCAGGCAATCTATGACGGACCGATTGATTTCATGAATTACCGGCCTGTTCCGGTAATCCTCGAACGAATTCCGTCGATGGATAACGGGGATATAACATTGATCCCTGTCGACGTGGAAAAGGGAGATGAAATCGTCGATGATGCCGGCAATCTGGTAACGCTGGATGAAGGAGTGCGCTACCGGCCAAGCGGTTGCACGGATTCAGAATGTGCAATTGACTACGATGGAAGCGAAGCGGTTAAAATCGATGAGCTTCAGGTGGCATACCATTTATTGCCCGGTTTGAAGTGGTCGGATGGAACCCCGTTGACAGCAGCCGATTCGGTTTTTTCGTATCGGGTCGCCAGACAATTGTTCAAGGGAACAACCTGGAAGCAGCTCTATTTTCTGAACCGGTACACTGCCGAAGACAACCTGACGGTAATCTGGACGGGTATTCCCGGGTTTCAGGGTGTTCAACCGGGAAGATTCTTCTTTAGCCCGTTGCCCGAACATATTTTGGGTACCTTATCGGCAGGAAGCTTGCCGGATGCTGAGCAGGCTGCGAGAAAACCGGTGGGGTGGGGCGCTTACAAGATTCAGGAGTGGACTTCCGGAGACCATATTTCGCTGGAGAAAAACCCGTTGTATTTCAGAGCGGCGGAAGGATACCCTGCCTTCGACTATCTTGTCTATCGTTTCATTCCGGATACCGGGCAGGCAATCAAGGCATTGGAAATCGGCGAATGCGATATTCTGGATTCTTCGTATGGGTTTGAAAGCGTTGATTTGACATCCGGCAAGTTTTCGAAGCCTGAGAACGTGGCAATGCATGTGATGCTGGGGGCTGCGTGGGAGCAAATCACTTTCGATATTCAACCGTTATCACCGGAGCGAATTCCCTATTTTGCCAGGGCGGAGGTACGCAAAGCATTTGGCATGTGCATCGACAGGCAGGCATTGATTCACAGTCTCGGGTATCCGGCGGAGGCGCTTCCGGATACGTATTTCCCGAAAAACCATCCGTATGCAGCGGATGACATTGCGAGTATCCCTTTCTCGCCCGAAGATGCTGGCGCATTACTGGATGCGGCGGGGTGGAAAGATGATGATGCAAACCCATCAACCCCAAGACGGGCTGTTCAGGTACCCGGTGTACCTGATGGAACACCTTTCGAAGTGACTTATTTGGTGCCGGACGATGATGTGCACCGCATGGTAGCGAAAGAGATTGCCGGCATGGAAGAAGCCTGCGGGATTCGTGTGAACGTCAAAACGCTTCCCTGGAACGAGCTGCTGAAAGCAGGACCTGACGGGGCGGTATTTGGAAGAAAATTCGATGCGGCCCAGTTTGCCTGGGCGTTGATGGATGGGCAGGGATGCAGATTGTTCCTGCGGGATGAAATCCCGGGGGAATTTCCGGAACATGCCCGCGGCTGGGGAGGCGGTAATGCTTCCGGTTTCGACAATCCGGATTTCGACGAGGCTTGTATGGCAGCAGGTAATTTGCTGGAAAACACGGTTGCTTTTCGGATGGCGCAGGAAGATGCGCAAAATATCTTTGTCGAAGAGGTGCCGTCGTTCCCTTTATATTTAGGAGCAGAGTATCTTCTCTCGCGAGGGGATCTTTGCGGACTGGAACCATTGCAGTTTGGGGATACCTGGCTGGATAACCTGGAGCTAATCGAAACCGGAAAGAAATGTGCCGGAAAAGAGTGATTATTGAAGCAGGATGGCACGGTTGTATCATAAAGAACCGATAAAAAAAAGGACGTACCCTTGAAGGTGGTGGAAGAGATTATGTTATAATAATCTTAGTACTATCAATTCGATGTACGCCCATCATCGTACAAAATAGAATTGCATAAGAGAACCGTTTGAGAAACTGAAAGGAGGTGGTATTTCAGAGGAAACAATAACAATGAGTTTTTCCCTTATGTAAGAAAAAATAATCCTAATTCTAAGATAGGAGGAGTAAGAACAAATGTCTATTAAAAAGCTAACCCTCGTGTTTGCTTTGCTTCTGATTGCCGGATTGGTGTTGGCAGCATGCAATACCACTGCGCAAGAAGTTGTGAAAACCGTCATCGTCAAAGAAAAAGGCGAAGAGGTTGTCAAGACGGTTGTCGTGACAGTTGAAGCACCGGCAGCGGAAGAAGGCAGCGCTGAGGTCAAAGGCGAATGCTGTGATGTTTACCGCATCGCTCTCTTCGAAGATCCTGTATCCTTGAACTACTGGAACTACCTTGGACCAGGTTCTTCTGTTTGGACCCAGTACATTCTTTCCGGTTCAGCCCCGTCGCTGTTTGGTCTTTCCGATCAGCGCTACCAGTTCGTTCCTTCCCTGGCGAAGGCAATTCCTGACATTGTGGACAATGGCGATGAAACATACAGCATCACCGTTGAAATGGTGGAAGGCGCAAAGTGGAGTGACGGCGAACCGATTACTGCTGAAGACGTCGTTTTCACGCACAACACTTGTAAAGAACTGCAATTGACCCAGAACTGGCCGAATCAGTGCAAACCGAATGGCGCCGATGTGAAAGCCGAAGTTGTCGATACTTATACTGTCAAGTACACGTATCTCAACGGTGCGCCTTCTTTGGGAACCTGGCAGGCCGGAATTGCGCTTGCTCCGATTCTCCCCAAGCACTTCTGGGCCCCCGTGGTCGAAAAAGCCACTGCATTCATCACAGACGCTCAGAAACCTGACGTCGATCGACCTGAAGACTGCAAAGCTGATGACCTGAGTGATGATGACAAGGCAGCATGCGATGCTTGGGCAACTTACGACGAAGCATACGAAAATGCCCGCAAGACCCTGTACGAAGCTGACGCACTTGGTGCTCCTTCCGGCGGCGGATATGTAACCGACAAGCTCGAAGCCGGTGCATTTGCGCAACGCTCGATGAACAAAGATTACTACTTCAAGGGTTCTGAAATCATTGAATATGATGACAGCACCTGGATGATGAAACTGCCTGATGGCACCACCTACCAGCTTTACGGTAAGGGTGAAGGCGAAGAAACCCTGCATTACACCTCAGGCCCATACAGCCCGAATATCATCTTCTCGATTTACGGTTCACAGGATGCTGCTTTCCTCGCATTGGCTGATGGCGAAGTCGACTATGTGTTGAACCCCCTCGGCCTGACCCGTGGTCTTAAGGAAAAGGCACTCAAGGGTGAAGGCATCAACGTTTACACGAACGCTGACTATGGTATGTACTACCTGGCCTTCAATATGCGCAAAGAACCCACCAGCTACTACGAATTCCGCAAAGCCATCGATATTGTTCTTGATAAAGAATTTGTCATCAACAACGTTTTGCAGGGAACCGTATTCCCGATGTACTCCGCAATGCCTCCTGGAAATGGCTTCTGGTACAACCCGGATGTCCCGACTCCTTATGTTGGTATGAGCCGTGAAGAACGTGTCAATACCGCTGTTGCCACTTTGAAAGAAGGCGGCTGGAGCTGGACGAAGGAACCGGCATGGAACGAGAAGACACAAGATGTCGATCCCGGTGAAGGCCTCAAGATGCCTGATGGCAAACTGATGCCCGAACAGGTCATTCTTGGCCCTGGACCTGCATACGATCCTATCCGTGCAACCTTCAACCAGTGGATTGGTGAATGGGCACGTGAACTTGGTATGCCTGTCAAATCGGAACTGACCGGTTTCAACACCATTCTTGGTCCCGTATTTGTAGACGCCAACTTTGATATGTACATCCTTGGCTGGAGCCTTGGTAATGTTGCATTCCCGGATTACTTCGAATCGTTCTGGCACAGCCGCAACGATACGGCTACCACCGGTAACTACAACACTCCTGGCTTCAAGAACGATGAATATGATGCCTTGATCGATGACTTCATGAAGACTGCTGACCTTGAGCAGGCTCGGAAGGATATCTTCAAAGCGCAGCTTATTCTTGCCGACCAGCGTCCTTACATTCCGCTATTCTACAAGCAGACTGAAGACATGGTCCGCAACAACGTCATCCTGCCTTACACCGAGGTTCTTGGCGGTATCGAATCTCAAGCAGGTATGCAAACGGATGCCCAGGTTCTCAAAGTTTCCAAATAACCGGAGCTGCTGAACCAAAGCATTGATTGCGACAAATAAATGGAAGCGGGCGTGTATCGCCCGCTTCCAGGTCGGAATGAGTGCCGGGGATCAGGTTTGAACGGTTTCTTGCAAAAAATGATGGGCTGAATCAAATTGATTTGTGTGGAAAACATTTCATAGGGGTAATACACATTTTCTTGGCGTATCTACCCAAGCCATCTTTGCAAAAAAAAATACCGGAAGTTTGTTCTTATCCATTTTTATACTCGTTACGCGCCTTTATTTTCGGGTTGTTCTTTCCCGAATATAAAAATAAAAATCTATAAATAAAGAGAGGAGCAATACTTATGTGGAGTTTTCTGGGAAAGCGCCTCATACAGATGTTTATCACGCTCTTGTTGTTTCAGGCAGCGACATATTTCCTGCTTGATGCGCAACCGGGAGATATCGCCGATATGCTGGCGATGAGCCCTGATATTCCCCCGTCAGAACGTGATCGTCTGCGCGCAGAATTGGGACTTGACCGTCCCCCTGTCGAAAGATTTTTCAAATATATCTGGAATTTCTATCAGGGTGATTTGGGTGTATCCTTTCAGTTATATCCGAGAGAGGTCACGGATATTATCAGAGAGAGACTGCCTCGTACCCTGGTGTTATTCCTGACCGCTTCTGTCGTGTCTTTCTGGACGGGTTTTGTTACCGGGAAGATCCTGGCGTGGAAGAGAGGTGGTTTCATCGAATATTCATCAACCCTTGTCGGGGTTATTTTGTATACCGTATTTACCCCGTGGTTTGCTCTGATGATGATTTGGTTGTTTGCGGTTTACCTGAAATGGTTACCGGCAGGGAAGTTCCTGAATCCGATGATCTGGCTGGATAGCCCAATCCACGCCAATGAAGTTTTCATGAGAATGATCTGGACAGCAGTAGCCGGTTTGGTGCTGTTTATTGCCGGCTATATTGTGTCTACGAAAATTCATCGGAACTACCGGTCACTGGTTCGTTGGGCAAGCTTCATCATTGCAGTTGCATTTATTGTAGCTTATTGGCAGTTTTTCTCCGGCGGTTTGGCGAAATATGCCTGGGATATTCTGAGCCATTTGATCTTGCCTGTTGTTACGGTAACTTTGATCGGGTATGGCGGCACGATGCTGTTGACCAGAACGAGTATGCTGGAGACTCTCAAAGAAGATTACATCCTTTCAGCCCGGGCAAAGGGTTTGCCTGAAAAGGTCGTGCGTGACAAGCATGCAGCCCGGAACGCTCTTTTGCCTGTGTGGACAAGCCTTGTCTTTAGTTTGGGCGGCGCGGTCAGCGGCGGTATCATTACGGAAACAATTTTCTCCTGGCCTGGAATTGGCTTGACCTTGCTGCAAGCTGCACAGGTTGCCGATATCCCTGTGGCCATGGGTACGCTGACGATCATCGGTGTCTTGACACTTGTAAGCCACTTGATCGCGGATATCGGGTATGCTTTCCTTGATCCCCGTATTCGCTATAACTAGCGATATGGACGACAGAAATCTAGAAAAAGGAGTAATCGATGACAAGCATATCACAGTCTGCTGATTCACCCTATATTCCATTATGGAGGGTGCGTTTAAATCTGTTCATCCGCGGGATGAAAACAAGCTGGGCGACTTTCGCAGAGAACCCTGTCGGGCTGATTGGCCTGGGAATAATTATTTTCTTCGGTTTGTTTGCTTTGGCACAGCCCATCTTGATTAAAACAGTCTGGAATCCGGTAGTTTATGACCCGGTTTCCGGATACGATATTGAAATTGCCTATCACCCATCCCCGCCTTCTCCCAAGCATTTGCTGGGGACGGATCCGCTCGGACGTGATGTTTTGAGCCAGTTGATGTTCAGCACACGTTACGAATTTGCTTTGGGTTTGATCTCGGCGATTGTTACGGTGGTCATTGCTACGACACTAGGGGCGGTAGCCGCTTTTTACGGGGGGCTGATCGATACACTGATCATGAGATTTGTCGACCTGGTCATCATGGTGCCGTTTTTACCGATCCTGATTGTGATGAGCGCCTTGATCCACGTAGGAATGGTACAGCTGGCCCTGGTCATTGGGATACTATCGGGATTTGGGGGGACAGCCATTGTAATCAAATCCCAGGCATTAACAATCAAGGTCAAACCTTACATCGAAGCCGCACGAATTGCAGGCGGCGGAGACTGGCACGTGATTTTCAAGCACATGGTTCCGAACCTGATGCCAATTTCCCTGTTGTATATGATGTTCGTTGTGACCGGCGCAATCTTCTCTGAAGCAGTGCTATCTTATTTCGGACTTACCGAAATCAAAATGTCGTGGGGACTGATGATCAATACGACCCAGGTATTCGGGTACATTCTGCGCTTCGATACCTGGTACTTACTCATTCCAGCAAGTCTTTCGATCACCTTGATGTGTGCTGCTTTCTACCTTGTTGGAAGAGCGCTTGATGAAGTTGTCAACCCCCGACTCCGCCGAAGATAATTTTCCGCGGAACGGATATTGCTTGAAGAAAGAATAGGAGAAGAACAGTGTCAAACAATGATTATGTTCTCGAAGTCAATGATCTGACGATGCACTACATGACCCGAAAAGGGCCGGTGTATGCAGTCGATGATGTAAGTTTTAAGGTGAAACGAGGTGAGTCGCTGGGGTTGGTAGGGGAATCCGGCTGCGGCAAGACGTCGATAGCCATTTCGCTATTGAGGCTGCTGCCGGAAAATGCCGATGTCAAGAAAGGGCAGATTAAAATCAACGGTACGGATATCGTTCCTCTGAGCGACCCGGAAGTCCGAAAGTTCCGTTGGCGGAATATTTCCATGGTGTTTCAGGCAGCAATGAACTCGATGAACCCTGTCTATACCGTGGAAGAGCAAATTCTCGAAGCAATGCGTTTGCACACTCCGGAACTAAGCGACGAAGAAATGTCTGCCAAGATCGACCATTTGTTTGAACTGGTCGGTTTGGACCCGGCTTTGAAAGATCAATATCCTCACCAGTATAGTGGTGGTATGCGCCAGCGTGCAGTGATTGCCATGGCGCTCTCCTGCGATCCGGATATTATCATCGCTGACGAACCAACGACGGCTTTGGATGTTATCGTTCAGGATTCCCTGCTTAGGCAAATTCAGGGAATTCAAAAGCAGCTGAACATGTCGATGATCTACATTTCGCACGACATCGCTGTTATTGCTGAAGTTTGCGAACGAGTTGGTGTGATGTATGCCGGTAAGTTGATGGAACTGTCGACGACGATTGATATTTTCCATCATCCGATCCATCCTTATACAATGGCGTTGATGTCTTCTTTCCCGAGTATTGCGGGCGAGAAAACAGAATTGGTAACGCTGCCAGGTGAACCGCCTGATCTTCTTAATCCTCCAACAGGTTGTCGATTCCACCCTCGATGTCCATATGCTACGGATATTTGCCGGGAGCAGGTACCGGAGTTCAAGGACTATGGTGGTGATCACTATGTTGCCTGTTGGCACCCTGGAGGCGAACAGTAATGGTCGATAAAAAAGATATTCTCGTAAATGTTGAAAACCTCTCCAAGTTGTATCCGGTTGGACAGGGCGTTTTCAAAAAAGCAGATACTTTTATTCACGCGGTCAGCGATATCAACCTGAAGATCGCACGTGGTGAAAGTGTCGGGCTGGTGGGTGAATCGGGATGCGGCAAGACAACCACCGGGAAACTGCTGACCCGTTTGATCAAGCCTACTGAAGGAAGCATCAAGCTGATGACTGACGAAGGGGAATTGGATATCGCATTCATGCGCGGCAAGGCGATGAAGACTTTTCGCCGCAGGGTGCAAATGATTTTCCAGGACCCTTATGAGTCGATGAATCCGCGTTTGACGATCTATGATACCGTTGCAGAACCGCTGGATGTGCAGGGTGTCGGCACGATTGCAGAACGGGAAGCACGGGTTGCCGATTTGCTGGAAACGGTGGATTTGACACCTGCCAGCAGCTTCCTTTTCCGGTATCCTCACGAACTTTCCGGTGGACAGCGACAGCGTGTGGCAATTGCCCGTGCTTTGGTGATCAACCCGGATTTCGTGGTTGCAGACGAACCGACTTCCATGCTGGATGTCTCGGTGCGAACAGGTGTGATGCATCTGATGCAGGAACTGGCTGACAGATTCTCCGTAACTTACCTTTACATTACTCATGACCTTGCTGTTGCACGGTATATGTGTGACCGGATCGCAGTGATGTATTTGGGCAAGATCGTTGAAATCACGGATACGGAAGAATTGCTACATCATCCAATTCATCCCTATACCAAAGCTTTGCTTTCGGCAGTGCCGGTTCCGGATCCGACATACAAACGGACGGTTGTCGAAATCAAGGGCGGTATCAGCAAGCCGGTTAATCCGCTGCCTCGCTGTCGTTTCTACGAACGCTGCCCGCTGGCAGACAAGTATTGTGAAACGCACGACCATCCGCCTCTGAAAGACTATGGCGACGGTCATTATGCTGCTTGTTACCACATCTAATCGGCAATTTTTATCCGATTGGCTGTACAGCAGCCTGTGCTGATAGAAAACGATAATACAGACGTGTGAACCTTAGCGGGTCGCCGTCTGTATTATTTATAGTATTCGTTGTTATTATCCCGTACTGCGGAGAAGATGAAATCAATGGTTGGCGATAAAAAGAAAGAAATCCCGAAAAGTGTTTGGATGGTGTTAGTGTTTCTTCCTTTGATCATTGCCGGTTTGTATGTTACTTTGATCAATATTCATTACCAATTCCGGTATGATGACAAGTATTTCTCGGATAATTATTTGGAAATGTACGATTCCCCCGGAAGCATTGCCATGGGGGTCGAAAAGGCGGTTCAAACCGGCGATGCGGCTTTGTTTCAGGAATTGTCCGGACTGCGAAGGTCAATTCCTGTGAAATCCAGCCCGGATACGATATTTACCATTCTACTGGATGTCGATGACCGGGGATATTTTCATTACCTTTATCTTGATATGGGGAATTACCACCGGAAAGTGTATTATGTCAAACAGGTAAGAGAACGCTGGGTGGTTGTTCCGGAAGATTTTTATTACTACTGGGATAGCGGACGCTGGTGGGATGTCTATTTGCCATTGGCGTTGGTTTGGTGGGTTATCCTGGCTGTTGTGATTGTTGCTGTCTTCGTGTACCGTTTGGGCGGTAAATACAGGGAAGCCATGCATCGCTAAGGGCTTGGCAAACAGGAAGATGTCTCAAGTTAATAATGGGGATTGGCATGGCAGGTTTTCATCATGATGAAAACTTGCTTTGGTTTGTTACTCCTGTTGATATTCGTCAGGATTGAATTACTCCGACCGCGGGTTTTGTTCGTATGATTTCGCGCTCGCCTCGCATGGGTAGCGCTTCTTGCTGTGTTTCAATCACGATAGACATTCCTGTCGTTTTGTTCCCCTTTTTCGGAATGAAGCTCACGGGATAAGCGCATTTGTGTGAACGGGGGGGCTTGCGGGTTGTTGGCGAAACAAACGAAGGATTTGGACATTGTTGCACCTTCGGCAGCGCAAAGTTTGATAGTAATGTAATCTCGGTTTGTCCGGTTCAAGGCGGGGAGAGGGGAGTTGATGACCCGAAACGGCTTGATATGCAGTATTCCAAGATTAAATTTAACATTTCTTTCACAATCAGGCTGTGTTTCATGATAAAATCGTCAAGCTATGACTCACCGTGTATTGATTGTCGACGACGATCCTGAAACCAGATATTTATTTCGTTCGAGTATCAAAACGATCAACGGAAATATCGAAATAATCGATGTCCCTTCCGGAGAGGAAGCTTTCTTCGAATTTTCAATCCGGTCGTTCGATTTGTTAATCGCCGATATGCGTTTGGCAGGTATGACCGGCCTGGAATTGATGTGGACTTTGAAGGGGAAATATCCGGACATGAGGGTCATTCTGGTGACGGGGGCAGAAGCCGCTATTACAAGAGAAAAAGTGGCTAACGCCGGAGCTGATTATTATTTCATCAAGCCAATCGAAATCGATAGCTTCATTGACGCTGTCGAACGGTGTTTGGGGATAAAGGAAGCCCCCCCGAAGAAAAAACCGGTGAAACAGGAAAAACAAAACTCTTCGGAATATCACCTTTCGAAATATCTCATCAAGCTGCGTTCGAATCTTGATGCTTTTGCTGTCGTGTTATTGAATGATCGCGGGGATATTCTGGCGCAGGCCGGGGATATTCCGCCGACAGCCGGCGAATCGGCTTTGGTACAGTCGTTGATGATTTCTTTTTCGACAGGAATTAAAATCAGTCGTTTGCTGGGTGCCAAAACACCGGAAAACCTTTCCTGTTATTCCGGTGCCAAATTGACACTTTTCTTTGCCCATGTCGGGCTGAATTACGCTTTGTTGATTGCATTGAAAACCTCTGATGTCGATGCGAAAATGGCTGTGGTCATCAAGATGATCAGGCAGGCTTTGACAGATATACAGGATTTGTTGTCCGGGTTTGTGATTGAGCCGACAGCCGAAGATGAATTTGATGAAATGCCTTTGCCAATCGATTTACCGGATGATGAAGACAGTGAAGGAGACGAGGACCTAAACAGGTTCCTGGCAAGCAAAGATGTCGATACTATGGTGGGGGATGAAGTGGAAGCATTTTGGCAGTCTTTGACCTCGGAAACGTCGAACGCTGAAATCTCCAATCCGGATTCGATTACATACGAGCAAGCGCGCAAGCTGGGTTTGGCGCCCAAAGATGAGGAATAGTCAACCTGGGAATAGTTGCCGAGGTTGGAAAAAAGCGACTATCGGGTATTGTCATTCTATGGGTGCTTATGATACAATTCTCCCCGCACTCCGGGGTATCCTCAAGATAGGGGAGTGGTGCAAGGGCAGCACAACGGTCTTTGGAATCGTTGATCCTGGTTCGAATCCGGGCTCCCCTGCCTGTCTTGATTTGACATATTAATATGCAAGCGCTCGACGAAGACCCACACTTATCGAAGCAATATGTGCCGCATGCGGCATTGGCGGGCGTTTTGGCAATTATTTTGCCAAAACGTCGTTTGGCGTTTAAATCCAATGGGTCTCGTCAGATTGTGAATCCAGTGCATAAATATGCACCATCTTTTTCTTTTTTGGAGTTGTCATGAATTTAGCTGCTGTTATCCTGGCTGCGGGTCAGGGAACCCGTATGAAGTCGTCATTACCGAAAGTACTCCATCCGATATTGGGACGTCCGATGTTGGCGTATGTCATCGATGCAACCGCAGGGCTTGCCAGCCGCAAGCCGGTTCTTGTTGTCGGCCATGGTGCCGAACAAATCACAGAAATGTTTGCGAATGATGTTGAATTTGTTCTCCAAAAGGAACGGCTGGGGACAGGTCATGCTGTCATGCAGGCGGAATCTGTTTTGAAGGGTGAGGCTGAGCAGGTATTGGTAACTTACGGGGATATGCCGTTGTTACGAAAAGAGACTTTGGTAAAACTTGTCAATGCAAATCCGGATGAGCGATGCCCTGTTGTATTGCTGACGGTCGTGATGGAACAGTCGCATGGGTTCGGGAGAATCGTGCGGAACGGGAAAGGTGAAGTCGAAAAGATTG
>CAYWFK010000021.1:0-43027 GCA_964457375.1 uncultured Anaerolineales bacterium
CATCAAGCGTTATGTTCACCTCGGTACGGGGAACTATAATGCGGTAACAGCGCATCTTTACGAAGATTTGGGGATGTTCACCTGCGATGATGATATTGGGGCGGATACGACGGAATTGTTCAATCATCTTACCGGTTATTCCACGCAGCAGAATTTCCGTAAGCTGTTCGTTGCTCCAATGAACCTTCGCGAGAAAATGGTTGCTTTGATTGAACGTGAAATAGAATTCGCCAAGGCGGGGAAAAAAGCCCGTTTGATTTTCAAGATGAATTCGCTTGTCGACAAACAAATGATTCAATTGTTGTATAAAGCCTCCATGGCTGGGGTTGAAGTTGATTTGATTGTGCGGGGAATATGCTGCCTGCGCCCGAATGTCAAAGACATCAGTGAAAACATCCGGGTGAGAAGTATCGTCGGAAGATTTTTAGAGCATAGTCGGGTTTATTATTTTTACAACAACAAAGATGAAGAAATCTTTATGGGGTCAGCAGACCTGATGCCCCGGAATCTCGACCGGCGTGTTGAGGTTGTCTTCCCCATCGAAGATAAAAAGATGGTGCAGCATATTCGGGATAAGATTTTGATGATTTACCTGAAAGACAACGTCAAAGCCAGAATTATGAATTCGGATGGAAGTTATCATCGGGTGAAACGGGATAGAGGACAGCGAATCATCGATAGCCAGGAATGGTTCATCAAAGCCCGTACGGTGAAAGAAACAACAGGGGTGCATAATGGATAAATTGACATTGCTGCAAGATCATCATTTGATGGAGATTGAAAGGTTTTTGAATTCCGAGGATCACGGCAACCGGAAGAAAGCAATAATATTGCTCGGATTTGCAGCGGGGAAGGATGTGCATGAGATAGCCGCAGATGTCGATCTTTCCGTGAGCAGGGTTTATTATTGGCGCAGGGCGTATCTTAAACATGGGATGGATATTTTCGATACGCCGGAAGAAAAAGAACATGCTCCCGAAGAAGAGATATCAATACAGCAGTCGCCCGCCGATGAAGAACAAACGCAAGGACAAGCCCGGATTGATGCCGGGGAATCTGCGCCGTTGCCTGTTGCTGAAATTCAACAAGCCTATTCAGTCGATCTTGCTCAGACAGCCTATGTTCGAAAACTGGCGTTGCGTATTTTTGATGAAACGGTTTCCTGCCATAAAATGGGGGAGCGGTCCCGGAAACTTTTGGAAACGTGTGCTGGTTTGTATCCTTTGGGAAGTTACATGGATGTGCACAGAAAGGATGCCATAGATTTTAGTTTTCCTCAGGTGAGTGGTTTCGATGCTGTCGAACAATTGTATCTTTCTGCAATCCTGCGTAATTTGTCAGGGAAGATTAATCGTGCTGCGATCGCGATGCTTTCCACGGGGTCGCAAGTGGAAAAAGAAATCCTGACTTTGATTGTTTTGCTTAGAATGGCTATCCGTTTGAATGAATCTGCAAGCCAATCAACGGAAATCGATGAAATTCTTTGCACTTCATCAAGGCTGATGATTTCAGTTCACGGGCCATTTGCCGGACGTGATGTCAGCGCCGCCAGGAAGGAAGCAAAGACCTGGCGGAAATTATGGGGTCAGGCGTTAGAATGGGTTTTCCCGACCGTTGAGCAAGGATTGACGGAAGCGGAAGAGCAGGAGATGACACTCCCGAAGCCTACCGACAAACCGGGAATCAAGCCTGACGATACGATGGCTGAAGCGTGCAGGAAATTGCTGCGGTTTCAATTTGCGCGTATGCTTAGCCATGAAGCCGGGACGATTGCAGGGGATGATATCGAAGAACTACATGATATGCGTGTAGCCACGAGGCGGATGCGTGCTGCGTTCGATGTATTCAAAGGCGCTTTTGTTGCAAATGAAATCCAACCGTATATCAAGGGGTTACGCGCCACTGGTAAAGCATTAGGCAGAGTCAGGGACCTGGATGTTTTCATCCAGAAAACACAAAAGTACATCGATAATCTCCCGGAAGAGGACAGGGAAGGGCTTCGTCCTTTGCTGGATTCGTGGCAGGAGCAGCGAGAGATTGCCAGACAAAAAATGGTTGAAACATTACAAAGTGAAAAGTACAAGCGCTTTAAAATCCAGTTTGGCGTTTTCGTAAATACAGCAGGGATGGGGGTGAAAAAGCGAGCGGCAGAAGAGAACGCCTTGGGATTGGTCAGGCATAGTGCACCGATGCTGATTTATACCCAGTTTTCTTCCGTGCGGTCATTTGGTGAAATCATGCAAAACCCGACTCTTGAACAATTACATGCTTTGCGCATTCGTTTCAAAAAGTTCAGGTATAGTGTTGAATTCTTTCGGGAGGTTTTGGGAGATTCTGCCAAAGATGTAATCGGAGATATCAAACGAATGCAGGATCATTTGGGAAACCTGAATGATGCCGATGTTGCCTGTAAATTGTTGAACCGCTTCATTCGAAATTGGGAGGCTTCACAAAATGCTTTGCCAATCTCTGAGCGGGTAAATCCGGAACCGATTGTTGCTTATCTGGCAGCGAAGCACGCGGAACGGTATCGACTGATGATCAGCTTTCCAAAGGAATGGGCGTATTTTACGCGGCCCGATTTCAGAAAAAACCTTGCGCAGGCGGTTTCCGTTTTATAAATTCACGATCATTGGTTTTGTCTGCCTATTAATTTATTCCTTTGTTTGCAAATTAATGCGCTGTTTCAACCCGACATTGATTGATTCGGGCTGTTTTGTTGTGTTGGTATTTCTCATGGCGTGTATGCCGGTAGCAAAGCATTCGGGTGTGTATCGCGGAAAAGTATCTTTTCATCAACGCGGTTTCACTGATTGAAGCGTCCCGTTAAAGGCGTCTTGTTCCCGTGCGGTAAATGAGCCGGTGTAAATCGGGAAACGCAATCTTCACATTTCTCTGGATGATAAAAGAAAATTTGCAACAAAAATTGGATCGCATCATCATATGCATGTGGTATAGTTTGCTCATCTTTCAACAAGCGAGGGTACCGGACGATGGATCGAAAATATGTGTTGTTACTCAGGCACGCGAAGTCCAGCTGGGAAGAAGCCGATTTGCGGGATTACGAGAGACCATTGAACAAACGCGGTCGCGACGCCGCAGTAAAAATGGGGGTGTTGGCTAAGGAGAAGGAGCTGGTGCCGGAACTCATTCTTGCCTCACCGGCAGTTCGTTCCAGAAGTACTGTGAAACTATTTGTCAAAGCTTGTGGTTATCAGGGGTGTATACGGTATCCGGATACCTTGTATTTGGCAGAGCCGGCGGATATCATTGCTGTGCTGAAAAGCGTTTCGGAAGCGGTTTCGCGGGTAATGGTTGTCGGCCATAATCCGGGGTTGGAAGACTTGCTGGCTAAATGGGTGTCATTCGATGAAAAGTTCCCGACGGCAGCCTTGGCGGTTGTGAAATTGCCGTTGAAAACGTGGACTGAATGTGGCGAAAATATATCGGGAGAGCTTTGTTTTTTCTATCGCCCCAGAGAAATTTGATGCTGATGCCGCCAATCAAATACTTAGCAGTGATCCGGCTGCTTCGTCGACGAACCAAACAGTTTTTCCGTTGTCGGGATGAATCAAGCAGGCGGGATAAGTACCGCTGTCGGACGACTCGGAGAGGATTGCGTGCAAGATCGATGCTTTGTGTGCACCGGCAACGAGAAAAAGAACCTCTTTGGCAGCGTTGATTAACCGGGGGGTAAAGGTAATTCTCCATGCAGATAGTTTTTGAATGTATCGGGCAGCAACCCATTTATCCGGTTCGTCCGGGGAAAAGGAATCAAGCGTTTCGGGAAAGATGGATGCTGTGTGACCGTCAGTACCTAATCCCAGAAGAATGAGATCGAAAACAGGCGGAGTACCGAGTGTGGATAATATCTCCTCCTGGTAAAAACGCGCTGCTTCGAGCGGGGGCTTTTCTGTCGGTACCCGATGGATGTGGTTTTTCGGGATATGGCATTTTTCCAAACAGAGACGGTACGCTGCGCGGTAGTTGCTTTCCGGGTCATTTGGCGGAACACAACGTTCGTCGCTCCAGAATACGTGTGTATGTGTCCAATCCGTTTGCTTACGGTAGTAATCCTTTCCGAACAGTTTGAACAATCCTTTGGGGGTTTCACCGCCGGAAAGAGCGATATAGAAAGCGCCTTTTTCCCGAATTGCTTTTCCCGCAATTTCCAGGATATGCATGGCTGTCATGTGGTACAGTTTTTGGGTGTTGGGGTAGACCTTGATCGTCATAGTGTGTCTTCTGTTCAACTTGAAATATCAGCCAGCCGGATGAGTGAAGAAAGTTCATCGTTGGATGTATGCAAACGTAAAACATGACGATTTGCATTTTTCAGGGCTTGTGCATCGCCAAGTGCCTGTGCGAGTTTAAGCGTTCCAAAGCTGATCCCTGATTGATCGCTGTCCGCTGTCTCCGGGATTGGTGTATCGTTTATCGGGGAAGACGTGATTTGAATGAAAATGCCGTTTGCTCTTCCGCCTTTGTGATACTGTCCGGTGGAATGGAGAAAGCGGGGTCCAAAACCAAGCGTAGTGGCAAGTTTATAGTGATTGCGTAAAGAAACACGAACCTGGTTTAGAACCCGCCGGGCTTCTGCAGAAGGGTTGATGAACGCCTGGATGGCAAGATAATCCCCTGATTTTGCACGTGCAAGGAAGGTTTTCAGGACGGATGCGGAAACGGGATGAGAGTCCATTGCCGGCAATGAGCCGTTTTCCAAATATACCGAGACCATCCGGCGGGCGAGAATTTTGGCAGATTCGACATTGGGTTGGTCGAAAGGATTGATACCCAGTCGATATCCGGCAATGGCTGTTGCGAACTCCCACAAGAAGAACAATCCGCCGATGTCATAAAGACTTTGCAAGCTTATTTCTACAACGGGATGTCTGTTTTGCCGGAGGGTTTCGATAGATTGATGTAGATTGGAATTGCCAAGAGTAATGAAAACGAAAATACGATCGTTTCCATAGACGCCAGGTTCGCCCATCGGTTCCTGTACGACCGGCAAAATGCCGGTTCCTTCTTTTCCTGTGCTCTCGGCGATCAATTGCTCGACCCAGTCCCCAAAATTGCTTAATTCGGGGCTGGTAATGATCGTTAGTTTGTCTTTTCCGTTTTTGGCGAGTTCGCCAATGACAGCACCCAGAACAACTGCCGGATTGTCTTCGATAGGGCTCTCGATTTTTGCTAAGGCAGCCTGATTATCCGCTTTTTCCAGAAGCATAGCCAAATCAACGCCTGCAAAAGCCGCCGGGACAAGCCCGAAGAAGGAAAGGGCGGAATATCTGCCGCCGATGTTTGGGTTGTTGAGAAATATTCTGCGAAACTGGTAGCGGTTTGCGAGGTCGATTAGTTTCGACCCCGGGTCGGTAATGGCGATGAATTGGTTGCCTGCCTGCTCTTCATGTTTGAATTTGCGCACTTGACGATAAAAGTATTTGAAGAAAGAGCGTGTTTCTACCGTGCCCCCTGATTTTGTTGCGACGATGAAAAGCGTTTTTTCGATATCAAGCTGGCTCTCGACGAAACGGATATAGTCGGGGTCGGTGCTGTCGAGGATGCGTACCTGGAAAGGGGGATTAGGCTGTGTAAAGGTCTTGGCAAAGAGTTCAGGAGCGAGACTAGAACCCCCCATTCCAAGGACGAGTACGTTTTCGAAGCCTTCATTGCGTACTTCATCGACAAGGGATGAAATCGTTGCGATTTCCTTTCCCATTTCTGCTGCGATTGTCATCCAGCCAAGCCGGTTGGCAATTTCTTGCGGAGATGGTTTCCAAATGGTGTAATCCTGCTTCCAGAAACGGGCAACAATTTCTTTGGCTGTGATTTCTTTTAATGCTTGTTCAACAATTCCCCGGTTCCCCTCAAGCCAGGTTTTCAATCGTATGTTTGACGTCATGTTCAGTTGCCTTCTCCAAAGATTATATGTTCAGAGTAATTATAGGCTTTTTTATCGAGCCGGTGTTTTGGGTTGAGCGTTTTGCCGGAAGACTTTCAGCAGAAAACGCTGGGTGATTTGCGTGACTTCATCGATTTCCTTATCCAGAATAACGCAGTGCGATGATTCCGGCATCCAATGGATTTCAACGATATTCGATTGTACCGCCTCGGCAATCATGGACGGTGTATCGGGATGGACGGTTTTATCCAGGCTGCCTTGAACAATGAGCAGCGGTTGAGTGATTTTTCCCAGCGATTTTTTGACCTGCTTTTCCAGTAACAGCAGCTGGTGAATTCCCTTGAGCGGATAGACAGTGTATCCTTGCCAGAGCATATCATCGTTCCCCTTTTTTTTCTTCTTGATATAGGGTATGAAATGGGATGCTACGGTGAGAAAAATACTTAGCGCAGGCGGCATCGATAATTTTAAAGCCGGGGCATAGGTAATCAAAGCGCGGATTTCAGGATGCTTTTCCGCCAAATACAATGCAAGCAAGCCGCCAGTGGATTCCCCGCCAACAATCACTTCGCTGCAAATTGCGTGTAGATTGTTATAGGCGTCTTCGACACACGCTGCCCAGTCTTGCCAGGTGTGCTTGTTGAGGTCCTCGGGGTATGTTCCGTGCCCGGGAAGCAAAGGACCGGCAACCGTGTATCCGAGGGAATGGAGTGCATTCGCCAGCTGACGAACCTCAGCGGTCGTTGCCGTGTAGCCATGAATGAGCAGGATGCCTGTGGTGTTTCCCTTCAGGAAAAAGGTATCTCCTTGAAGATGAGGGTTTTTGAAATAAGGTCTGTTATTGTCCATGGTATTTTTCCATTTTTCGTTGTAAGCGGTTTAGTCTGTGTTCCAGCTCCGGGAGTAACAAAATGCGTTTGTACTGCGGAAATTCCGGAGAACCGGCGAGCCCGATTGCCGTAAGTGTCCATTCCTTTGCCAATGCATAGCGTCGATAACGATGTTCGAAAACTTTGGCAAGTTCGATGCAGGCATAAATTTCACCTTTGCTTGCCGCTTTTTCCCAAAGCTGCATCGCATCGTCGAGTTCCCCGCGTTTTTTGTGTAGAAATGATAATTCCTTAATGGATTCCAGCCAATGTTTTTCCGGGAGGTTATCGGAACAAAGCCCGTGGTGATAGCACTCGGCAGCATTTTCCAGATTGCCAATATCTGCATGCAGTTTGGCGATGGAGAGTAAATCTTCGGGCTGGTCGGCCGCATTGTCAATTGGAGCATGGAGCAAGTTTGCAATATGGATGAGAAGTGCTGCCAGAGAAACGACATCGATTTCATTGTGGTAAAAAATATTTTTCAGAGGGCGTGCATCTTGGTCTTGCAGATAGTTCCAGTAGATATCGGGAATCATCCATCCGGGTATATCATCATCCGTGCGGTTAATCCGAATGACGTGTTTTTCGACTGCGTTCAAAGTACAGCTGGCAAGCCGCCGTTTCCACAGGCGGCGGGAAAGGTGATACAAATCGATGTGGCTGAGTTCAGAGAAGGGGGAGGGGGTTGTATTCAGCGTGTAGCGATTGTTGAGCAGAGGAACATCAAAGGATTTGCCATTATAGGTGGCAATTGCCTTGCATGGGGCCAAGTAGGCTCCCACGGCTTCCAGTTGGACGGTTTCTTCGGATGGATTTTGCAGGAAAAACTGCTTGAATTCGAAGCAGTCATTTTTGTAACGCCCAATGCCAATCAGAAAAGAGTAAGTTCCGGTTCCACCGGAGAGACCTGTGGTTTCCGTGTCAAGAAAGGCGATTTCTTCCATGGAACATTGTTCGATACGTTTGTCTTTCGCATATGCGGCAATCGGTGCGAGATCGATAGACTGATTCAAAGAGACAATGCCATGCCGGGTATCTTTTGGGTAGCGTTTTGTTACTGTATATATTTCGCCTTTCCTCGTTGTTTCCCACGTTCCATCCAGAATTTCCTCGATTGGGAATGAAACGGTTTTCAATTGTTTGCTGCTGGTAATCGAATCCGTGCCGCGGGAAACCCCAAGTGCCTTTAATTTATCCGATATGCTTTGCATTGTCGAAGTCCAAAGAAAGATGCATGGTGGTTAACACCTTTTGCCCAAATCACGTATAATGGGTGGCATTCGGTAATCGACCTGGCCAAAAACATGCATTTTCTCCCTTGCAACCAAATATGACGAACCAACAATTTGATTCACGAACATACGTTGAGGATACCATTAAACAGGAAAATACGGTGAAGAAAAACGCCGCGGTTTGTATTCATGCTCATTTTTATCAACCGCCGCGTGAGAATCCGTTTACGGGAGTCTTGCCTGAGGAAAAAAACGCAGCCCCTTATCATGATTTCAACCGGAAAATTCTGGCTGAATGTTATCGACCCAATGCAATCCTGGGGAATTTTGAGCATATCAGTTTCAACGTTGGGGCAACACTGCTGAATTGGCTGGCGGCGGCTGATCCGGTGACTTACCGGCGGATTGTCAAACAGGATGCGGATGCATATACCCGTAACGGGGTTGGTAACGCCATTGCTCAGCCTTATTTTCATGTCATTCTTCCGTTGGCAACACGCCGGGAAAAGGAGACCCAAATCGATTGGGGAATTCAGGATTTCGTGCGGCATTTCGGGCGTTTTCCTCAAGGCATGTGGCTGCCGGAAACTGCTGTGGATCATGAAACGTTGGAGATTCTCGCATCCCGCAGTATCCGCTTTACGATACTGGCACCATGGCAGGCGAAAGGGCAGCGCCCTGACACGACACAACCGTATGATGTCTTGTTGAGTGACGGGAAGAAAATAGCGGTTTTCTTTTATCAGGAGGAATTGAGCCGAGGAGTGAGTTTTCATGATCCGCTTACCGAAAACGCACATGCTTTTGTTTCGGATCATTTGTTGAAGTCGTATTCCGGCACCGGAGATGAGCTGCTCCTGATTGCTTCGGATGGAGAACTTTACGGACACCACAAGAAATTCCGTGACTGGTTTCTGGCGTATTTAATCCATAGTGCCTGTAAAACTCATGATGTTCGGGTGACAACTCCCGGTTTGTGGCTGCAAAATCATCCGCCCCAGAAGCATATCCGCATCCGGGAAAACACGTCATGGAGTTGTCAGCACGGCGTTCAACGCTGGATGGCAGATTGTGCGTGTACACCTGGCAACGGCGATTGGAAAAAAGCATTACGGAACGCATTGAATCGCCTGGCGCAATTTGCTGATGAACAAATGACAAGCGCACTTTCCCCCTTCGGGATTGATGCCTGGACTTTTCGAAAGGATTATTATCGTGTTGTCTCCGGTGGGATGACGTTTGAAAGATTGTTGGGGGAATTCGCATTGGAGCGATTGAAAACAGGGGAAGTATCGAGATTGAAGTATTTGATGCAAGCGCAATTCGAACGCCTGCGGATGTTTACTTCCTGTGCGTGGTTCTTCGACCATTTCGATCGGATCGAAGCCAGAAATGCAATCGGTTATGCCGGGCACGCGGTGTGGCTGTTGCAGAAAGCAACCGGGATGGATTATTCGCAGGATTTGGAACGTGATTTGTCATTTGTCCGCCGTGATGATATTCAGATAACCGGCGCTTCGATTTACCGGCAATTCATCGAAGAGAACGAAAACCGAAACAAATCATCATAAGGCGCAGCGATTACTTTCATGGCAATTTGCTAATTGCATCATCAGCGATGGCGGGAAAAACAAGGAACGTGCATGCGTGCATGCTGCCGGATGTCACTGATTCCGGTGTTGCGGGACTGATGCCCTGAAACGATAAGCATGTCTGCTATCCATCGCACACTATTTTCATCAACGGTTAATCAAAAAATGGGGAATATAGTCTTTGGCCTTGAAAGAAGGCAGGCTATAATCAACCCATGTCAGTGTCTTTACGGGAAAAGATTCTCAAAAAGCATGTAGCCATTCCGGCTGATCACGGTTCGTGGGTTTTCCTGCTTAGTCCGTTATTGATTGGGTTGTTAGTTGCCGGGAAATTCAGCATGCCCTCGTTGTATTTGGTTGTTGCTGCATTGGCTGTTTTCTTTTTCAGACAACCGGTTACGATAATTGTTAAAATGGTCAGCGGCAGGCGTGTGAAGACGGATTGGGTGGCGGCATGGTTTTGGGCGGGGGTATATGCATTAGCGGCTTTGGTGATGGGAGCCGGGTTGTTGGCAAGGGGATATGCTTATGTGCTTGTTTTAGCTTTGCCCGGTTTGGTGGTTTTCGTTTGGTATCTTTCTCTTGTGAGTAAGCGCACTGAAAGACGAAAGATGGGGGTCGAGATTGTCGGAAGCGGTGTACTGGCTTTAGCTGCGCCGGCAGCGTATTGGATTGGTGTCGGATATCCGGCGGTTGATGGCTGGTTTTTGTTTGGCCTTGCCTGGCTGCAATCGGCAGCATCGATTGTCTATGCTTACCTGCGCTTACAGCAGCGATCTTTGCCGTCTGTTCCCGCACTTGGTGAAAGGCTGCGGGCAGGACGGCGTGCGATGATGTATGCCGGGTTCAATCTATTTTTGTCAATTGGATTGGCCGTTTCGGGCAAATTTTCCGCGATGGTTTTTCTGCCATATGGTCTTCAGTTTGCCGAAACGCTTTGGGGAACACTCGTACCGGCGGTTGGTGTCAAACCTACCCGAATTGGTTTTCGTCAGTTGATTGTGAGCACCTTGTTTACGATTTTGTTTATCATCGTGTGGTAGGAAGGCATTTTGAGGATTTTCTCCAAACCTGAAAATGCCTGGGAAGCACCGTTCTGCGAATGGGGGCTTGACCTAGCGAAAACCTGACAAGCGGAGGCGCAGCGATTTATTCGAGCATCGAGGCAACACGATAACCGGATGTAACCGATTTGTCGAGAAGGTCTTGAAGCACAGTGTAACATCCTGTGATGTGTTTTCGAAACGCTTCCGGTTTATACCGGTATTGGTAGCGAAGTTGTAGACAGGCGGTTTCCAGCAAGCCGGTTGTCAATTCTTCGAAGGCTTCTTTGTTGAACCAGAGCACTCCCTGATAGCGGTTGGTATGGATGAAATACAAGACTTCCTTGTCGTTGAAAAGTTTATTCGCCAGAGCAGCGGATTGCTTCGCTTTATCGGGCAGGTCGTTGCACCAATTTTGATAACGGGTCAGCAATTTAATCAGTTCGATCTTCCTGATGAGAAGCTGGCCAGTAATGCCCAGACCTGCAAGGGCTTCCGTGAGTATTTTCCCGAGCATCCATTCATCGATCAACTTCCTGCTTAGCATGGCATAATCTTTGTCGGACTGGTTTTTGCCAAGCAGGTGCACAAATAGCCATAAGAACAATACGGCAAGTTCAGCCCTGGATTTTTGTTCCAGAATAGTACCGGAAAATTGCTTGCTGATAAAGTCTGCTGTTTGGGTAAATTCGGTTTCTGTAAGGTTTGTTTCTGTTGTGTTCAACAAAGGAAGTTCGAAAATATAGCGGGATTTTTCCCTGATTTCAGCAGCCATTCCGCCTGCGTCGAGGTTGGTTTGGGTAAAATTAGCGATTTCCGTAAACAAACGCAATGCTTTCTGCTCGACTTCTGTCAACACGTCTTCTGAAACCGCTGAATTGACTTTTTTCATATTGACATGTTCCATCAGCCAATGAATCATACCGGCGTTAGCCAGTTCTCTGAATGGGTAGTGAATGGGCTGTAAAAGCAATTCCTTGTAAGCCTCTGTGATATCTGGTACACCGCGCCCGTGGAGGAAGTCGTTAAGTTGGGCGTAATGATCCCATTCCGTGTCTTGTACTTCGCGGAAATCGAGGAATACATGGTATTCGTAAGCTTTCAACTCGAAATAGAAACCTTTATCGGATATTTCTTTGTTGCTTCGAATAAATTCGAGCCCGCTCGAATGATCTTTGAAAATGGTGAAATAGCCGGAAGCGTTTGTCAACCCCAGGTTTTCTCCCAGGCAGGAATGGACCAATGCCGGTTGAGAGCCGGTTTTATCCATAAATGGAGCGGATGTTTTGATCCAGCCGGCAGTTTCTGCCCATTTGTTGTGGAAGATAACAAGACTACTTTCCATATTGTCTTTGTTGCTGAATGCAATCACGTTTTCGTTGATTTTACCGTCACCGGTATAGAAATCGTAAATGCGAAAAGACGGAACATCAGCGAAAACTGTGCGCTTGTGCAGCAGCGGAAAGATTTCTCTTTTGTGCCTTTCGAGAAGTTCGTTGTCGATGGATTCGTTCCAGTAAGCTTTCTTGAATTCCATCCCGTATTTTTCGGTTAATCCTTCCAGCTGCCCGTGCCCTAACATTGGCAATCCGGGGAGGGTTACCAGTAGGGTGCAAATACCAAAATATTTATCCCCTTTGCCAAATTGGGTAACGGCAGTTTCTTCGTCAGGATTGTTCATGAAATTTACATAGCGTTTCAGTATTTGCGGATCGAATTCAAGCGTGGTTTTGAGTAAATTGCGGTATTCGGCATTTTTTTCGTCGCGAAGCATATTCATGAATGCGCTATTGTAAACACGATGCATACCGAGTGTGCGGACAAAGTAACTTTCCATTAGCCAGAAGGCTTCCGCAAGGAGCAAGGTGTCTGGTGCTTCTTTGGCGACCCGGTCGACGACTTCGCGCCAGAATTCGTTGGGCATTGCCTTGTCGAATTCTTCTTTGGTCATTCCGAATTCCGATCTGGTGGGAATATCGCCGCCGGATCCGGGTTCGGGGAACCACAACCGTTGATAATGTTTTTTCGTGAGGGTCATGGCTGCGTCGAAGCGGATGACGGGGAATTTTCGGGCGACATGCAAAATAGTTTCGATGACAGCTTCTCTGACCTGGGGGTTGAGATAATTGAGTTGAGCGGTGTCGTTCCATGGCATCGAAGTGCCATCGTTGCCATGATAGATAAACTTCGTGTTCCCTGTCCATTTGTCAGTGCGTTTGAATACAACAGCCGCATCACTTTTTTCGTAATAATGGTCTTCGATGAAAATGCCTACTCTTGAATCGTCCGAAAGGTCAGGGCCGTTGAATGAATAAGACGGGAACGGGCTGTAATCGAGTGAGATGAACCAGTCCGGATGTTCGACGACCCATTTTGAATAAATACCGACATGGTTCGGCACCATATCGGCTGCCAGACGTATGCCGTATTGCCATGCCCGCTGTTTTAAAATCCGGTAGGCTTGTTCTCCGCCGAGGTCTTGGGCAATGACATAATCGTACAAGGAATAGGCGGATGAAACTGCGTCCTGATTCCCGCAAGCCTGTTTGATTTTCCGTGATGCGCTGCTTCGCTCCCATAAGCCAATCAGCCAAAGGCCGGTGATACCCCATTCGGAAAAAGTTTTGAATTCTTCTTTCGCGATTTGGTCGAGTGTTGTACTCGAGCGTTTGTATTTTTTGGAAAGTTGGTCGAGCCATACGTAGGTATTCTTGGCAAGAAGAACCAGTTTGGGCATCCAGTCTTTGTCTTCGCTAAATCTTTCCTCTTCCCATTCATTTACATGGCAGCAGGTGTTGATTGGTCCGGGTCCGGAAAGGGCTTGTTTGTTTTCTTCCTTGAACAAGTCGATATTTTTCAGCAGTCGGGCAATGTAATCTCCCAAAATGCTTTCCCAGTGCTGGCGGATATAGGCCAGTTGTCCTTCTATTGAATTGGGTGATGCATTGGCGGGGGCTTGGAGCATTTCCAACAGGGTCTGGTTATCCGGACCAAAGCGGGGCTGTTGTTCGAAAAATGTTTTCAATCGTTCGATGATTAGTGAATACGCAGTCTGCCGGGCAAGCTCTTTGTCGCTGAACAAATCTGCATACGGGACAAATGCAGGGTTCGAATTGGCTAACCAGAGCAGGAGCATTTCTTCGATGACTAACTGGCGAGCGCTAATCACTCCGATTTGTTTTTTGAGATATTCGGTAGCGGATTGCTCCCCGCTGAAAACTTCGGGTGAAGGAAACGTGGCAGCATATGTTGCCAATGTTTTTTCTACGGTTTCTTTTCCAAAGTCATCATAAAGGGTTGTGAGTGCCTGATGCAATACTTCCGGTGCAACTGTTCTTCTGTATAAATTGAAAATGGCATGAAAAATATCTTCAATCAGTCCAATCCCTGCAATTTCACTTGGCTTTGCTTGCCATCCCGCCGGTTTGCCCGGGCGGTGTTGGTTGACCTGATTAGCCAGGTAACGGGCATCGTGAAAATCCTGCAAAAGGAGATTGCCGGTAGGGGAATACGCCGATTTTTCCAGGTTGTAGAGTTCTCGTGCTGATTTAGAAATGTGAAATTCCATAAAGAAGAATACCTTATAATTAGGAAAACTGGTTCCCTAATTCTAGCATGGGGTAATCAGTTTGAACAATGAAAACTGACGCTTGAACGAATTGATTTTAAAAGGAGTATTCATGCAAATCGTAACATGGAATGTAAATGGCGTCCGGGCGAACCTGAATAAAGGTTCTCATGAATGGATGCGTAAGGTGAACCCCGATTTTCTTTGTTTACAGGAAATCAAAGCACGTCCTGAACAATTGAACGAGGCACAACTTTCCGCATTCGATGGGTGGCATGCGGTGTGGAATCCGGCGGAAAGACCCGGATATAGTGGTGTGGCGACATTTTCTGCTCACCTCCCTTTGGAAAGCAATACGAAAATTGGGGAAGAAAGATTTGATCGGGAAGGCCGGATAATTTTGACGAAAACCCCGGATTTTGTTTTGATGAATATTTATTTCCCGAATGGCAAGCGTGACCACGAAAGACTTTCTTACAAACTGGAATTTTACGAAAGCATTCTTCAATTAAGCGACAAACTGCATCAGGAAGGGGAAAATGTGATTATTTGCGGGGATTTCAATACCGCACATCAGGAAATCGATTTGAAGAATCCCAAGCAAAACAGCAAAACATCCGGCTTTCTTCCAGAAGAGCGCGCCTGGCTGGATCGTTATCTTGACCATGGTTTTGTTGATGCCTATCGGCTTTTGTACCCGGAACGTGTACAGTATACCTGGTGGACCTATCGTTTCAATGCGCGCAAAAGGAACATCGGATGGCGTCTGGATTATTTCCTGATTTCAAAAGCGCTGACGAACCGTGTCCGGGATGTGGTCATCCATGAAGATGTGCCCGGTTCCGACCATTGCCCGATGAGTTTGAATCTCGATATCGGGTGATAACTTTCAGGCTGCGTTAGCCATGTAAATCAGCAATTCCCTGGCGAGCAAGGTATCATCTTTGGCGCGATGAGTATTCCTGAGTGTGATTCCACATTGCCTGCCGGCTTCGTCCAATGACTGCCACTTGAAAGTGCCGTATTTTGGATTAATCGCACCGTAAAACTGTGCGTATAGCTTCATCAGACAAACGTATTCGGTGCCGGGCGGGGATTCCCACTTCATCCAGTTCAGGGTGTGGGTTTGTTTCATCATCCGGACGTCGAAATCCGCATTGTAGATTGCGACAAGTCTGTTTTCGAAGATTTTGCTGATTTTTCCCCACACCTCATTCCATGGGGGAGCGTCTCTGACCATTTCATTGCTGATACCGTGGACATTAAAAGCGGCTGGTGATATTTTGCCAACCGGTCTGACAAGAGAATCAAGCAATACCGACCCGTCTGCATCGATAATCGAGAATTCGATGATCGAATCCATGGGACCTGTCCCGGTGGTTTCTGTATCGATATAGACCGGTTTCCTGTTTAGGATTGATCGGGCTTTTTCGATTGCTTCTGAGCGTGAAGAAATTGCCATTATTGTTGTTTAACTCCTGCTTTCATAGAAAAATTTTATTTTGATAGACCAATATTCTGAAATATGATTTACGTAGTATTTATGCGTTTTGATGAGTATGCGGGCGGAAAAACGGTGATGGCAGGGATAATTGCTGGTAATAGATCAGCTCCGGGTGTTTCAGATTGTCTCATAAATACTGAACGAATAAAAATAAGGCAGAAAAAGATGCTGTTTGCTAATCCTTGAACTCCAGTTCGAAGTCGGATTTTTCATCGAATGGTTTGATGGGAACGAGGGCGATATCACCGAAAAGCGTTTCCTGATTGGCGGAAACAAACCGTTGTTTGATTAGCTCGAGCATGGCAAGAAATGTTACGACGACTTCGGGACGCGAAGGCCTGGATTTTAATAGCGTGTAAAAAGTAGTGCTTCCCATGTCCCGAATGGTTCTGATGATATCGCGGATTTTCTGGCGGATGGTAATCCTGGGGGCTTTGACAACTTTGTTGAAATTTTCCCGCGAATCCTTTTTGGTGAGTAGAGCAAGGGCCAGATGATGAATGTCAATAACGGTCAGGTCGCCGATATCGAGTTTCCCGGGGATTTTCAGCGGTTTCGCCAAACGCAGATAAGACCTTAAACCGTTTTGCTCCCGCTCTCCGAGCATGCCGGCAACTTGTTTGAATTGTTTATATTCGCGCAGCTGGCGGATTAAATCGTCCCCCGGGTCTTCTTCGCCGGGTTCTCGGGCGGGTGGTTTGGGCAGCAAAGCTTCCGATTTGATTTGCAGCAATTTTGCTGCGATGACCAGAAAAATCGAGACTTCTTCCGGTGCTTTTTCTTCGATGATACGCAGGTGAGCCAGATATTGCTCGGTTACCTGGGCGAGAGCAAGTTTTGTGATATCCAGCTCTGCTCGTTCGATAAGCTGCAATAGCAAATCCAGCGGTCCTTGGTAAACCGGTGTCTCAATATGATATAGTGCGTGTTCGTTTGCAAAGATACTCAAACCCATAGGGCAGATTATACCTGACATTTGAATGTAATCGTGCTATACTTTTGCCTGGTAGCGCCGGGAGAAGAAACTGGTAAATATATACCGAGATTGTCGTAATAAACAAACCAACAAGAACAAACATAGGAGCAATCAGGAAAAATGACGACGGATTGGGTTGAAGTCAATGTCAATTGGCAGGGTGATTTGCAATTCTCTGCTGTCAACAAGGATGGATGTACAGTCGAATTCGGATACAAACAAGGGCAACCCGGTGTATCACCGATGGAGTTGTTATTGGTCGGATTGGCTGGTTGTACAGGAATGGATGTGATCAGCATCCTAAAAAAGAAACGCCAAACAGTCACTGATTTCCGGGTACGGGTAAGGGCGAAAAGAGCCGATTCTCACCCGAAGGTTTATACGAAAATCGAACTGGTGTATTTGTTCTGGGGAACAAATATCACGGATAAGGGCGTAACCGATGCAATCAAACTCTCGAAAGAGAAATATTGTTCGGCAAGTGTGATGCTTGGCAAGGCAGCCGAGATTACTTATACCTATGAAATCAATCCGGAAGAATCCGGAAGCGAGATTACGAAGGAGGCATGACGATATGATCGATGAACCCATTCATGTGACTGATGCGGCTTTCGAGAAAACTGTATTGCAATCGACAGTTCCCGTTGTCGTGGATTTTTGGGCGCCATGGTGTATGCCTTGCAAGATGGTAGCCCCGGCGCTTGAAAAAATCGCCAAAGAGTATGCGGGCAAACTAATTGTTGCCAAGGTCAATACGGATGAAAATTCCGAATGGGCAACGAAATTCAGCGTGCAGGGTATTCCGACGATGCTTTTCATTGCTAATGGCAAGGTTGTTCATCAGCAGGTTGGCGCTATGCCTGAACCCATGCTGCGGAAAATTGTCGACCAATTTCTGAAAGCCGTGGATAATACGGGGTAATCCTGGTTGATTAACATGACGGAAATTCAACAGCGGGTCGAACAACCCGCTGTTTTTGTTTACATCCGCTGAATATCGCCGCCAAGTTTGCGTATTTTTTCGTCGATTTTCTCATACCCTCGTTCGATTTGGCTGATATTACGGATAACGGATGTTCCCTCCGCTGCAAGGGATGCTAAAACCAGGGCGAGGCCGGCACGTATATCGGGGCTTTCGACATTCTCCCCAATCAATTTAGTCGGACCCTGAACGATACAACGATGCGGGTCACAAAGAATGATCTGTGCTCCCATAGACGTCAATTTGTCGGTGAAGTACATTCTTCCTTCATACATCCAGTCGTGAAACAGAATGGTTCCCCGGGCTTGTGTAGCAATCACGATTGCTACACTCATTAAATCGGTGGGGAAAGCCGGCCATGGCATGACTGTGATTTCAGGGATGGCGTTGCCTAAATCCGGCCGGATTGATAATTTCTGGTCTGCGGGGACAAGGATATCGTTTCCTTTTGTCTCCCAGTGCACACCAAGACGTTGAAAGACCAGTCTGACCATGTCGAGATATTCGTTTCCTGCATTGCGGATGGTTATATTTCCTTTGGTGACAACGGCTGCTCCGATAAAGCTGACAACTTCAAGATAGTCAGGCCCGATGGTGAACTCGCCGCCATGAAGCTGCGAGACCCCGTCAATGACCAGGGTATTGGAACCGATGTTGTGTATTCCTGCGCCAAGTTCGTTGAGAAAATGGCAAAGTTCCTGAACATGAGGTTCCGATGCTGCGTTTTTAATGATCGTTTGTCCTTTTGCCAGCGTTGCAGCCATTATCGTGTTTTCGGTTGCGGTTACGCTTGCTTCATCAAGCAGGATGCTTGTCCCGGTAAGCCCATTACTCTCGAATTGAAAACGCTTGTTTTTTCTGGAAAACGTAACGGTCGTTCCCAATTTCTCCAGGGCTATGATGTGGGTGTCGACCCGCCGGCGCCCGATGATATCTCCACCCGGAGGGGGAAGTTCGAGCTTGCCTGCCCGGGCAATCATGGGACCCGCCAGCAGAATGGAAGCACGGATCCGCTTGCACATGTTGGGGTCAAGGTCCGACGGGTGAATGTCGCTTGCTTCGATTTCCAGGGATTTATTACCGAGTTCCTTGATTTTGACCCCCAGACTTCTTAGTAATTCTTTCATGGCGACAACATCGCGAATATCGGGTACATTATGGAGAATTACCGGTTCTTCAGTGAGCAGGCAAGCCGCCAATAATGGTAAGGTCGAATTTTTATTCCCTGCGGGGGTAACTTCTCCGTTCAGAGGATTACCGCCATTGATGATGAACTTATCCATGATTTCCTCCGTTTGCTGGTTCACACGTCAGGATGATTTCCTCGCCTCGTTCCAATCCGAGAAGTTCCCTGGCGCTATCCTGATTTGCGACAATTTCAATTAAACCACTACTTCCGATAATCATAGCACATTGCTCGTCAGGAATATCCGAAAAGGTGCTTGCCAAAGAAAGCTTGGTGTTGCTTCTCACGTGTAGTTTGCAAGTGCTTTTCAGGATGGAGCAATGTTGCTTGCCATCAAGCCAATCGCTGAAGTTCAGGGTAACGTGTTCTTCTTCGAATACACCGATGCTTGTTATTGCGTTTCCAAAATGGTCGAAGTACAGGATTTCTCCTTTGATTTCTTTGCATGCCTTCATTTGCAGGCAAGGTCTGGGGAGCGTAACAGGGGTTGAGACTGGTGTTCCGAAGTCGGATGGGGAAACCCCGTTCCATAAATATGCAGCAGCGGGGGCGAATAAATCTCGCCCATGAAAAGTATGTGACAAAGTCGTATTTTGGTATTTTGGATTGGCGAGTTCCCAGGTTGACGTTTGGGTATCTGTGATGAAGCTGAATAAACCATTATCCGGACCGACGAACAGGTATTGCCTTGTCTGCATGACAATCCCTTTTCTTGAGCTGCCAACGCCCGGGTCGATGACGCATAGAAAGATACTTCCTTCCGGAAAAGAAGTAATGCTTTGCCATAGAACCATAGCGCCTTTTTGAATATCTCCGGGGGGAATGGCATTGGTCAGGTCGATTAATGATGCTTGTGGCGCGATTCGACTGATAATGCCTTTCATGATCCCGGTATAGGGGTCTGTGTTACCGAAATCTGTCAGGAATACAATCGGCGGTTTGTTTTTCGTAGCCATCAATTTACCGTTTTCGTTCAACTGATTAATTAAATCCAATTATAATTGTGTTTATGATGATTATAGTCTATGGTATTCTGGGGTGGTTTGGGGGAGCGCTGGTTAATTATTTGGCGGATGTTCTTCCTTATGAACGGAAATTCGTTCCTCCGTTTTGTGTGTATTGTAAACATCCGTATCACTGGAAAAATTATCTGTTCTTTCCGCGGCGGTGTGTCAATTGCGGAAAGCATCGGCCAGTACGGGTTTACGTGACAGAAATCATTTTCGTGTTGATCTCGATTTGGCTCGGGCTCTCGCCGCAGATTGTTTTTGGATATTGGGGCAGCTTGTTGTTGTTTGTGTTTTTCGGTGTTGTGGTAGTGATCGATGTGGAACACCGTTTGATTCTTCACCCCGTTAGCCTGGCTGGTGTTGTGGTTGGAGTGATTTTAGGGGTTACTTTGCACGGGATTGTTTCGACACTGGCTGGCGGATTAGCGGGGTTCTTTTCGATGCTGGGCTTGTATTATTTCGGTGAATTCTTCGCAAGAGCGATTGCCAAACTGCGCGGGGTTGAGCTGGACGAGGTGGCATTGGGTTTTGGGGATGTCAACCTTGCCGGAATTCTCGGATTATTGCTGGGTATGCCGGGTGTATTCGCAGGCTTGCTAATTGCGATTTTAATCGGCGGCTTTGTCAGCTTGCTGATGATGTTCGGGCTGATGATTGCGAAGCGCTATAAACTTTTTACGGCTTTGCCATACGGCCCGTTTTTGGTAATCAGTGCAATCATTTTGCTTTATTTCAAGGAAATATTGTTATGGTTTGTAAAATGATCCCACCTTACAAAATTGTAAGGTGGGTTTGTTGAGAGACTATTGACGGATCAGAAAAAATCATGTACGCTAACTATGCACGGGACTCTATTAAAGAGGTGCGTTTGGCGTTTAAAGCAATACCAAGGTATAATGGAAACAGTATAACAATGAGAAAGAAAAAGGGACAAGCATTAATCGAAATGGCTTTGTTGTTTCCGGTGTTGTTGATTTTGCTCTCCGGATTGGTTGAATTTGGTTTGTTTCTCAATCAATATTTAAGCATTATTGACGCAGCAAGGAACGCTGCACGTTTTGCCAGTGACAGTTTGTATTATGTCCGGGATAATGACAAACATTGTGAATCGACGACGGACTTCTTTCGGCAGACGGCGTGCCTGGTGAACTCAGAGTTACGGCAGGAAAGACCGTATGTGACGATGAATGATAATGGTACATCAACATTTCTGGATGACTACCTCGACCCGGCAAGAGATGATGAAATCGTTATTTCTGCATTCAGTGTCTCGGGACAGCATGTCAATGCACGTTTCCCTGATGCAGATGGCTGGTCATATGATTATGATTTAGGGTTTGCTGCTCAGGCATCCAAGATTTCCAACGCCAATGTGGAAAGCATGTTAAAAGAAACGAATGCCCCAAGAACGGGGTATGTTCTTGTTGAAATTATTTATCACTATGATCAGGTATTGAAATTGCCATGGATTACGGCATTTATCCCTGATCCAGTACCGCTATATACTTATGCGTTTATGCCTCTTTCATCAGCAGAACCAACTCCAACTTCGGTGCCGTAATTATGAAAAAAAGAACTCGTTTTACTAACCAAAAAGGACAATCCACGATCGTCATTGCTCTGGCTTTTATTGCACTGGTTGGCTTCGTAGGACTGACAATCGACGTTGGGCGTTTGTTTGTTGCTTATGCCCAGCTTCGGCAGGCGGCGGATGCCGGTGCGCTCGCCGCAGCTTCGCAGTTCCGTGTGGGAAGAAGCCAAAATGACTTGCTCGCTGCGGCTCGCGATGCCATGAGTATCAACGGTGTGAATCCTACGACAGTGAACATCGAAGTGTGCGATTATACGGCAGCCCCTGCTGACAGGGATCCGTTGCTATGTACGACACCTAAAAAGAAGTTGGTACGTGTGACTGCTACGGCATCGATTGATATGACTTTCTTACAGGTAATTGGTTTGCACCACATCTCGCTAACGTCTTCTTCGATTAGTGAGGCGGCATCCATGGATGTTGTCCTGGTGATTGATATTTCCGAATCAATGACATGGGATGCTCCGGTAGGAGATGCAATGCGGGATCCGTATAAATGTAATGACCCCGGTGCTTACCCGGGAAGTGAGGATGCCGGTGAATATTCCGAGTTCCCGAATGGTTTCCCGGGAGAATGTCATCCTTTCGAGGAAGTCAAGCACGCAGCATCTGCGTTCGTAAAACGAATTTTAGACAAGGATTCTTCGAAAGAGGAAGACAGGTTATCCATTGTCACCTTTGCCAATGGATGGAGCAGTAGTGTAAATCTTGGTACTCATTATCGGACGTCCGGGTGGACCAATGATCAGGATACGGCATTGAATATTATTAAAAACCTGAAAGTCTTCGAGCCGGGAATTTGTCGTGACCCGGCAACACAGAATATCGATACGTATTACGGGCCGTGCAGGAATTATGACAGCAGTGGAAATTACCAGGGATTGTATTGTTTTTCCTGCGTAGACTCAGGAGACTTTTCCGCCCTGACTTCGACAAATATTGGCGGCGGTCTTCTCAAAGCCGGACAAATGTTTGCTTACCAAACCCGGGAAGACTCACTCTGGGTTGTTATCTTGCTCACCGATGGTATGGCCAATGCTACGGATATTGACAATTCCGATGATATTCAGGATTTCACGACCTATCCCTTGGGTTATTGCCCCAACGAATTAACTTTCCCGCTTTGCCAGGATGAAAGCGTATCTACCCGTCATTCGGGAACTTCTTCTGCTTATGATGCAGATGATTATGCCAGAGACATGGCAAACTTTGTCGGTTGTTATCCGGAAGACCAGGCTGCCGCTTGCGGTTCGATTAAAGGACAAGGCGCAGTGATTTTTACGATTGGTTTGGGTAAAGGTGTTTTGAATACCAAAAACGAAGTTAGTGGGAAACCTTACGGTACAAGTTTGTTGAGGTATATCGCTGCAGTGGGGTACGATGGAAATCCGGCAACAGATCCTTGCGCCAGTTTCAATGGTAATGAGACCCAATGGAAAAAGTGGTGCGGTAATTATTACTTTTCTCCGGCGGGCAATCAACTATTGGCGATTTTCGAAGATATCGCCTCGAGGATATTCACAAGGATATCTAGGTGAGTACTATGAAAAGACTGCAATTATTTAAACGAAAGGGAAATACCGGGAAAGCGACCGCAGACGAACCGCAGCGAATGAAGCATGCTCAGGCTATCGTTGAATTTGCGCTTATTCTTCCTGTTCTGCTTTTATTGCTTTTCGGTATTTTCGAGTTTGCGCGTTTGTTCCAATCATGGCTGGTTGTTACCAATGCCGCACGAATTGGTGAACGGTATGCTGTGACAGGCGCATACGAGACTCATTTTTGCACAAGTGCTATTGACTCGAATGGCAATGGGTTGGTTTGCGGTGCTGAGCCTGACAAGAATGCGAGAATCATCGAAGAAGACAGGGCAAGACTGCTTTCGATTTATGAAGTAACGACGAACGCTGCTGCCGGCATATTGCGTGATAGTACAGTCACCAGCAAGGGAACACCGGGATATTTCCACGTGACGGTATGTACATCCAGCGGCGGGCATGTATATCATCCGCTTCCCGGAGATTACTGTGAGCCTTCCGATCATCCCGGTGACCCGTCCCACGGACCGGCGAGAGTTCTTGTTTCGGTGACATTCGAACACCCGATTATTTTACCGTTGATCAACAATATTGCGCCTTCTGCGACTTTGCATGCAGAAAGAACCGGTATTCTGGAACAATTCCGTGTTGCCAGGGTGCTGGGTTTGCCGCCGAATATCGAATTACCCACAGCAACACCAATCCCCACCAATACCCCGACGCCGTCGTTGACACCATCTCTCACACCGACACCGGATTGTTCTTTATATTCGATTACTAACCCCCGAATAGAAAGATACAATCATTACCGGGTTAATATTAACAACAACGGCTCGCAGAATGTTCGTGTGATTTATGTGGGATTGAACTGGGACGAAGCTTATACCTGGGCTGAAGCGCTCGGGCATCATCATCTGCGTGTGGATTACTTTAACTGGAATGGGAGTAATTTTTATAACGGGGATGATTACAGCAGCCCGACCAATATCAGCACGAACCTGGCATTGAATGCAGGAACGTCAGGTGTTTACACGGCTAATTTTGATTATCACAGTGAAGACCCGAATGGGTTTACAAACTGGGGTTTGACCGCAGAGAATTTCGGATTGCAGATTACGTTAAACAACGGATGTTCGTATTCCTTGGCACCACATGCAAAACCTCTGCCGCCTCCTGATTGCAGTAAGTATAGTATTTACTCGACAGGATTCTTCGACACAAACGGATATGCCAACATCTACCTGAACGCCAAGAACGAAGACATGATCGCTTCCAAACTAACCAAGGTCAATGTCGATTGGTCTTATGCGGAAGGTATGGATGCCTTGAAGGATGGCAGTAGTGAGTTGAATGTGGACTGGATCCGTTTTGGACCGAGATTCCATGGGAACGTTGCCTGGGGACAGGGCGATGGTGGTGTCAGGGATTATGATTCCACCACGAACACGAGTGTCGATTCGCCATCAAGCTGGACAGGCCCTCTGACTTTCGATCCTCATCAGGAATACTACGTTGTCGTCGATTTCGATAATCAATGGGCGAATTTTTACAATGATCTCGTCCCCCGTGATATTGGTATGACATTGGAATTCGACAATGGCTGTAAACTCAATTGGACACGGGTTCCCAGACCGTTGCCAACACCTGATTGCTCGAAATATGCAGTTTCGGATTTCCATTACAGCAATCGGTGGAATACCATTCACATGAATGTGACCAACAACGACACGCTGGATACGAATGTTTCCCGCATTGTTTTGGATTGGGATTATGTGGATCAGGTAAGCCAGCAAATACTCGGGGCAAACACCTTCAATGCGGATTATATGCGTTGGGGTACTCATGGCAGTTTACCGTATATCTGGAGCACGAGTTGGGACTCCATCAGGGATTATGCGTCGAAAACAGATACAGATTCCGATTACCATAATGCCTGGCGGGGACCGCGCATGTTTGTAGCCGGACGGACGTATACGTATCAGGTTGACTTTGACTTTCCTCGTGAATACGCCTGGGCAATGCGCAGATGGGGCGTTCAGCTAAGCGACTTCGGTGCGAAATTCTACTTCGACAATGGATGTGTCGTTGAAAAGGAAGCCGCCCACAGACCGGTCGAGACACCAACCCCGGATTGTTCAAGACTGACTGTATCGAATGTTCGCTTTAGGGGAGATGACTTCGAATTCCGGGTGCGTAATGGGAACTTTGCCGCAGCCTACTTGACAGACTCGACTTTGGATTGGCCTGCCGGAAGCGGCCCGTATGTTAATTACATGCGGTTTAATTACCGGCATTATTACGATACCAATACCTATACATCCCCGATACATGCCGCACCGGCATCACCCGGACTTGAACTTCCGGGACTGAGACGGTATTGGTGGGAGACTGATTTTAATAATGCATTGCCGTATGGTCATTTCCATGCGAATCTGACCTTCAATTTCCCGAATTGGGGTGTTTGTACAGTGGAGGCAAGTCTTGACAGGATCGCTCCGACGAATACACCGACAATCGACCCGAATGCAACTGCGACACCATTACCGACAAGACCACCGACACGTACTCCGAGACCGACCAGAACACCGACTTTGATTCCGTCAGTTACACCAATTCCGACGAGAACGTATACTCCCACGATTACATCGTCACCGACGAACACACCGGTCCCGACGAATACGACACAACCGCCGCCACCGACAAGTACGGAACCACCTATTCCAACTCCGACGTATTCACCTCCGTCTGTGACACCGTATCCAACGAGCACGGAAGTACCAACTCCGACGCCTACATCACCTATGGGCGGGTAGAAAGTTCATTGTTATTGCAGAAACACAGGTCGGAAGTAGCTTATAGCACTTCCGACCTGTAATGTAACGGAGTAAAACCAACCATGAAAATCAGAACACCGAAAGTTCTTCTAACCGTATTGGCAAGTTCTTTGTTGATTGCCGGGATGTTTTTTCTGTTCAATATGCATTGGGTAGCAGCCGGTTCAGCGAATTCTTTGACAGAAACATTCGCTGCGGCAGCAAAAATATATATTCCTTATGTGGTGCGGAACAAGGTGCCGGGCGCATCAAGGCTCAGCGGTAAGATCATCAATGATAGAACAGAAAAACCCTTGAAAGATGCTGTTGTTGTGCTGGATGCAGGAAGGCAAACAACCACGGACAAAGACGGTGAGTACTGGTTTGTGAACGTACCGGGTGGTACTCATCAGATAAAGGCAAACAAAACTGATTTTATAACAAAAACAGTAAGTATCCTTGTGCCATCTGATTCGAATATGCGTAAGGATGTAAAGATGTTACCGAAATTGGCCGATGGAGAAATGAGGCTTACAGTAACATGGGTTCAGACGCCTACGTGGCCGCCAAATAACACTAATAACGACATCGATGCACATTTATGGGGTCCGTTTACTGTTGCCAGCGGTTACCGGCATATCTCTTTTGATAATAAAGGCAGCTGTGCGCATTTTGAAGACAACAATTATCCATGCCTGGAAGCTGACGCTGACAAAGGAAGCGGTCCTGAATCTGTGATCTTTTATCCGACGGAAGGGGATTATTATTTTGGTGTGTTGAATTATAATGCCGGATCTACCGGTGTTCCACCGATTACTCAGTTGGGAATCAAGATAAAAGTCGAAAAATTCGGTGAAAGTCCGGTTGTCTATTCTGTCCCAACCTCCGGAACCGGGGATTTCTGGTATGCATTCGATATCGAATACGGGAATATTGTAACGGAAGATTTGAACTGTATTACGAATTATGGCTCTGGCTCGCACAATGAACCGCCTGATTGCCCGACCCCTTAATTCGAGGACGACTTAATAACACCAAACAATATCTGTCTTTCTATTGCGGCAGTTCTTTGAAGAAAACCGATACTCACAGGCAATTGCCTGTGAGTGTTTTTATTGGCAATCAAATAGCGAATGCTCCTGTTGGCAAATGGATGATGCGTGGTCGGCCCTTTTTGTGTTTTTGTGGCACACCGACGACAGGGATAGTTTAATTAACTGGTTCCCTGTGATAATGGTGGTGCATAAGAAAGATGTTGATGCATCTCGGAAATGCGTAAAGGTAAATCAAAGAATGCCAAAGGAGAAAGGGAGAAACCAAAAGATAGCAAAGCATGCTTTGATGTTGTGGAAAAATGGATGACAAAGTATCATGTTTGTTTATCGACTTGTCATTGGTAAGTATTCATGATGAATGAAAGATAAAGAAAAACAACCCCCGATATCGGGAGTTGTTTTATGGTGTTGATTAGCTAGCCAAACGTTGATTAGGCAAATTATGGTGTTGCCGGTTTCGCATTTTTCCTGAACCACTTGCGCCACTCTTTGTTTTCCCAGACGATTAATATCGGGGCTGCATTGAAAATCGATGAGTATGTACCGCTAAAAACACCGATCAACAAAATCAGGACGAAATGCCGAATGGTTACACCGCCGAAGAGTACGAGCGACAACAGTGTAAGCATAACGGTTAGCTGCGTATTAATCGAACGGTCGAGTGTTTGCACGATGGAATGGTTGACCAACGTTTCATAAGGAAGCTTGCGATAGATCATGCTGTTCTCACGGATACGGTCGAAGACAACGATGCTGTCGTGAACCGAAAAACCGATAACGGTTAGTAACGCAGTCAGGAAGAGCGAATCGACCTCCCAACCGAGAAAATGGGCGAGAATGGCTTCGACACCAACTACAACAGCAACGTCGTGGAGCATGGCGATGATAGCACTCACACCATATCTGAATGCATGGGGCACGCCGCGAAACGCATAGGTGATATAAAGGGTTACGGCGATTGCTGCGAGCGCAACAGCCCCGGCAGCTCTGGCTGCAACTTCTTTCCCGACGGAAGGACCAACGCTTTCGAAGCGGCGGATGGTGATTTTGGACTTTGTTTGTTCCTCGAGCGCTTTGATCAATTTCGCTCTTTCCGATTCTTCCATGTGCTTCGAACGGATAATGATTCCGGATTTACCGGATGTTTGTACAAGCGCATCGGGATAACCCATTTTGTCATACAGCTGGACAACCTCAGACGTTGGGGGAACATTGGCAGGATTATCAAATTGAATTTCGAGCAAACTGCCACCAGTGAAATCAATTGCCAGGGGAAGCCCCCACAAAGCTAAAGCAATCATCCCGGGAATGATGACCAGTAACGAAATTCCGAAATATAGGTAACGATTCTTTACGATGTTAAGCATATTCTTCCACTCCTAGATGCCAAACCAAGTTGGTTTCTCGGTGGCTTTGATGTTATCAAGGACAAGGTGAAGGATGGTTCTGGTTACGGTGATCGCTGTGAACAAACTGGCGAGTACACCTAAGGCAAGGGTGAGTGCAAAGCCTTTTACGATGCTTGCGCCAAAGGTGCTGCCGAACCAGAAAAGGATTGCGCTGGTGATAAGGGTCGAAAGATTCGAGTCACGGATTGAAGGCCAAGCGCGATCCCAACCAAGGTTGATTGCCTGATAAATCGTTTTCCCTTTTCGCAGCTCTTCTTTCAGGCGCTCGAAAATGAGAATGTTTGCATCGACTGCGACGCCAATACTTAGCACGAAACCCGCAATACCCGGCAAGGTCAGCGTTACGGGGATGAACTTGAAAAGAGCAAGGGTGATTGCTGCGTAAATCAGCAGTGCAATGTCTGCTACGATACCGGGGAGACGGTAGTATAGCGCCATGAAAAGAATGATGATGACCAACCCGATGATGCCGGCAATGAGACTCTTGTTGAGAGAATCTTGTCCAAGCGTTGGGCCTACGGTTTTGCTTTCAACGACTTTGAGCGGAACAGGCAAGGCACCATAACGAAGTTGAATGGCAAGTTCGTTGGCTTCCTTGATCGTGAATTTCCCGGAGATGATTGCTTTCCCGTCCGGGATGACATCATTGATCTTGGGTGCAGAGATTACTTTTTTATCGAGTACGATAGCCAGTACTTTGCCTTTGTTATTGCTTGTATATTCGCGGAATATTTTGGCGCCTTCGTCATTGAATTCCAGCGATACACCCGGTTTTCCGGTGCGGTCTTGTGATACATATGCTTTTTTGAGCATAGCACCAGTCATAATTGTATGATAAACCGTATCTTCAGGCTTTTGCCCGGTTCCTGTTTCGTTCTCTGTCGAACCTTTTTTCTCTTGTTCTTTCTTGGTGTCGGCGTTTTTGGAGTCCGAACCGAAGTCAGTTTTTAATTCGGTGCCAGGAGGAAAATAGGTTGCCCCTAAATGGACGAATTCCAGTAATGCTGTCTGCTGGATCATGGCAATGGCTTTTTCGGGATCACGTTCTCCCGGAAGTTCGACCAAAATACGGCGGTCACCAGCCTGTTGAACCACAGCTTCCGAGACACCAAGTCCATTGACACGGTTTTCGATGATGGAACGGGAAGTATTCATGGCTTCCCCGTCAATGGGCGTGTCCGGCGGTAAATCGGCTTCGAGCAATGCCTGAACACCGCCAACCAGGTCAAGACCCAGATGAGTGTCGATGGACCGGTTGATTCCCCATAAATGGATACCGGGATTGTTAGGAAGATCGATCCAAACTGCCAGTGCGATGATGACAAGAATTGGAATTATCCAGCTTTGTTGTTTTTTCATATGGGTTTACTATCCTCCAGGTTCGAATAGATTCTGGCTCACATTAAATACAAAATAATTGCACCGAGGTGAACGGGCAGATTATACTCTTGAATAATCGTCTTGTCCAATTTTATCGGAGAATTATGGGGGAGGCGAGACGCTCATGAAGAAATCGATGACCTTTTGCAGAACTTCATCCGGAGTGAGGGTATCCGTCTCGATGATGAAATCTGCGTGTTCACGGGCGTGTTGCAGGCGTTGATTCTCCTGTTGGTATTCCTGTATGGAGAAATCAAAGTGCTTTCGCTTCATGACGGTTTCGTAGGATGCGTTCAGATATATCAACAGAACCGGATTGGTAAACCTGCGCCACATATCGGGGACGAAAGAATGTTCCTGTGCGATGTGGCGGACGCTGTATCCGTATGATTTCAACTTTTGCTGTAATGTACTCTTTCCAGCCCCACAGGGGCCTACCAAACCGATTGTGCCGTGAATAATCGGGTGGGATTGAGTGGCCATTATTCGTCTGGCGGGAGGAGATGTTCATTGGCGGAAGCAAGACTGCTGATGGCAGCTGCTCTTCCGAGAAATGCAATCGATGTTTTGTCTTTCAGGGTCAGGGTGGGGGAAGGGTGATATTCTCCTTTCCCGTCCGGCGAGCGGACGAGGATGATACTGACATGATATTGTCTCTCGATATCCCTGACAGAATGTCCTTCCAACGCAGTCCCGGGTTTGATGGTGAGTTTTGCCAGACTTAGCGGTTCACCATCGACGATGATCGGGCGGGTCATGTCGACGCCGGCAGCCGATGCAGCAAAAACCGGTGATGCCATTCCTGTCGAGCTGAGTGCTTTGAAGCCGAACTGTTTTTGCAGCGCATGGGCAAAATCATCGTCGAAAATTCTAATTGTTACTTGAACATCCGGGTTGATGCTCCTGGCTTTGACTGCCATTTGGAGGTTCAGGCTGTCATCCTGGGTGCATAAAATGATCGCTTTGGCTTTTTCAATTCCTGCACTTCGTAGGGTAACTTCTCTCGTCCCGTCATCTACAAGAAGAGGAATACCAAAATCGCGTGTGGTTTCGATCAACTCGGCTTTTGGGTTGATGTCGATGATTACGACATCTTTGCCCATTTCGTGTAAGTAGCGTGCAGTGCGGAAACCCAGATGGCCGAGACCTACCAGAATAATGTGGTTGCTGAATGTGGATGCGACTGCCATTTCCCATTCCTTTCCTCTTGCGCGCCTGTTGAAAAATAAAACCCCAAAATCTGCAATCCCGTGAGCCAAAATTCCGATACCGATGAGTGGGCTTAGAAACCAGAAAGTTTGCAGATACCATGTTTTGGGAAATGGTTCGGTTGGTGATAGAAAAATCAAACCCAGAACATGGTAAATGGCTTGGGAAGTGCTGCCAAGGGGTTCACCGGCTGCTGATGAAAGCAAAGCGTATAAAAAACCGCCGCCGACTATTGTCATGATGAATAACAGCAGGGGGATTCTGAATTGCTTGAGCAGTAATATCGAATCCCGGATGTTTGCTTTGATCTCTCGTTTGAATTGTTTGTGCGATTTGTCTTTCATGGATAGATGGGCAGCCTGACGGTTAGACGGCGAATCAAGTCGTCTCCGTCCGGTTCGACTTTGACCGCAACAACACTGATATCGTCATCGGGTCTGCCCTGGTCGAGATGGATTGCGTGTTCCAGTAATGAGTCGGCGATGTTTTGGGCGGATGGATTTCCGGATTCGAAAAGGAGTGCTCTCAGGCAAGTAATTGAATCCATCGACTGCCCGTACCTTGATCCGGCATGTGTAATTCCGTCAGAATACATTACAACGGTCAACCCAAGTTCAAGTGATAGTTCGGTAATTACCGGGCGAGTGCCGCGATAGTTCCCGATTGCTATACTTTCGTCCATCAGTGCTGCGATTTCTTCATTCCGGGCGACCAATACCGGAGACGGGTTATTCCGTGTGATGACAATGGTTCCGGTTTGCAAGTCGATTGACAGGATGTTGAGTGTGGCTGAAACTCTTCCTTGTCTTTCCGTGAACAGGGCATCTGATGCTGCTCTGGCAGCTGCGCCGTCGCGAACCCCTTCCGCAAGTAAAGAAATGACTTTCCGTACTACGAAAGAGGAAACCCATTTTGCCCCCCGCCCTGAGCTTTGCCCATCAGCAAGAACAACAGATACACCGCCATTGGGTCTTTCGATTACTTCAACCGTGTCACCGCTGGTGGAAGTGGCGTATTTTTTGATTTTCGAGACGGCGATTTTTACTTCCATGGTTTGTGAGTTGGAATCCATTTTATTCCGCTTTACCTCTTATTGTACAACAAATTATTTCGCATTTCCAGTTGGGTGTCCGAATTGGGATGAGTTTTACATCGAATCCTGCTTCGCGATAGCGGGAAAAACAATCCGGCAAATTGCCGGGGGTCTGGTGGGTGATATCGAACAGCCATTTGAGTGCTTTGTATTTTGCTTGTTTGCCGGTGATGTTCACACCCGGCAGGATGAGCCATTCCCCTTTGGCTGTTAATACCCGGTGTACTTCCCGAATGGTTCGGGGATCAAGTGCATATTCGGTTGGAAACGTCGAGACTACCTGCCGGAAAGAATGGGCAGGGAAGGGTAATGCTTGCGAGAACGACTGTGCCAGACGATGGGATATTCCGGCTTTTGTGATGCGTTTTTGTGCCTGCCTGGCCATTTGAAAGCTGGCATCTATGCCGTAAACCTGGCGAAACCCGGTTTTGGCTAATTCGTTTTGCAAGTGTCCGGGACCAAAACCGATTTCCAGAATTTGTTCGTGATGCAGGTAGGGACGAATAGTGTAAACCCATTTTTGCCAGCTCCCCAGTGAAACCATATTCGCCACAAAATCGTATGCCCAAGCGAATTGATGGTACAGCAAATGGAAAAACACCTGCAAGAGTTTCGGGAACACCTTTTTAGCAAGCATAATCTATTCTTTGTCTGTCAATCGGTTTTGCTTGATAGAGACAGCTAATGCTTTATTCTTCCGATGAGGCAGGCAGAAGGATGGGGATTTTGTGGGGAAGAATTGAATATTCGAGGTCATTGATAGCGTATGAGAAAATTTCACCGTCCGTATGAGCCGGTGTATCCGGTTCGGTGTGAATTCTCAGGTGGGTCGTATGAAATTCGTGAACTTTGGGATGTTCGATGTAATTTCCTTCGGCCTTTTTCATGAGCTTGGGCAGGGTGCGCAGAATTTCGTATCTTGAACGGATAGTACCATAAACAAAGGAAAGTTTCCCGTCGAACGGGTTTGCGTGAGGTACCGTATAAAAAATCCCGCCGGTAAGAGGGTTGTTCCCGACAGAAACCATTTTCACCGGACCCTGGTAACTGCCATCGTCCCACTCAAGCTGCATTGTCCAACCCGGATTGCGCGCAATTGCCACAAGTGTCGCCAGTAAATAGCGGAAAACACCGGAGACCCTGGTCATTTTCTCCTGAATAACCGTGACGGTTGTTTCCAGACCGATGGCGGAGTTGTTGACAAAATACCGGTCGTTTACTTTGCAAACGTCAAGGGCTTTGGGCAAGCCATGGGCGATCAAGTCAACGGCTTTTTCGAGGTCGAGCGGGATGCCAAGATTGTTTGCCAAATCATTGGCAGTTCCCATGGGTAATATGCCAAAAATGACAGGTGCAGGATCCTCACTTTTCGGTGCTGCCTGGATGATGCCGTTGACGACTTCGTTGTAGGTACTGTCGCCGCCTGCGGCAATAATAGGGTTGAACCCTTGTTCGAAGGCATTTGCTGCCAATTCGATACTGTGTCCGGGATGTTCAGAAACAGCGAGCTGGTAATCGATTTGTTTTTGTGTCAGGATTTCTTCGAGTTCATCTTTGCGTTTCAACGCCTGCCAGCGGTTTGCGTATGGATTGAGGATGATTTTTGCGGTCATATTTTCTCGCTGTTTATAGATAAGCTTTAATCAATGGTAAAAATACTTTGGCCAGACTAAGAAAGATCAGAAAACCAAAACTATCTGTTGCTGCGGTGACCAGCACCGAAGAGGCTAATGCGGGGTCCTGCCCGATATATTTCAAGGAAATGGGGATGAGTGTACCCACAGTTACAGCTACCAGAGAATTCCCAACCAACGCCAGCCCGATGACAAGGCCTAGGTATGGGTTGTGCTGCCATAAGGTAACACCGATGCCAACTATCAATCCGATGGTAATCCCTTGGAACAATCCGACCAAAAGTTGTTTCAGCAATATGCGCCCGACGTCCTTTACCTCGACTTTGTTGAGTGCGATAGCCCGAACGAACATCGCCACATTCTGGCTGGCTGCATTGCCGCCTTGCCCGGCAACCACTGATTGGAAAAATGCAAGGACAGCAACCTGAACAAAGAGTTCCTTGAAATTGCTGATGATCCAGGCTGCAAAGAGGGCGGTAATGGTATTCAATAAAAGCCAGGGTAATCTGCCGCGCAATTGGTCGCGAATCCCGCTTTCCGGTTCAAGGTCGATATCCGTTACGCTTGCCAGCCGATAGATATCCTCGGTGGCTTCATCTTCCAGCACGTCAAGAATATCGTCGTGGGTGATCACTCCGACAAGTCGTTTTTGCTCATCGACGACCGGTAGCGCCGAGAGATCATAACGTACCATGATCCTGGCGGCTTCTTCCTGATCCGTATCTGCTGTGACGTAAATCACGTCGGGATTCATGATGTTTTCGATGTATTCATCCGGATTGGCAATGACCAATTCCCGCAGACCGGTTACACCGATGAGTTTTCTGTCTTCGTCGATTACAAAGAGATAATAAGGTACATCGGTATCAGGGCTGACTTCCCGCAAATACCTAATCGCTTGTTCAGCAGTTTTGTTCTTTTTAAGGGCGATGTACGCAGTGGTCATTCGCCCGCCTGCTGTTTCGTCCGGATAGGCTAGCAGGGGGAGCACGTCTCCGGGTTCTTCCATTTGCGCCAGGGCGGCTTTGGCTTGTTTTGGCGGCAGGTCTCCTAAAAGGTCGGCTGCTTCATCGGGGTCCATCTCGTCGAGAATATCCGCCAGTCTTTCTGTCGGTATGTTTTCCGCCGCTTCGAGTGTTTCTTCGTCTTCAAGTTCATCGAACAAGTCCGCTGTTGACGAAATGTCCAAATCGCCCAGTATGCGGGAACGGGTTGTATCGTCGATCGCATTGAAGATCTCTGCCTGGTCAGCAGGGTGGAGTTTACGGAAACGCGCAAGTGCTTCGGAATAATGTTCCTCTTTTAATAATGCGAGAATCTTTTCGACGAGTGAGTTTATCTTTTTTATGTCGTCCATGTTTTCCTTTCAGACAACCGTGATGCCAGATAGTTGGTTATTGTGCCAAATTGACGACTTCGATACCAAGTCCGGTCAACCAGGAGATTGCGTTTTCCACAGCAGCAGTATTCCCGCTTAGTTGAATGTCTACCCAGCCTGACTCCGGATTGACATTTGCCCGAAGGATATTAACCGTCAGATTATATTGACGTATCAAATCATTGATGATTGGGGTATTCAATAAGTGCCGGGGAAAAATAAGCCGTACTAGTTGTGCAGACATTTCCACCTCAAACGAAAATTAGTATATGAAAACTGATAACTGATTTTAACATGAACTGGATAATTTCCTGATGAAAGAAATGAAAACATCCCTTGTTGTTCGTTTTTCAAAGGGATGTCTGTCTGTTTGTTGGTTGGAATAATGTATTACCAATGGTTGTATCGGACGATGGCACTGAGCGGTTTCCGTTCTTTGGCTTCCGGCGCAACGTTTGGGTAACCGAGCGGCGTTACAATGTACGGGACGGCTGTTTCAGGAATGCCGAGTAAAGTTCTCAGTTTGCGTGTATCGAACGATGCTACCCAGCAGGTACCCAACCCGATTTCTGTTGCCGCAAGAATCAAATGATCCGTGGCTATGGCGACATCGATGGGCGTGAAATCAACGCCGTCTGATCGTTGCCAACCTTTTGAAGGAATACCGCAGGCGCAAATTATCAGCGGGGCGTCAGCAATCCATTCTTTGTGAAAGATATCAATGATTGTTTCCCGTTTGTTTGCTGTGGGAAGAATGATAAATCGAAATGGCTGATGATTGACGGCTGTGGGTGCAAGGCGCATGGCATTCAATACGTAATCCAGCTTTTCTTCTTCGACCGGTTCGTTTTTATATGCCCGGACGCTATACCGTTGTCGGGCGAGTTCCAAAAATTGCATACTGCCTCCTCGTTAAGTCGTTCGCTGGTGAGATTATTCAGTCAGCGTTGGGTTTGGCGGGATGCCAGAAACCGGTTTAACTTGTGCCAATTATCGTCCGATTCCAGAGTGATCACCCGGAAAGCTTCAGCGAATTTCATTCCTGCCTTTTCTCCGATTGCTGCCGCTCTTTGCCGAATTCGTTCGGCGGGATCCCAGTTTTCGAATTGGGATGAATGGGCTCGTAACGCCTGGATTTTGACATCGATGGTTTCAGAGATATCGATGAAGGTATCCGCTGTTTGGGGATTTACGACAAATACTTTACGCGGTTTGAAGGCTGTGACCCCTTCTTGTTCAAGTTCTTCGAAGAGATTGGGTTGGCCTGCTGCCGGGAAAGCGGCGTCGAGCGCAGCGGTTGCTGCCGCACGATGGTCCGGGTGGTTGATACGCGATCCTTTCGGGAAAAAGACAGTTGGGTCGCCGGTGATGATGACTTCGGGACGGAAACGCCTGATTTCACGTACGATTTTCTTTCGCAGAGCTAGCGATGGCTGGAGCATCCCATCGGGTTCTTTGAGAAAGATGGCTTCTTTCGCACCGGTGATTTCTGCTGCTTTGCGTTGCTCGGTTTCCCGGATGGCAGCTGCTTTCTCTTTGGTCATGCCGGGTGTGTTTAACCCGACATCACCGCTCGTGCAAAGTACATAGGAAATTCTGGCGCCGCGTCTTGCCCAGATTGCCAAAGTACCGGCACAGGTAAATTCTATGTCGTCGGGGTGGGCGAAAATTGCCATGGCGCTTTCAGGTGTATAAACGATTTCCGGTGTCAAGGTTTCACCTTTTCTGTGTTTGGTTGATTGGGAAAATTATAACAGGTGCTATACGTCCAGGGATTAATCTTGCAGGGAAAATAACCGCAGATTTTTTTGTGGAATGAACATATCTGTGCGAAAAAAACCGGGTGCGAAGAATGACGAATGCCGGTTGCAAGAAAAGATAAGGATGTGTGGTAATGAAAAAAAACGGGAATCATCGATGTTTGATTCCCGGAAAGTTTAGTGTGTTTTACTCAGGTCGCGAAGTTTTTCGAATAGTTTTTTCTCTTCTGCCGAGATGTGTTTGGGTAGGCGCACATCGACAGTAACAATTAAATCTCCCCGTTTGGACGGGTCGGACAAGTTTGGCATTCCAAGACCGCGCAAGCGGAACTTTTTCCCGTTCGTAGTACCAGGCGGGATAGTAAGTTTGACTGTTCGGTCGATAGCAGCGACTTCTGCCTCACCGCCCAGGATTGCGGTATACAAATCCACCGGGATGGTCATGTTCAGGTCGTCACCTTTGCGTTGATACAATGGGTGGGGAAGCACTTCGACTTTGAGGTAAAGGTCTCCGGCTGGTCCGCCCATTGGGGCAGAACCGCCTTGTCCTTTCAGGCGGATTTTCGAGCCTGATTTTACTCCTTTGGGTATCTTTACTTCGATCTTTTTCCCGTCGTCCCATTGCAGAATGCGGGTCGTTCCCCGAAAAGCCTCGTCCAGAGTGATTTTCACTTTGGCTTCGCTATCGCGCCCGCGCTGCGGGCTGGTTTTGTAACCGCGTGGCGAACGGCTGCTGCGGGTGCCCTGACGGCGGATTCCACCGAACAAGGTTTCGAAGAAATCCGAAAAACCACCCATTTGCCCGAAGATTTGTTCGAAGTCTTCCGGAGAGGCTGTCCGGTAAGTATACTGTCCACCGGGTTGTGATTTCCAGTTTTTCCAGTTGAAATCATCAGGGGTACCGCCAGCGCGTTGATATTGCCGCCAGTATGTTCCGAATTGATTGTATTTTTGGCGTTTCTCGGGATCGGAAAGGACTTCATACGCTTCGTTGATCTCTTTGAACTTTTCTTCTGACGCTTTATCTCCCTGATTGAGGTCAGGGTGATATTTTCGGGCTAGTTTCCGAAAAGCTTTTTTGATTTCCTTTTCATCAGCGTCCCGGCTGACACCTAATACTTTGTAATAATCTTTGTATTCCATAGCGTACTATCCTGATTAGTTGATGGTAATCTTGTTCCCCAAGTATACTATTCCTGCATGAGAAAAAGGCGGTCACTTTTCGTAATCCGCCTTTTTCTGCATCATGGGAAAACCGGCAAATACCTATTGGCCAATTTTAATTTCTATCTTTTGCGGTTTTGCTTTTTCGGATTTTGGCAGGGTCAATTGTAGTGTTCCGTTTTTGTATACCGCATCGATTTTTCCCTGATCGATTTTGTCGGAGAGGCGGAAACTGCGTTCATAATCACCTGTTTCGTATTCCGAGTGCATGAGAGAGTAGCCTTCCGGCTCTTCCGGATTGGAATACCCGTAAACTTTCAGAATGTTTTCTTCCAAAGTAATGTCGATGGTTTTTGGATCGATTCCCGGCATATCCAGCATCAGCACAATTTTGTCTTCCGTTTCGTAGATATCGGTACGCGGGATGAAACATTTGCATTCACGGGTTCTTTCTGTAACCGTTCCTGCGACGGTTTCTTTTTCTTTTTGTGGTTCCAAAACTTTTGTTTCGGTGTTCATGGTTTTTTCCTCCGCTGCCTGAATTTCCTATCCTTTTACTGCAATCTTTTTGGGCTTTTCTGCTTCCGAACGAGGCAATGTTATCGACAGGATGCCATTCTTGAATGTAGCCTTGACTTTTTTGGGGTCGATTGCGTAAGGCATCTGCAAAGATCGCTGAAAACTGCCATAACCAATTTCACGGCGGTGATATTTTGCTCCTTCAGGAAGTTCTTCCGGTTTTCTGGTTCCTGAAATCGAGATGGTATCGCCCATTACGTTGACTTCGATGTCGTTTTTGTCAATTCCGGGAATCTCAGCGGTGATAATTGCATTTTCGGCGTTTGCCCAGATGTTGATTGCCGGATACCCTTGCCGGTTGCGGCTTGCGGATGGAGCGAGGTCGCCAAAAGTTTTTTCCATTTCCTGCTGCAGTCTTTGAAATTCATTCCAAATTGATGGATAATATCTTCGCCTGATCATATTCTTTTCTCCTAGTACAAATCCGAGATTGTTTTTTATTTTTCTTTTGTGAAATCAGTATAAAATCGGAGTGTTAGAATTATGCAAACGAATAATTGGAATTGTATAAACAAATTTACTATGACGGAACCGAGATGACGGTTAGGCAAACCAGCATGAAAGCGACAGCGTCTTTTGCTTTCAGCCGGTAGTTGTTTTCTATATCAGGAAAAGCCCCCGTATGATGCTCCGGGGGCTTTTATGCAGTGTGAAAAAAACACACGAAATCAATATAACAAACGAATTGCCTGCCGGCTGGCTTTATCCAGTTCGATAATTTCTGCTTCATCCAGCCGCCAGCCAAGTGCACCGGCATTTTGCTCAGCCTGGCGAGTTGTTCTCGCTCCGGGGATAGGTACAGTGCCTTTGCAAATTGCCCAATTCAGGGCGATTTGTGCATGCGTTTTGTCGTGCTGGCGGCCGAGTGTACCCATCAGGTCAAGCAGCGGCTGAATGGTTTGCAAGAAGTGGCGGTTGTATTTGTGCGAACGGATTCCCGGCGGGGGATTATCCGGCGAATATTTTCCGGGAAGCACGCCCTGACCAAGCGGGCTATAAGCGAGCACGGTGATGCTGTTTTCGCGGCAGTAGTCCAGAATACCGTTCTCTTCGATTTTCCTGTCGATGAGGCTATAGCGCACCTGATTGGATGCCAAAGGAATATCGTGACTTTTTAGTATCCTGTGAGCTGTTTTGGTTTGTTCAAGATCGAAATTGGAAACCCCAACGGCTTTGATTAATCCGTCCTGATGGGCTTTGACCATTTCTTCCAGCCAGACTTTGATTGGGACCGGGGGCAGGGGAAAGTGGATTTGATAAAGGTCGATGGATTGCAATCCGAGACGTTTGAGACTGTTTTTCAGCGCATGGCGGAATTGCCAGCGGAAAAGCCGCCATGTAAACGGCATGAATTTCGACGCCAGAACAATTTGAGTATCTGTGCTGCGCATTAATTCCGATAATACTTTTTCTGATTTTCCCAACCCGTATACTTCGGCGGTATCGAACAGGTTGATTCCGTTTTCGATACTGATTTCAAATGCTTTTCTGGTTTCATCTTTCAGGTTTATCTTGTTATCATTACGCCAGTAAATTTGGTCTCCCCATTGCCATGTGCCAATTCCGAGGGGGCTAATCGTGATGCCGGTCTTACCCAGTTCAACTTTTTCCGATAGTAAATTGTTTGTTTTCATTCTTGTTTCCCTTGATAAAGTTTGCGGCTTTCGGTTCTTTTGCCGTTTGCCGCCCGCCTTTCGTTTTCTGTTGAATTCCTTTGCGGAAATACACAGGATGAATTCCAGTGTTATCCTGATTGGCATTATATCGCCTTTTCTTGCATATTATTTTGGGGGATGCGTGGTAACCGGACGGGAGACTGGTTTGGTGCCGGATTCTTATCTTCCGGAATTGAGCAAAGGGCAGCATTGATGGCGGGAATCACTTTGCTCAGACGTACAGATCTGTACGTCTTCATGATTCATTAGTTGAGCAGCATTTCCGGGCTGTCTAGCAGCCCGGTTGTTGGCCGGAAAAGAAAAGTCAATCCTGTGCTGTATCCGAGATGAGGTGTTATGTTTCAGGATTTACCACGAACCCAGGCTTCTTCGGCGTGGACGGAACGATTACGTCTCGGGCGAATTTTCCGGTAAACATCTTTCGGATGTTTCCCGTCCAGCAAAGATTCCAGCGGTATCGAGAATAAATTGGCGTTTTCTTCCAGACAAGGGGAAATCAACGCCCAATCCTGTTCGCTTAACTCGGCAAATTCACCGCCATTCAATTGATCTACACCAACCAGGTGGTGCGGGTCGCGGATGTAAATCGCTCCGCCGGATGCCAGAGAGAAGAGATTGCCTCCGGGGTAGGGCCGTGCCAGTTCTCTGATTTCTCCGTCGGGCAGGATTTCGATACCATTGAGAACCACGAAACCCCCGCCGTTCAACGGGTCGCCAGCCATGAACGACTCGGCAAGATAATCGAGACAGGTTCCGTTAATGATCACTTTGGGTTTGCCGACCGCATTGATGAGCGGCCTGCCTGCCGCATTTCCCAATACGAAAATCGATCCGCCTTTTGCGGCGTATCCGAAAGTTTGCCCGACATCTCCGTAGACAACAAGTTTGCCGGACTTCATGATTTGTGCGAGCTGGTCTTGTCCGTTTCCATGAACATACACTTCCGCACCGTCCAATCCTGAGGCGAGATAATCTCCGGACGAGCCGTAAATATCCAAAACCGTTCCTGCTGAATCTTTTCCAAATCCATTGGCAATAAATCGATGCCCGCGGGTACGCACAAGTTTGAAACGGCGGAAACCGTGTTCATATAATTTCCTGATGAACAACGCCAGCGAGTTGTTCCCGTCCTGAGCAAAGCCGCGGCAATCGATGACAACAGTCTGCCCCGGATTTGCCTTCGGGACAGTTTCTTCAAATGTGTCGAAGAAGATTACCTGAGAGAGTTGATTCGTTTTCAAACCAGAGACAAGCCCGGTGATTGCTGCATTGAAAATCGAAAGCAAACTGCTTCGGCGCATCTGCCCGGACGGGTAGCGTCGGTCGATGAGCAATGTCAACACGTGCATGGCGCGTTCGAACTGAGCGGCATTTTCGAAGCGCAACAGAGAGCTAATATGTTCCATCAAATTGTCGTAGTGCCATGCCGGGATTTGCTCCCTGAACCAGGCAAACAATTCGGCTGCCGGCAGGTCGGGGAGTGTTCGAACTCCTGGCTGAAAACGAATTGTTTTGGAGTATGGCGTTGTTTCCCCATCGATGCGTACCGGATGACCGAATTTGTCGGTACATTCGAAACGAGGACTCCCGCCCGGTTGGGGAATGACGCTGAAAATGAAAGCGCCGCCGTCAGTATGGCTGCCACCCCGTGCATTCCAATATTTGTCCGCTGTCGTCCAAAACCGGCTGTCTTCTTTCGAAAGACTTTCAAGAGCGGCATCGATGGCTTGTTTTTCAGATGCGGCAAATCCAATCGACAAATCACCCTTGCCGGATTCCTGAATGGCAAATACCTGGGGGCGCAGCATGCTGGTATCGGTAATTCCAATCAATCGGTAAGCTTCCGGTTTTTTCTTGCCGGGGGCTGATTGACCGATGAGAAAGAACCATGGCCCGTCGGGGGATGAATGGATGTGTGTTCTTTGAATTTGTTCGTAAACCGCTTGTTTATCGGGGGAAAGCAGGGAAAAATCACGCTCAGTCGTTGGCGCGAGTGCTTCGATGACGTATTCGAGCGGATATTGATAGGTTCTGTGGAGTAAATCGAATACCAATGCGGATACTTCGGTGTCGGTAAGAAAGAGCGGATGGATTTTACGCTGGGCAAGGTATTCGGTAATCGATGCATAATTTGCAAAGTCACCGTTGTGGACAAGCGCTTCGTTTAACCCAACGAAGGGATGTGCTCCACCGGGATGCCATACTTTGCCTTTGGTGGGGTAGCGGTGATGTCCAATCCAGACATGTGCGAGGAAGTCTTCCAATTTATAGGTGCGGATGACGTCATCCCCATACCCGACCATTTTCAAAACAATCATGTTCTTCCCATGGGAAAGCACAAACGCACGCGTCGTTCCTGTGGATGCGTAATACTTCTTATTCAAACGGAATGAGTTCTGATAGACAATTTCGTCTTCGATGGTTCTTCTGGTCATGTTTTCCAAATGGTTTTCGGCAACAAACCGGTTGAAGACCTGATCTTTGATACGGACGAAATAGCGGTAGACTACGGGCGGTTTGATTTCCAGGCCGGCGAGTTGTTGATAATCGTCGATGTGTGCAATCCGGTTGGTCTGGTCTATTTCGAAAGCCGGGTGGATGAATGTCGCTTCGACCTCCGAGCGGATATCCGGTTCCAAATAAGCGATTGCCAGCAAGTAATCATTTTCCAAAATATCCTGTGTTACACCGAGCTGGCGGGCATCCAACCCGACAGCAGCGATTCCTCCGCCTTTCCCGTTTCCGCGGTTTCGCATTTGTATCAGGGATTGTAACAAGTGTTTGCCTGCAATTTTCTCGTTACAGGCAATACCGATGACACCGCAGCCACCCTCAGCGGCATTGTCCCCTTTGTGTTTCGATGCGTTATCCATTGATG
>CAYWFK010000022.1:0-41267 GCA_964457375.1 uncultured Anaerolineales bacterium
TTCTTGGCTTGTTCACCATTGCGGTGAATGTGTTGCTGCGGGTCGGGGCGGGAATATGCATGAAAGCGGGATGTGTTAAGGGCTGATGGGATAGTTTCCGGGGAATGGGAAAAAGTCAATGAAACGAAACATCCCCAAACCATACAGGGCTTGGGGATGTAAAGCAGGCAAACCGAATTGGTTTAGGTTCCTTCTTTCCAGGAATTCAGATATTTGATTTGTGCGTCCGTGAGCGTATCGATATCGATATTCATTGTTGCGAGCTTCAATTTGGCGATATTCAAATCGATTTCTTCCGGAACTCTATGGACGGTGGACTTGAGTTCACTTCCGTATTTGACCAGGTATTCAGCACTGAGTGACTGGTTGGCAAAGGACATATCCATTACACTTGCAGGATGTCCTTCTGCGGCAGCGAGGTTGATTAGCCGTCCTTCACCCAGCAAGTGAAGGAGACGCCCGTCACTCATTTCGTATTGATCGACAAAGGGGCGAACACGTCGTTTGGCGACTGCCATTTCTTCCAGCGCTGGAATATTGATTTCGACATTGAAGTGCCCTGAGTTGGCGATGATTGCCCCGTCTTTCATTATCTCGAAGTGATGACGATCAATGACGTTCAGGTCGCCGGTGAGTGTGCAGAAGATATCACCAATCGGAGCGGCTTTTTCCATCGGGAGTACTCTAAACCCGTCCATGACAGCTTCGAGTGCTTTCAGCGGATCGATTTCGGTGACGATGACACTGGCACCCATTCCGCGGGCACGCAATGCCAAGCCGCGCCCGCACCAGCCATAACCGGAGACGACAAAGTTTTTGCCGGCAAGGAGAATGTTCGTTGCGCGAATGATGCCGTCGATGGTGGATTGACCGGTGCCATAGCGGTTGTCGAACAGGTGTTTGGTCATAGCGTCGTTGACGGCAATGACGGGAAACTTCAAGGCTTTATCCGCAGCCATTGCCCGCAAGCGGATTACGCCCGTGGTGGTTTCTTCTGTGCCGCCGATGATCTCTGGCAGCAAATCCGGGTAGTCTTTGTGAATGGTGCTGACCAAATCAGCCCCGTCGTCCATCGTGATGCTAGGTTTGTGGGCGATGGCGGCTTTCAGGTGTTTGTAATACGTGGCATCGTCTTCTCCTTTGATGGCGAAAACAGGAATCTCGTAATGATTGACAAGGGATGCAGCCACATCGTCTTGTGTAGAAAGCGGATTCGATGCTGTGAGAACAACATCTGCTCCACCTGCCTGTAAGGCACGCATCAGGTTTGCCGTTTCCGTGGTAACGTGCAGGCAGGCTGAAATTTTGACGCCTTTTAGCGGTTGTTCTTTGGCGAATCGTTCCCGGATGGAACGCAGTACAGGCATTTCACGTTCTGCCCATTGTATTCTTCTTCGTCCGCCTTCGGCTAATGCCGAATCTTTGATATCATAGTTTTCCATAAATCATCTCCAATTATTTGGTTTCTCAGCTTGATAACCTATCCAGTTGTTTTTTGTCGTCGAAATACCTGCGAAAACGGTCGATGAATTCTTCGATTGTATAATAGTGACTTTGCGGGCCGTCAGTCTCGAGACAATAACTGGCGGCGAGAGCGCCCATTTGCCCGCAAGTTTGCCAATTCATACCCAGGCGATAACCGGTCAGAAAGCCGCCGCGATACGCATCACCTACACCGGTCGGGTCGACGATTTCTTTCGGGGGGACGACGGGAATTGTGTATTCCTGATTGTCGGCGTAAATGACCGACCCCTCTTCGCCCCGGGTAACAATCATGAATGTTAACTTGCGGCGAATGGCTTCATCTGATAAGCTGGTATGCTTGTGTATCAATTCATATTCGTATTCGTTGACCATCAGGGCGAGCGCACCATTGATTCCCTGGCGCAGTTCTTCGCCGGAAAGGCGCACGATTTGCTGACTGGGATCGTAAATATACGGGATTTTCAGTTCCTGGCATTCGCTCACGTAACTGGTCATTGCTTTCGGATCGTTGGGGGAAACCATGACCAGATCAGGTTTTTTCCCTTTCAATGTGTGAAAGGATAATTGTTTGGCGTATGCCATTGCTCCGGTGTAAAAACTTGCAATCTGGTTGTTTTCCCTGTCCGTGTTGGCGAAAAATGAGGCGGTAAACTCACCCGGAATGACGATCATGGATGACGTATCGATACCGTGTTCTTCAAGCCAGTTTCGGTATTCTTGAAAGTCATCACCAACCGTAGCCATGATGCGCGGTTTTCCTCCGAGCAGAGCCATTGTGTAGGCAATATTCGGGGCAATACCGCCGCGCCTTTTGACCATGTGGTCGACAAGAAAAGAGAGGCTGATCGATTGAAGCTTGTCAGGCAAAATATGGTCCCGAAAGCTGCCAGGAAATGACATCAAATAATCAAATGCGACCGAACCGGTCAATAATATTTCCATTGCATACAACTCCAAAAACTGATATGTTGGTCAAATGAATTACCGGAGGCTATTCTTTTTTGTTTGCCGCAACAACCTTGGGCAGGTTGGCGGTATAAGGCGGATAAACGATGCCGTGTTCTGTGACAATCGCACTAATCAGCCGGTTCGGGGTAACATCGAAAGCCGGGTTTCTTGCGGATGCACCATCGGGTGTAACCTTTCGCCCCATCAAGGTGAGCTGCAATACTTCTTCGGGAGACCTTTCTTCGATGGGGATCAAATCTCCTGTGGCCAAAGTGAGGTCGATGGTCGAGGTCGGTACGACGGAATATGCAGGGACGCCATTATCGAATGCAGCCAGTGAGAGCATGTATGTACCAATTTTGTTGGCGACATCTCCATTGGCGGTAACTCTGTCGGCTCCGAAGAATACTTTTTGCACTTGCCCGCTATGAAGAAAGTAACCTGCGGCATTATCGCTGATGATGTCGAAAGGGATTTTGTATTGGGTGAGTTCCCAGGCGGTCAGGCGTGCTCCCTGAAGACGCGGCCTGGTTTCATCTACGAGAACGTGAATCTTCTTGCCTTGTTCGAAAGCGGTGCGAATGACTCCCAGGGCGGTTCCCCAGTCTACGGTGGCAAGTGCGCCGGTGTTGCAATGGTGGATGACCGTATCACCGTCTTCAATGAGCTGCGCGCCGTATTCTGCCATTTTTTTGTTGATTGCAACATCTTCGTCGGCGATGCGTTGCGCTTCTTCGAGAACCTGTTCTTTTAAATCCGAAGTGGTTTTCGGGGAATGGGTGATGATAGATAGCATGCGGTCAAGTGCCCATTGCAAATTGACCGCAGTCGGCCGCGATTTTCTCAGCAAGTCTGCGGCTGTGCGCATATCCCGGATGAAACTTTCTTTCGATGCTGCCTTGGATTGCATGGCAGCGAGTGCCATACCGAAACCGGCCGCAGCACCAATTGCCGGTGCACCACGGACGACCATTGTTGTGATTGCTTCTGCTACCTTGCGGTAGTCATCAAAAACGGCTACCTTGAAAGTACCAGGGAGTAGCCGTTGGTCAATCATGTGGAGTTGGTTGCTGTTTGAATCCCAGAAAACCGTTCGCATGAGAAAACCTCCTGTGCTGTTATTGCTTGGAGTTTAACACGCTCGGAGCGCTTTGTCAAAAGGTTGACGATTCTCAGTTGCTCGATTATAGTCATTTTCATGAAGAAGGTCTACCTTATTATGCTTATTGTTGTTGTCATGGGGGTGGGCTTGGCTTGTTCCTATTCCGGCAATTTTCTGCCAAAACAGGAAAATGAGGCAAAGGAAGTACCCCAGGCAGCTCCCCGTGAAACAGCAACACCAACACTCTATCCAACACCGCTTGTCCAGCAGAATGGTACTGTGCCCAATCCGGTAAAACGCGTATCGATAACGGATGGCGACCGCGCTTTTTTCGATGGTGATTGGGAACAGGCGCTGAAAGCATATACAATCGCTTTGGAAAGCAGCCCTGACTCCGAAGTGCAAAGCGCAGCTTTGATGGGCATTGGGAAGACGCGTTTTATGATGGGGAAATATAAGGGCGTTCTCAATGCTTTGCGGAAAATCATCGATGATTATCCGGATTCTTCGTTCAAAGCAGATGCTTATTTTCAGTTGGCACGTACGTATGAGACTTTGTCGCGCTATCAGGAAGCGGCGGATGCTTTTGCGGCTTATCTGTCGATTAGGCCGGGTGTTATCGATTCTTATGTGCGCGAATGGAGAGCAGACGATTTAATCCATTCAGGAAATTATGCAGAGGCAATCACGGATTATCAAAATGCCATTTCTACACCGAGACTGGGGGATGTTTATGCCATCCAAATCAAAATTGGCAAGGCGTATGCTGCTTTGGGTGAGTATGATACCGCTCTGATTACGTACAATGATGTTCTCTCTCATACGACCAACGACTATCTGAAAGCGCAAGCGGATTATTTGAAAGGACAGGCGTACCAGGCAGCCGGAAACACAAAACTGGCTCATCTATCTTATATCGATGCTGTCGAGAAATACCCGCTGGCATACAGTGCTTATTTGTCTCTTGTCGAATTGGTCGATGCAGATTATCCGGTCAGTGAGCTGGACAGGGGATTGATTGATTATTTCGTGAAACAATACAATCTTGCGGTTGCTGCTTTTGACCGCTATTTGAACAGCGTTGCTAAAAATGCCGACACCGCGTTGTATTACAAAGGGTTGTCTTTGCAGGCAACGGGGGATTATTCAGGTGCAATCAAAGCCTGGGATCAATTAATCAGTGATTATCCTGATTCGAGTTACCTTGACAGGGCAGTGGACGAAGAAGCTTATGCGTATTGGGCAGGTTTGAATCAATATGAAAAAGCAACCGCGGTGTTACTGGATTTCGTCAAGGAAAATCCCTGGCATAACCGGGCGGCTGAGTTCCTGTTCATGGCGGCGCGTATTCAGGAACGGGGAAAGAAGTTACACAAGGCGATTGCTATTTGGGAGCGTATCGCACCGGAATATCCGCATAGTAACTACGCCATGACTTCTATTTTTCAGGCAGGCTTGATGTATTTCCGGTTGGGTAAATATCAGCAGGCATTGGATTCTTTCCGCAGATTTACCGAAAATGTTGTCAACAAAGGGGACGAAGCGAAAGGGTATTTTTGGTCGGCAAAATGCTATCGGGCATTGGGAGACAAGAACGCTGAAAAATCGGCTTATCAGAAGGCTGCCAATCTTGATCCGACAGGCTATTACAGCGAAAGAGCAAGGGATATTCTGCTTGGCAGACCACCGTTCGATCCTCCCGCAGTTTATGATCTTGGGTATGATTTGCAGCAGGAACGCCAGGAAGCCGAGATATGGCTGCGCACGACTTTTGGGCTGGATGTGTCGGTTGTTCTGGATTCGCCTGCGGAGCTTGCGGCGGATAAGCGTTTCATCCGGGGTACCGAGTTATGGAAATTGGGGGAATATGATCTCGCCAGACTTGAATTCGAGGATTTGAGAAAATCGGTCGCCAGTGACGCGGTGAACAGTTTCAGACTGGCGGGTTACCTTTCGCAGCTTGGTTTGCATCGTTCGGCAATCTTTGCCGCCAGACAGGTTTTGACCCTCGCCGGTATGAGCGATGCAGAAACGATGAATGCGCCGGTTTATTTCAACCATCTCCGCTTTGGAACGTATTATCAGGAGCTGATTGTTCCCCTGGCGAAAGCCTACGATTTTCACCCGCTTTTCCTGTTTTCAGTCGTCAGGCAGGAAAGTTTGTTCGAAGGATTTGTTTTTTCGTCTGCCGGTGCGAGGGGCTTGATGCAAATCGTCCCGAGTACGGGTGCTGCGATTGCATCACGCAATGGATGGCCGGAAAATTATACGGATGATGATCTCAATCGTCCCAAAGTCAACCTGACTTTCGGAACCGATTATCTGGATAGCCAGCGGGATTATTTCGACGGGGATTTGTATGCTGCCTTGGCTGCTTATAATGCCGGTCCCGGAAATGCGGCAATCTGGAAAGCCCTTTCGGGGGGTGACCAGGACTTGTTTTTAGAGACGATTCGTTACAAGGAAACCCGCAAGTATATCCGCGGGATTTATGAAATCTTTTCTATCTATCGGCGGTTATATAACCGCACACCATAACCGAGAACGCCAGCTGCCGGCGACCTCACCGGGGCAGGAGGAAACTTGCTCATTGTGGGGTTTGTGTCGATACGGGCTGCCTGGACAATAATCAGTATCCTGTAAAAAAAGGCTGACATTTTTCAACGTCAGCCTGTATGTTTCCGATGGGGAAGTGAAAACTAGTAACGGAGCAAGGCGCCGATGTGCCCGTGATCTTTTAGCGTTACTTCGCCCTGTAAAATTTCAACATCGCCTCCCGACTGTAATACCTTGCGAACAGCGAACTCGACTGCATCGGTGATAGGATCAAAAGGATTTCCGCAAAAGGGGCAGGTGTTCAGGTGTTGGGTTGTCATAAAACCGCACTCTGTGCATCGGTAACCTGCGGCGCGAAAGTCACGGTCGAGAAGCAAGGTTTGAACACGTCCTTCATAGACAGCACCGAGCGTTTCATCCAGAGCGAGAACCCCGCCTTGTCCTTTTGCGGTGTTCGTAATCAGGGAATCGATCAGTTCTTTTTCTTGTGCCTGTTCGGCTTTTTTCCCGATTTCAAGGATTTTTTCCAAAATTTCTTCGGGATTGGCGTTTCTCCGGATGGGGAATGTACCAATAATCAGGCTTTGCCAGGTTTTGGGCAGGTGTGGTTTGAAAAGAGCGATATTGTCTTCGGAGCCTCCGATAAGCACCCGCCGGATATCATGCTCCTTGAAAAATGACGCTGCAAAATCGCCGGCTTCTTTCATATTACGTTCGGCTATCTCTTCCGTGTTGGAAAGTTGTCTGACTTCTTTTCCTCTTGCTCCGGATGATTGAGACCCGCCGCCGTGCTTGATTTTGCGGACACTTTCGCCGTGATGTTCCTTTTCGTCAACCAGCTCTCCGACATGAAAAGCCAGACAGCGAACACTTTGCTTGTCGACGATGGCAACACCGTATCCCCCGTATAGGTCCAGCAAATCGGCTAACGGTTTGATGTGCGGGTGATTGCCAACCCTGATGCGGCTGTGCAGCGGTACCATCAAGGGAATTGAGCGAAAGAAGTCATCCGGTGAACAGGAAAAAATTGCAACACTTCTTCCTGCCCAGTCGAATTCATGGTCGAAAAAACGTTCAATTCTTTCGGAATCCTTGACTTGCTCGAGGTTCTTTAATAGTGAGCGCAATCTTAACTTGTGGGTTTCGGTATTCCCTTCTGCCGGATCTGTATTCAGATAGACGCTTATGACAGGATTGACAGAATGGTAATCCAGCAGTGCTTGCAACTCGCTCTCGGTTAACATCTTTGACTCCTTTCTATTCGGTTGGTAATGATCCTGTTCCCGAAAGCAAAGCGCGGGCTTGTCAGCAGCGTTTTGGCTTTCGGAGGTAAAACGAAGAACCCGGAATTGAAATACGTAAACCGGATGTCAGGGACGCAAGCCCAGAGTAAGATCGATGTTCATTTGTTTGTTGTTTCTCAAAATGGTCAGCGTAATTTGATCGCCGGGCTGCTTGTTATGGATCAGGTAAGTAACCAGATCGTTGAAATTCCGAACCGGATGATCATCGATGGCAATGATCAAATCACCTCCGGCAGGGATATCATCCGACTTCTTTTTGAGCTTTCCGCCGCGAAGTCCGGCTTTTTCTGCCGGACTATCCGGAGTTACCTGAATGATATAAACACCGAAGGATTGGGGTAATCCCAGTTCTTCCTGACGTTTCAGGGTAATTTCGCTCATGCTTCTGATTCCGAGATACGGGTATTCGTATTTCCCTTTTTCGATGAGCACAGGGGCTACCCGTTTGACGATATTGATAGGAACGGCAAACCCGATTCCGGAATTAACCGGTTGACCGCTGCTGTCGAATCTTGACGTTTGAATGGCAACATTTACACCGATGACTTCTCCGTCGAGGTTAAGCAATGGCCCTCCGGAGTTGCCGGGGTTGATTGCCGCATCGGTCTGGATGATTCCTCCGGCGGTAAAAGCGCCTCCCTGAGGGGCATGGTGCAGGGATGACATGGTTCTGCCTTTGGCTGAAATGATTCCGGTTGTCATCGTGCTATCCAGCCCGCGGGGATTGCCAATGGCAACGACAATTTGCCCGACTTTGGCTTTGTCGGAGTCTCCCAGTGGCAAGGGGGTGAGATTGTCGGGAAGTTTGTTCAGCTGCAAAACGGCAATATCTGAATCGGAATCAGTCCCCAGAACTTTTGCCCTGGTTTTGAACCCGGATGGAAAGTCGATTTCCAGGTCGTCTGCCATTTTGACAACATGATAGTTTGTGATAATTCGTCCTTTGGTATCCAAAACGAATCCGGTTCCCAGGCCTTCACCAGCATCGGATGTTGTCCGGATGGTGACTACACCGGGGTCGGCTTTTTGATACAATTCGACGAAAGCGTTTTGATGCATTGGCAGCTTCTCGCTACCCTTGATTTCGTTGTCGTTTGTGTGTGTGTTGATTGCCGGCCCGGACGGTTGCTTTTCAACATCAAGTGCCGGTAAACGTGGAATGGAAATGGAAACGCAAGAAATCGATACCAATAATAAAATGATGCTGATAGACCAAAGGATACTTTTTCGTTTCATGGATAAACTACCTGCCTTTATGGATTGAAAACACCCCTTTTTTTCATTGTTTTGTTCTTATTATTAAACCTGTAATTTGATTTTATATGGATTGTATGGCAATCGTCAAGCGGTTTTTGTTTTTCTTACGCAATTCTAACCTATCCTGCATTGTGCCGATTTGATAAAATGATAGGGTGTACAATGCAAACAACCGTGATGTTGACCGGTTTTGAAAAAACAATGGGACAAATTTCATCATCCATGCTATTATTTATGTATGGGAGAAAACATGGAACGAATTCTGCTTGTGGAAAGTGATCCTGAGAATTGTGACCTTGTCGCTCACCAAACACTGGAACCATTGGGATATCAAGTTGCGGTTATCGAAGATTCCGGCGAGGCTATTCAGGAAGTCGTCCGCTTCGATCCTGATATGGTGCTGATGAATCTGAATCTGACGGGGTTAAGCGGGAAGGATCTGTTGGTAGCGTTTTCATCGCAGGGTATTAATATCCCGGTGGTGATTTTGGCTGAAAAAGGGCAGGAAGCCGACGTGATTCAGGCGTTTCGGTTGGGGGCTTTCGATTATATTAGCTCCCCCGTGCGGGAAGCGGAACTGGTCTCGGCAGTCGAGCGCGTTCTCACTCGTGTGCGTGAACGAAAAGAAAAAGAGCGGTTATCCCGTCAGCTGGGAGAAATCAACAGCAAACTGGAACAGCGGGTGAAGGAGTTGACGACTATTTCTGCTTTGGGGAAAGCCGTGACCTCAATCACCAATCAGCAAACACTGTTCGACAGGATACTGGAAGGGGCAATGTATATTACCGAAGCGGACCGCGGTTGGGTTTTGCTTCGCAAGGATAATTCCAATACTTATTATCTGCGGGCTTCCCGCCACCTTCCGGCAACGGTAAAGGCGGAAATCAACCAGCCATGGAACGACGGGATAAGTTCGCTGGTTGCGCTTTCCGGAGAATCCTTGCTGGTGAATGGTGCTCCTTTGAAGCGCATGAAGATTGCCCGGTTCGCCAAGTCGGTGCTTGTGGTTCCCGTCAAGGTTCATGATGAAGTCATTGGGCTTTTGGTGGTTACCCGTGACAAGAACAAACCGTTCAGCGCCGGTAACCAGACGATGCTGGAAGCTATCGCTGACTATGCCGCTATCTCGCTGGTAAACTCCCGCTTGTTTGCTGCTCTCGAAGCCAGAGCGAAAAATTTGCAGGAAAACGTGAAACTTGCCAGAGAAAGCGAAGAATCGAAAACAACTTTCCTGTATGCGTTGAATCGTGAATTGCAAACCGAATTGAAAGAAATCAATGACTATTTGGATGCCCTGGATAAACAAATCGAGGAAGGCAGCGAGCGGGGAAGCGAAACCCTGGCTAAGATAAAGACCAGAATTCAACTGGCTGCCAATGTTGTCGAACTGATTTGCGAGCATCGTGCCACAGGGATGATGCAATCACGAGAGAAAGTGGATTATGTGCCGCTGCTGCTCAAGGTTATTTCAGAGAAGAAAGAAGCAGCGGATGCCAACCGGATTAAAATCGAGTATGATATTCAGGATACATCCTTCCTTGTTTCTATCGATCCTGGAAAAATAAAACAGGTTCTTGATGTGTTGCTGACGAAAGCCATTGAAACCGCTGCTTCCGGAATCGTTTTCGTCAGGTTGACGAAAGAAGAAAACAGAAAGGCAACCACGGCAATTCAGTTTTCAGGGGATGATTCAAGCAGGGAAGAATTGAAGAAGATGTTTGACCCGGTATACCAAATCAGGAAGTCACGCCTTGATCCGCATGAAAAGATTACGGCAGATTTGGCATTGGCGAACGAAGTGATTAAAACTTATGGTAGTGAAATACACGTTGAAAACGATACCGGTCATGGCACCCTTTTCGTTTTCTCGATCCCCTTAGAAAGCAGTTTGCACTAGAGGTTGTTTATGCCCGAAAAACGAGTTCTCATTGTCGTCTCAGATCGAGATTTGGGAAATTTACTGGAACGCGGTATTTTGAAACCTGCGGGTTATCATGTTTCGTTGGTGAACAATATACGGGATGCTGACCTTTACCTGGCTCAAACATTGCCTAGTTTGATTGTCGTTGCCCAGCAACTGGTTGATGGAGACGGCCTTGATTTGGTAAGAATGATTCGGAAAAGGCATCCGCAATTACCGGTGATTAGCATTTTGAGCAATGCCAGCAGGGAAAATATTCTCGAGGCGATGCAATGCAATGTTACACAATGTTTATGGGCGCCCATGACCAAGGACGATGTGCTCCAGGCTGTCGAGTCCGCTTTCGATTATGGCCGGCGGTTGACAGAATGGGCAAAATTGTTGACCAAAAGGGATACGGATTCGTTGCGAAGGCGCCTGGATGTGCTGGAATTGCTCGGAGAGGTCGGCCGATCCGTTACTGCTTCGCTGGATATTGATCATGTATTGAGTTCTGTGGTTGATGCTGCGGTTAACCTCACCGAAGCGGAGGAAGGCAGCTTACTTCTGATCGATGAACTTAGCGGTGAATTGTATATGCGGGCAGCGAAAAACTTTCAGGATGAATTCGTCCGCACATTTCGGCTGCCGATCGATGATACTCTTGCCGGGCAGGTCATTCAATCGGGCGAAGCAGCCGAAATCAATGCCGACACCCCGCAAAAAATCAAAACATCCTATCTGGTCAGACGGTTAATCTATGTGCCGTTGAAAGTGCATGGCCGGGTGATTGGGGTTTTGGGCGTCGATAATCGCCAGTCTCCAACGGATTTTTCAGAGCTTCACCTCACTTTGCTGAATGCTCTGGCGGATTATGCTGCGATTGCAATCGAAAATGCACGGTTGTATCACTCTTCGGAAATCGAACGGCAGAAACTGGAAACGATTCTGACCAATGTCGAGGATGGGGTGATTGTCGTCGGCTCGGACCGGAAGGTATTGCTCGTCAATCATACTGCCAGAGATGCTTTTCGCATCGGTACGCGCAATGTGGAAGGAAAAACCATCGAAGCGGTTTTTCAGGGAAGCCCGGTGTTGGAACTCTTGCAAGGGCACTTTGGCGATAGCAATTATCGTGATGAAATCAAACTGGAAGACGGACGGTATTTCAATGCGGTACTTTCTTCGATTGATAGTGTGGGCACTGTGGTTGCCATGCAGGATATTACGCATTTGAAGGAACTTGACCGCATCAAAACTGATTTTGTCAATACAGTCTCGCATGACCTGCGATCGCCGCTCACCGCTATTCTCGGATATGTGGAATTAATCGAACGTGTCGGGGAGGTAAACAAGCAGCAGCGGGATTTCATCAAGCGAGTTCAGATTAGTGTGCGGAGCATCGCTGATTTAATCAATGATTTGCTGGATTTGGGGCGGATTGAATCCGGTTTCGATTCCCGAAAAGATGTGGTCGTAATTACCCCCCTCATCCGTGAGGTGATTGAAAATCAGCGCAATCAGATTGACGCGAAAAGCCAGCACCTGACAGTTTCTTTGGCGGAAGATGTTCCCGGTATTTTCGGCGATAAAATTCGTTTGAAACAAATGATTGACAATATTTTGGGGAATGCAATCAAATATACGCCTTATGGCGGCATGATTCAATTATTGACCCAGGTCGAGAAAGACCAGTTGATTCTCCGTATTACCGATTCGGGAAGGGGGATTCCGCCGGCAGACCAGCCGTATATCTTCGACAAGTTTTACCGGGCAAGCAATATCACCAGTGATATCCCCGGTACGGGCCTGGGGCTGGCGATTGTCAAATCGATTGTCGAAAGTCATCATGGCCGAATATGGGTGGATTCGGCATTAGGCAAAGGGACGACTTTTACTGTCGTCTTGCCGGTATATAAAGGAGATACTGCCTCCGATTAACAAAACGTCCCCGCTGATGTGGTGAGGAATGCTCAGCGGGGACTTTCGCCAAAGGAGGAAACAGCGATGAATTGAAGGGTGTTCGTTCCCTTTGTTGTAGGAATCTTACCAGAGTTCAACTTGTTCGGTGATTGCCAAATATCATGATTTGGGGGTGATGTTACTCACGCTGCAAGCGTGAGGCTTTTTTTTAATATTCTCCGCGCAAGTCGGTGATCAATCCCGGTTGCTTTGTTCGGGGACCTTGCCTGTCGGACATTGCACCCACGATACTATCGATTTCATTGCTTAGCCCCATCCAGTCCTGAACGATGAAACAAAAACCGGTTTGTCCGGGCAGAAAGAGCGTTGGAGAAAGCACCAGGCGGAGCAGGGATGGCGAAAGGGGAAATTGTTTCAGTTCCAACCCGACTGCTGTCCAGCCGAAATACGGTTCGATGATGTGTCTTTGGCTGGCCGGCAGTTTTTTGTCAGCAAAGGTTTGGGCGATATCCAGCGAGCGAACCTTGGTAATTCTTTTATAGGATATTTTTAAATGGTGAAATGGTGTCACCAGTTCGAGATAGCGGGGGGTGAGATTGACGTAATTCAGCCTTTGGGCAATGATGCCAAAAATGGTGAAAAGAAAACATGCTGCTGCTCCGGCAATCAGCCAATCGAGTTTGTCTAAAGCGATGAATTGAGCGGGTTTGTTATCCAAAATTGCCCAGAGGATTGCCAGCATGAACCCCAGAAGTAACGTCCGCTTCCATAAGCGATTCCATACACGGAAATAGGGAAGCAAACGGTAATGCTTTTTGTTTTTTCGTCGAGTCATTTTGTCTCTCGTATTGCCGAACCTGCAAAGATATCGGTTGGCATGTCGGTGATGGTTTTGTGTTGGTTGTATCTGTCCTGCGCCGGATGTTCGGTATTCCCGGTGATTCTTTCGGGGGATGTTTACTCCGTGATTTCCTTGGCGCAACGAACGAAGTCTAGCACGACGGGAATATTCCGCATCATGTAAGCCATGCTGCCTTTTACCTGAAGCTTTCGGGTGAGCATTGCTTGCAGGGGGTCGAGCTTTCCTTCCAGAATTTTCAGAAAAACGGGCAAGGTGGCGCCAAGTGTAAAAGCCGCTTTTGTTTTTTGTGTCTGATTATCTTCGATGATATAGGCATCTTTGCATTTTCCGTGCCACAGGTCGAGATAAAGACTGCGGTCTTGCGGGTAAGTTTCGCTTTTTTGAATCTCGAAGACCAAATCACCTTCCCAGTTTCGGGCAATTTGTGCATATTTTTCGTCGTGATTGAGTTTTTCTTTCAGGAGTTGAAGCCACTCATTGTTGGGGAATTCTGAAGTCATTGTTGTTTTTCCTTTTGGATTGTGTTGCGCATGGATCAGCATGAAACATGTATTTTACAGGGATCAGGTGCCGGTTGGTTTCTCGCTGATTTTACTCATGGCTCTTTCGGTCAGGGCGGTGATGGTCAGCGATGGATTTACTCCCGGATTGGCGGTAATCGTTGACCCGTCGCAAATGAACATGTTTTGATAACCGAATACATGATGATCTTTGTCGATTACCCCTTCCTGTTCGTTTTCGCCCATGACGGCGCCTCCCAGAATGTGAGCGGTAGTCGGGCTGCCGAGCAGCGTTTCGGTGAGCAGCACTCTTGGTTTGCCGTTTATGATGCGCCCAAAGTGTTTGGCGAGTTTGTGCGATTCCGGGATGAACGCTGTGGGGGCTGCTCCGGATTCAATGGATGAGCGCAGCCCGAACAGACCTTTTCTGAAACGCAGTTTGCTGTCGATGGTTTGCATGAAAAGCAGGATTTGGGTTCTTCTTGCCCAGTCATCCACAAAATAGACCCGAAAATTCAGGATGGGATGGCTGACGACTTCCTTGATGATTTTCAACACACGAATCAAGGCATTCGATCCGTGCACCATCGGGCTTTGCAGCAATCGCCAGAAACCTGAGCCGGCATTGTAACGAACCGGCTCGACGCTGCTGTGTTCGTCGGTATGCAATTCGGAACCGATGGCAATGCCGTCGGAAAACACGGCTTTCTTGTCGATACTGGTAACCCCAATCAGGCTCTCGGAATTAGTGCGGATATCATATCCAATCCGGCTGGAGAGGCGCGGCAGGGAATTTCGTTTCAGGTCAAGGAGTAATTTGACAGTTCCCAATACGCCCCCGGCAAAGATGACCCCGCGGCAGGTGTATTGTCCTTTGGCTTTGAAAAGCTTTGTGGAGGATTCCCATGAAACCACGTAGCCTTGTTCGCCATCCGGAGCACCCATCGGTTTGACATCGAACACTTTCGCTTCTGCGTGGATAACGGTTCCGTTCTTTTCTGCCAGGTAAAGATAGTTTTTATCGAGAGAATTTTTTGCATTGTACCGGCAGCCGACCATGCAACCACCGCAGAAATTGCAGCCGCTTCTTTCCGGTCCTGCGCCATCGAAATAGGGATCGGGTACCAGAACATCCGGTTCACCGAAGAATACGCTGACATTGGTTGGCGCGAATTCCTCCGGTTTTCCGATTTCCTGCGCCATTTGTTTTAAAGCCAGATCGCCGTTTTGCAAAACAGGGTTGGGGGAAGCGCCAAGCATTCGCAGCGCGGTTTGGTAAAACGGTCTCAGCTCTTTCTCCCAATCCGCCAGCTTTGCCCAGCTTTCCGCCTCGAAAAAATCTTTTCCCGGTACGGGTAATGTATTCGCATAGACCAGCGACCCTCCACCGACCCCGATGCCGGTGAGTACGGTCACGTGCCGAAAGAAACTGATGCGGAACAAGCCAAAGAACCTGAGAAAGGGAATCCACATCCATTTTTTTAGATGCCAGTTGGTTTTAGGGAAATCTTTGGACGTCAATCTTTTGCCCATTTCGATGACAAGAACCTTATACCCTTTTTCGGAGAGGCGTAAAGCGGAAACTGATCCGCCGAAACCGCTGCCAATGATGATGTAGTCAAAATCCAGGTTCTTGTTTATTTTCATTGACGATCCTTGTTAACGAATAGCAGTCTGATGGTGTCACAGGCAAGAGCTTGATGATGAAGCCTTTTCGGGATGATGCTTAGGGTTTCGCCCCGGTTTCATGCTGGTAATATGCGCAAATATCATTCAGGGGGCATTGGTTGCACAGGGGTTTTCTGGCTTTACAAATCGTGCGTCCCAGCTGGATGATGTTGAGGTGCAAATCGTAATATGATTCGGGGCGGAAAAGGTTTTCGAGATGGTCATGGGTTTTTTCCACAGACATTTTTGCCGGGCGCAAGCCCAGTCTGCCGCTGACCCGATAAATATGCGTATCGACGGGGAATGCCGGTTTGTTCAATGCGAATTGAATCATGATCGCAGCGGTTTTGGGACCGACACCTTTGAATTGAAGCAGCCAGGTTTTGATTTCGGCAGGCGGCAAGTCTTCGAGAAAGGAGAGATCCAGAGAGCCGCGCTGTTTTGTAATTTCACGCAGAACGTTTTGAATTCTTGGCCCTTTTTGGTTTGCCAGCCCTGCCGGACGGATAGCGTCGATGACGGCATTCTCCGGCGCTTCGCGAACTTCTTCCCAGGTTGAAAATTCTTGTTTCAGCCTGTCGAATGCAAAATCACGATTGTTGTCGTTGGTGTTCTGTGAAAGAATTGTGGAAACCAGCTCATCGATGGGAGAAAGCGGTTTCCGCCAGATGGGCTTTCCGAAATGTGCTGTCAGCCTTCGGGTGACTTCATCCGCAAGAGCAGACAAGGTTGTTTCGCCGACATTCTGCAAACCGGAATCATTCATCGGTTTTTCCTGAATCTTCGGTTTTCAATTCGAAACAGGGACGGAGAACCCCGACTTTGATTTTCCGCCGGTTGGTGATTGGTGCCAGCGGGCTGTATTGGAGAAGCTTTTCGGTTTCGAATTCTGAGAGCCATCCAAGCTGTCGCAGCGTTTCCAACGCGGTAACAGGGCGTGCTCTGACTTTCGAATCGCCGTCAGCAATTTTAATGGCGATGCCAATCCCAAAGGGACGGTGGGCGCGCTCGCTGGGTGGCAAACCCAAACACATGAAACCTTCTGCTCCCATTTTCGAAATTGCATTTTCTTTGGAAGCACCCATGAAATTGGTGTCGAAACGATCGGGCCCGCCAACCATATCCGGGTGGCTTGTCATGGCTGCGGTAATTGTTTTGCAGGCGCTGGCGAGAGGTTGTGTCAGCCCACGGGGGTCACACAGTTTGGCAAACGCATAGGCGGCGTTGTAAATTGGCAGCGCAAAGGTCGGCACTGAGCACCCGTCGATACCGAGTTCGATGGAATCGGCCGGGAAGGATGCCATTTCTGCTATTTTTTGCAAAATCATTTTTTGAACAGGATGCGTTTTGTCGATGTAGTTTTCCGGGCTGACACCGAGAAGCTTGGCCAGCGCAATCATTCCGGTATGTTTGCCGGAGCAGTTGTTTCTGATGGATGTGGCTTCTTCCCCGCGCTTGTACATGGCAAGCATTGTTGGAACGTGGATGGGCGGGTGAGCACCGCATAGCAAGTCAGCCTCCGTTGCTCCGATTTTCCGGAGCATATCTCTAACTTCTGCCACGTGGTTGTCTGTTCCCGAATGAGAGGCGCACATAAGTGCAATTTGGGCGGGGGAGAAGGAATATTTGCGGTGTCCGTCTTTTTCGATAAAAGCCAACGCCTGGAGAGGTTTGGCGCTTGAACGCATGAAAGTTACCAGCCGGGGATTACCGTAATGAGCAATCATTTTTCCCTGGCTATCGACGACGGCAATCGCTCCCTGGTGAATCGATTCGACGATTTTTCCCCGTGTGATTTCCAGGACGGGTTTGTAGATGGTTTGCTGCATGTTAGTCCTTTTCGTTGGCGTTTTTTTGCCGGGATGAGTAGTGGTTGGTGTAATATTTGTATAAACCGTAATGCAGTCGTTGCTCGTATTGTGTTTGATATTCTTTTCGGAAATCGATTTTTTTGAGCAAGGAATTGACGAATCTTTCGGTTTGTTCTGCCTGCCCTTTGTGGCTGGCCAGCCTTTCGAAGCGCCCCAAAAGCCCTTTCAGGAATTTTTGCAAATGACGAATGTCTTTTTGGGTAACTTTTCCACCGCGGCTGGAAATGATTGTATAGTCGCGGTATTTTTTCAAAGTCAATAGTTTAAGAGTGGCAAGCCATTGTGGAATATCTGCCCGGGCGAGAAACGGGGGCTGTTTCAGGACGACGGTATCCCCGATGAAAACGACCTTTTGTTCCGGAACGATGACCCATAAAGCGCCGGGTTCAGGACCCGGATGGTGCTCGAGCAGAATATCGGAGCTGTTCCAGTGGAGGGTGATGCTGTCGGTAAAATAGAGATTGGGCGCCAGCCAGCGGGTACCTAGTACTTCCAGCAAGTTTTCCCATTCTGAGCCGCTGTCTTCATTCTGGCCTTTGAAGATGTTAGGCCGGTTTTCAAGCAATTTGATGGTTTCGATATGGGCAATGGTGTCGCAGCCCACCGCCCGGTTCCCGAGGATGCGGTCGTGGTGCCCGTCGAGGTTGACCAACAAGCGATGATTGCCACTGCCCTGGTGAAGCAATATGGCTTTCCATGACCGGGCGTCTTCTGCACGAAGCGGAGCATCGATCATCAATGTTCCTTTGGGGTGGATGATTGCTCCTACGATGACACCCGGTAAAGAATCTTCAATGTAGATATCTTTGGCGATTTCTTGCATTGTTTCTCCTGATAAATCCAGTTTATTGAGGTTATTCTTGTTGACGGATTTGATTGTCGTTGACAAGTTCATACGGATGCAACGGGCAGGGTGATGTGAAAAACGGAGCCTCCCTCATCGCCATCTGTGATCCAAATCCGCCCGCCGTGTCCTTCAATTGCCAGACGGCAAAACGCCAGTCCAAGTCCCAATCCTTTGTGCTTCTGATTGTTTTTCAGGCGTGTATATTTATCGAAAATGTGTTCTTTGTCCTTGTCCGGAATTCCGGGGCCTGTATCCTGCACCCAGATGTGAACCCAGGCGCCTTCTTTTTTGGCGCCGATGGTGATTGTGCTTTTTGCCGGGGAGTATTTCGTAGCATTTTCGATGAGATTGATTAATACACGGCGTATCATGTCGTTATCGACGATGACATGAGGAATGTTATCATCGATCTTGGTGATGAAGCGTTGATTTTTGTTGTGAATCAGCGGGGCAACCGCATCTGCTGAGTCTTGTATGATTTGGTAGGGGTCGGTAACCTGCTGATTGGTAATTGGCTGCCCGGCTTCCAGCCTGTTGATGTCCAACAGGGAATTGGTTAGTCTTTGTATTCTTTCGGTTGAGCGGATGGCAATGTTGAGAATCGAATTGATGGCTGAATCCGATTCGGTATTCAGCATCGATGATAAAACGTCGAAGCTGGAAACAATGTTGTTGAGTGGTGAACGCAGGTCGTGATAGATCATTGAAATCAGATCGTCTCTCATCTGGTTGAGGTTCTTTTCTTCGGTAATATCCCTGAAAATCCATTGCAAATGAGCTTCGCCGTCGATGATGACGATGTGGGAAATGACCTGAATGGGAATTATGTCACCCTGCTTGGTTTCCAGTGTGGATTCGTAGGTAACGGTCTTGTTGCGTCTGACGTTTTCGTTGTTTACCCCAAGCACTTTGGGGTTGGCGTTGTGAAGTTCGTTGATGTTTACCCCGACCAGCCTGTCTTTCGAATAGCCGGTTTTGAGCGTCGATTGTTTGTTGGCTTCGACGATGTTTCCTTGTAAATCGGTAATCAAAATGATGTCGATACTGTCTTCGAAGAGATCATGATACCGCTGCTGGGCTGCGTTCAGATATTCATATAGTTGTGCGTTCCGAATTGCAGAACCGGCAAGGCTTCCGATTCCGGACATGACGAGCAAGGCGTCCTGATCGAACTTTTTTTCTGCCGGGTTGAGTGCTTCGAGGATACCGAGAATTTCCCCTCTCGAACGAATGGGCGCACAGACGATAGAGCCTGTTTCGAAATCTTTGATTTGGTCGATTTCGGGCGAGAATCTCGAATCGTTTTGTGCTTTGGTGATGATGACGCCTTGGCCTCTTTCTGCCACCCAACCGGCAATCCCTTCGCCGATTTTGAAATATTTCCCGACGATGGTATTGAGTTTCTTGTTGGTGGATGCCTGAAAGCGCAAACCGTTCGTTTTGTTTTCGGCGAGTGCCAAAGAGACAACTTCTGCGTTGAGTGCCTGGCTGATTTGTTGAAGAATGCGGTTGATAACATCATTGACCTTCAGGCTGCCGTTGATGATTGCCGCGCTTTCAGCCAGTGCCGTCATTACACGGGCTTGTCTTTGGCTTTCCTGATAGAGACGTGCGTTGAGGATGGCTATGCCGGCCTGGTCGGCGATTGATTGGACGAGGGCGAGATGATCTTCGGTGAAATAATTCGGTTCGGGCTGAACGAGGGTAATGACCCCGACCAAACGTTCTCTGGCGAGAAGCGGGGCGCTTACAGCCGATTTGGAACCCGATGCATCTTCGGCATCATCAGGGCGTTTGACCCAGCGCTCATCTTTGCTGGTGTCCGGGATGAGCACGGCGCTTCGGTTTTCGACGACCCAGCCAGCAAGTCCTTTGTCCAGTGTTTCTTTTAGCTGGTGAGTTGTGTGTCCAAATACATCCGTTCCATAAATAATTGTCGAATCTACCGGGATGCCATTGTCGTCCAGAACGATGATTGTTCCGCTGTTTGCGCCGATTGTCCGCATGGAAAGGAAGAGCACGCGTTCGAGCACCGCCGGCAGATCCAGTGCAGTGGCAACTTCGCGGCTGATGTTGAAAAGCAATTCCAGTGAAGCGCGCGTTGCACGGGATTCTTTCTCTTCAGTATTCATTGGCACCCCTTTTGGAAGTAGTGACTTCTCAACGGATTTTCCATAGGTATCTGCTTATTTTAATCCAGAACCGATTGTGAATGTGTAGTTGTTTTCAAGGAAAAACCCGTTTGCCGGGTTTTTAACTTTCGTTTAAAGGTCATCCTGTTTTGTGCAGTGCACAGGCAAAATGCCTGCGTGTGGTTTTTGAAGCATACTCTGCTCTTTTGCTTGTCAGAGTGAGCAGTATTCATCATTGTTGCAAAGTGCCCGGAAGTGTGAAATGTCAGGAAGGGAACACTTTTTCAGCAAATTCATTCTGTTGGTTCCTGCGAGAATGCTTCTTTTTGCGGGCTCTGATTACGCTCAGGGAAGAGCGTTTTCCCGGAGGTGCTGCTCATGCCATGGCGGGAATGCATCAGGGGGGCTTTTTACCGTTCATTGTTCTCCCGGGGCAGGTTGGAAAAACCGTCATCCGGTGAAAAATAAAACCTTTGGGATTCTCCGGCAGGTTAATTGAACACTGAAGTTTTCATCGATATAAGTATAGCATAACCGATGAAGCGCGTGAATTGAACAAGACAAAATTCGGGAAAACGGGCGGGAGTGTTGTGTATCTACCAAAACAACATGCTGTCATCAGGACAATAGCAGCATGATACCACGGCTTCTTGCCGGTAATGTTCGAGCATTGTTTGGGTTATTTTGAAAGAAAAGGATCCCGTTCAGCAAACGAGATCCCTTTTTGTCAGTCGGTGTTTTACGGGTTCTTCACATAAATTGTGATTTTCGATGACGATGGGGTAATTTTGAGGATTTTTACGATTACTGCTTCCCCGGTAGGATATCCCCCCCAGTAAAGTGTTGCACTGTTTTCTGATTCTTTTGTCAGTTTTTCAACTTCGATCAAACCCAAAGATGTGTATTTATCTTTGAACCATTTGATTGTATCAGCAACGTTCATCGATGTAATGCATTCCACTTTTTCGTCCCGTTGTGTTTGGATGGTTGCTTTTTCGGGAACAGGAATGCCATCGTAGAATTTTTCCACTTTGGTTTCAACGCCAGCCATTGCTTCCTGAAAGATGGCAGCATTGCTGCCTGCTTCAGCTTGCGCGGTTGGGGCTTGTTGGGTTGGGGGAGTGGTAGACTTCTGTTGGTTTTGATTGGTTTGTGATGCTGATTGGTTGCTGTTGCCACATGACGAGAGTGCGAGTGCTAAGACTACAAGGGGTATGATCCAGATCGTTCTTTTCATCGGGCGCTCCTCCAAAAGAGATTTTACATTTCCTATTCTATGATTAAACCACAGAAAATGGTTTTCTTGTGAAGATTAAGTATAAAAATAACGCGAAGATTTTTATTTGGCAAAGAAGCAGAGTTTATCAACCGGCTGTTTCGACCATCGAGCCTGATAGAACGGGTAAATCGAGCATGAATACTTCCATGGTAAGCCGGGCATTTGCACTCTGCCCGAGCAGTTTGATGCTTCTGTCGATTAAGGCAATCACTTTTGCTGTTTGCCTGACCCCGGTTTGAGATGCGATTTCCTTGATGGTGTCAACAAAATCGATGTTGGTAATCGTTTCGCTGCCTGTGGTTTTCAGAAGCATGACGTCCCGCCATAAAGATTGCCACGCTTTGAGCGTATCGCTGAAATCGTTGCGGAACGAGGATTTGTTCTTTGAATAGTGTTCTTTGATGAATTTAAAACGAGATGGCATATCCGATTTGAGCAGCTGCTGGTGCAGTTCGAACCAGTTACGCCGTTTTTCCAGATTGGCAGGGTTATTGAACAGGTTCAGCGCAGCACCCGGGCGGCCCTGAGCGATGTGTGCCAGAAGATTCGCCTGGTCTTCCGGGATGCTATATTTTTCTGTCAATCCGGTTTGCAGGTCTGTTGGTGAGAGGGGACGTAACCTGAGTACTTCGCACCGGGAAACGATGGTAGGCAATAGGCTTTCCGGTGTCTCTGCGGTCATCAGGATGATTACTTTTTCAGGCGGTTCTTCCAGAATTTTCAGCAAGGCGTTGGATGCGTTGGCATTGGCTTCGTCGAAACGCAGCAGCAGGGCGATGCGGTATTTCGCTTCGTATGGCGACAAAGCCAGATTGTGCTGCAATGATCGTATCTGGTCGATTTTTATCGTTCCGCCGGCTTTCTCCGCTTCGATAACCGTCATATCGACGTGCTGCATCCGCTCGATGCGGAGACATGTGCGGCACTCCCCGCAGGGAATGCCCGGGGCTTTGGGTTGGGGGCAGTTGATTGCCTGCGCAAAACGCAGCGCAAGCGTGCGCCTGCCGACACCCAATGCACCGGTAAACAAATACGCATGCCGGATATTTTCTTTGACGATATGGTTGTGTAGCAGTTTGACTGCCCACTGATGACCTAATAGTTGCCATGTCATGGTTTCATTTTAGCCGAGAGATGCAAAGATGACAACTGTATGACTGCGTTTCGATGGGTTTTCGTACCGGTTTCGCTTTCCGGTTGACATGCCCTACCGCAGCAGTTACAATCGCACCCGATGAACATACTGGATGGATTGAACGATCAACAAAAGCAAGCGGTACAGGCCAAACCGGGCCCGGTACTGGTTTTGGCGGGTCCCGGTTCAGGAAAAACACGGGTATTGATTCGCAGGGTTGCTTATCTTATCGGTGCGATGGGTGTCAAACCTTACCATATTCTGGCGGTGACCTTTACCAACAAGGCAGCCCGTGAAATGAAAACCCGTGTCGAGGAGATGCTGGGGATGGATGCACGCGGGCTGATGCTGGGAACGTTTCACGCAGCTTGTGCCCGGATTTTGAGAAGAGAAGCCGAATATCTTCCTTTTGATTCCAATTATGTCATTTTCGATACCGATGATCAGCGCAGTTTGACAAAACAAGCGTTATTGGAAGTCGGGCTGGATACCAAACGCTATCCCCCTGCCAGTATTCACAGCGCAATTTCGAATGCCAAAAACGAACTGATCCTGCCGGGTAACTTTCCGGTAAGCACATACAAGGATGAAGTCGTGCGGCGGGTTTACGAGCGTTATCAGGCATATTTGTTGGCAAGCAATGCTCTGGACTTCGATGACCTGTTGTTATGGACGGTTAACCTGTTTCAGAATAATCCGTCTGTGCTTGATCGCTATGCTAAACGGTTCGAGCATATTCTCGTGGACGAATTTCAGGATACCAATCTTGCCCAGTATACCTTGTTGACTTATCTTTCTTCTTTTCACCGGAATATTTTTGTCGTCGGCGATGCAGACCAATCGATATATCGTTGGCGCGGGGCTGATTACCGTAATGTGCTTCGTTTCGAGGAACAATTCCCCGATGCGCAGGTGGTTGTGTTGGAACAAAATTACCGCTCTACGCAAACGATTTTGGATACGGCCGTAGCGATCATCAATCAAAACCCTTACCGGCGGGAGAAACGATTGTTTACAACGAAAGGCAAGGGAAAGAAAATCATTCTCAGGGAATTGTATGATGACAGGGAAGAAGCAGCTTTCATCGTCAACACGATTGCCGAGATGACCATGCGCAATGCCCGTAACCCCGGGGATTTTGCCGTGATGTACCGCATCAATGCCCAGTCCCGCGTGCTGGAAGAAGCGTTTCTGGCGGCAGGATTGCCTTACCGGCTGGTCGGAGCACAGCGGTTTTACGGACGACGTGAAATCAAGGATATGATCGCTTACCTGCGCCTGGTGCGAAATCCGCGGGATGATGTCAGTCTGCTGCGGGTCATCAATACCCCGACGAGAGGCATTGGTAACAAGACAATCGCGAAATTGAGAGCTATTGCTGTTGGCGCTGCGACGGGGATGGGGGATGTGTTGCAAGACCTGGCGCGGGGAGAAGAGTCTGATTATTGGCAGTTATTCAGCAGTCGGGCAGCTACGGTTTTATCCCGGTTTGGAGAAATGTTGGCGGCATGGGTGGCTTCGAGAAATGTTGATGAACCTTTGGCGCTTATGGACAGGATTATCGACGACACAGGTTATCAGGGATATGTCGATGACGGGACGGACGAAGGCCGTGATCGTTGGGGGAATATCAATGAGCTTCGCCGGCTTGCCGGAGAATACCGGGATTTGGGGATGGATGCTTTTCTTGAAAACATTGCGTTGGTCTCCGACCAGGATATGATTCGGGAAGAAAATAATGCCCCGACATTGTTGACGCTGCATACCGCAAAAGGACTGGAGTTCCCCGTTGTCTTTATCGTTGGGTTGAATGACGGTGTTTTGCCTCATTCACGTTCGCTGGAAGACCCGGAAGAGCTGGAAGAGGAACGCCGCTTGCTCTATGTGGGCATCACCAGAGCAAAAGACGAATTGTTTTTACTCTATACTCTCAACCGCAGCCACTTCGGGTATTCGGAACCTGCTGAACCATCCCGGTTTTTGACTGATATTCCTGATGAATTGCTTGACGCCGGCAGCCCGGGATATGTGCTCAAACAATCCGCCTACCGGCATCGGGCGGAATCCTGGCCCTCATCACCTGAGAAGACGGCGGAAATCCTCGAGTGTAAATATGCCGTGGGAATGCACATTCTCCATGATGCCTGGGGTAAAGGGCTGGTTCTCAACAGCCGGATTCTGGATGGTGATGAAATTCTGGATATTCTCTTCGATAGTGTCGGGTTGAAGAAACTCTCGGCTTCGATTGCAAAGCTGGAAATTCTGGATTGAGCATCTTCGGGCGGAAATCTTTCATACCCGGTTTGCCGGGCGCGGTATAATTCATTCGTTATGTCACCGATATTACGTCCGAACGCATTGGAAATAATCAGTAAAAGCACCGAGCAAACCAGAAGGGTCGGAATGCGGCTGGGCTCCATTTTGGAAGCGGGTGACCTGATATGCCTGGAAGGTGACCTGGGCTCCGGTAAGACAACTTTCGTTCAGGGCGTTGCAGCGGGATGGGGTTCCTATGATGCAGTCTCCAGCCCAACTTTTGTGCTTGTCAATGTTTATCGCCGTTTGGACGACGGTCGATTCTTTCATCTCGATGCGTATCGGTTGCAGAGTGCCTGGGAAGCGGACGATCTGGATTTGGACGGGATGCTTGCGGAGGGTCCGGTGATTATCGAATGGGCTAATCGGGTTCAGGAAGCTTTGCCTGAGCAACGTTTGTGGATTCAGATGCGCTGGATTGCTGATGATCAAAGGGACTTGATCCTGACTGCGGACGGAAAACGCCCTTTGACCTTGCTGGAAAAATTCCGCAAACGTGTTTATGGAGTGCGATAATGTTGCTCGCAATTGATACATCGACCCGAAGTATCGGGATTGCCTTGTTGAAGGATGAAAGAATTCTTGGCGAAATGACCTGGGAGAGCCGTTCCCATCATACCGTTGAACTGGCACCGGCAGTCAGTAACCTGCTGGCGAGTTCCGGGCTTTCCCTGAACGATTTGGAAGCGGTCGGGGTCGCGATTGGTCCCGGTTCATTCACAGGATTACGGATTGGTTTGGCATTTGCCAAAGGAATTCTCCTGAGCCATGCCTGCACCCTGATCGGAGTTCCGACATTAGACATCATTGCCCGGGCGTTGCCTCCCGGGGCCTACCGACTGGCGGCGGTTTTGGAAGCCGGACGCGGCCGGCTGGCTGTCGGCTGGTACAAAGCCGAGGATATGCAGTGGAAACGAACCGGAAAGTATGAAAACCTGACTGTGCTTGAACTGAGAAACAGGATACGCAGAAAGACTCTTGTCTGCGGAGAACTTTCCAGAGAGAGCAGGAAGGTGCTTGCCCGGAAGTATAAGAACGTGAAGCTACCCGGTGCTGCTGCCTGTGTACGCCGGCCTGCTGTGTTGGCAGAACTGGCATGGGAAAAAGTGCTCGAAGGACAAGCGGATAATCCGGCAGCTCTTTCACCAATTTATTTGCATCATGGCCAGCCGATTCCGGAGTGAAATTCAGAAGCCGGCGAAACTGAACATTCGCCCGATGCGTGTCGAAGACATCGAAAAGGTGATTGAAATCGACCGGATGTCTTTCAGTATGCCATGGTCGATTCGTTCTTACCGTTATGAGGTGCTGCAAAACGAGCATTCCGCTTGCTGGATTGCAGAAACAAATGAATCAGGGCGTGAACCGGAAATCATCGGCATGCTGGTGATGTGGCTGATCATCGACGAAGCACATATCGCCACGATTGCCACGCATCCGGCGTTCAGGAGATGCGGAACTGCCAAAAGTATGCTAAGAACAGCATTGATGGATGTCATCCGCAAGGGTGCACTCTCGGCAACGCTGGAAGTCCGCGAAGGAAATACGGCTGCAAGAAGCCTGTATGGCTTTTTCGGGTTTCGCGAGGTTGGAAGAAGAAAGCATTATTATTCCGACAATCATGAAGACGCCGTGTTGATGACTGTTTTTGGTCTGAACGAGGAGTATCTGGCATGGCTGGAGAACGGTTCAACCTTGGCTTGGAAAGGTGTTGATTAGAAAAAAGTATGTACTCAAAAAAATTGTGTCATCGTGAACGATGGTTTTGAGGAGGTCAGATTTGAATGTCGAACAGGTTTTAGCAAAAATAGCGCAAGAGACAGCAGTTTGCGAAAAATGTGAATTGCATTATTCCCGAAAAAACGCTGTCGCAGGTGAAGGGCCGGCAAATGCGGAGATTATGCTGATAGGGGAAGGACCCGGTTTCCATGAAAATGAACAGGGGCGTCCCTTCGTCGGTGCTGCCGGCAAGTTTCTGGAAGAGCTGCTGGGGTTGATTGGCTTGAAGCGCTCGGATGTTTACATCACCAATGTGGTCAAATGCAGGCCGCCCGGAAACAGGGATCCGCAACCGGAAGAATTGGCTGCTTGCAGTGATTACCTCGAAAGGCAGATCCGTGCAATCAACCCGAAAGTAATTGTCACTTTGGGAAGGTATTCAATGGCGCGATTTCTGCCCAAGGCAAAAATCAGTTTGATTCACGGACAACCAATGAACATCAGCGGGCGGTTGGTCGTGCCGATGTACCATCCGGCGGCAGCCTTGCATCAACGTTCACTTCGTCCCGTAATCGAAGACGATTTCAAGCGTTTGCCGGATATCATTCAAAACGCTGCTGATGTGCCTGAAATCAATGAGCCTGATGACCCCGACAAGAAAGACGAACCGAAGCAATTGAGTATGTTTTGAACACTCGCTGTTGCCGGGAAGATATTGTTTGATAGAATAGACTTGGTGAAAATAATTAAATCGGAACGGATAAAACAATGACAAGAAAAACGAAAGACGAGCTGCTTCAAAAATTGGAAGACAAATCCGCACTTGTAGCCGTGTTGGGGCTGGGCTATGTCGGGCTGCCACTGGCGACTGCGTTCGCAAGCCGAGGTTTCAAGGTAGTGGGTATTGATCCGGATAAAAGGAAGGTCGAGCATATCAATAACGGTGTCAGCTATATCGCTGATGTGCCCGGTGATCAAGTGGCACATTTGGTGAAGGACGGATTTCTGCGTGCAACGACAGATTTCTCAGAGCTGACGAAAGTCGATGCCGTCAGTATTTGTGTACCGACACCGTTGCGTAAAACCGGGGACCCTGACTTGTCTTTTATTTTGTCAGTGGCTGACGAATTAGCCAAGTACGTTCATCCGGGGATGGTTGTGGTTCTGGAATCGACGACGTACCCCGGAACGACACGTGAAATTTTGCTCCCCAAGTTGTCCGATGCCGTAAATTTGCATGTCGGCGAAGATTTCTTTTTGGCGTTTTCGCCGGAAAGGGTAGACCCCGGGCGAGAAGACTGGACGACTTTGAATACCCCCAAGGTGATCGGCGGAATCACGGAGAACTGTACGGAAGTTGCCCAAAAATGGTATGCGAAGGCGCTGGAGACCGTTGTTCCGGTTTCATCTTCCGAGGTTGCCGAAATGGCGAAATTGCTGGAAAATACATTCCGGATGATCAATATTGGTTTGGTCAACGAAATGGCTTTGATGTGCAATCGCCTGGGTGTGGATGTTTGGGAAGTCATCGATGCGGCTGCGACCAAACCGTTCGGCTTCATGAAGTTTACTCCCGGACCGGGCCTTGGCGGGCATTGTATTCCGATTGATCCGCTGTATTTATCCTGGAAACTCAGGGCACTGAATTATACGGCGCGGTTTATCGAGCTGGCTTCGGAAATTAATACGGGAATGCCGCGGTATGTTGTCGGGCTGGTTCAGGATGCTCTCAATGAACAACGGAAACCGATCAAAGACAGCCGTGTGCTGGTATTGGGGGCAGCTTACAAACCGGATATCGACGATTTGCGGGAATCCCCCTCGCTGGATGTGATCGGGCTTTTGAAACAGAAAGGCGCTTTTGTTCAATTCCATGACCCTTATATTCCGGTTTTGAGAAGCGACGGACTGGATATGGCAAGTGTGGATGATTTGGAAGAGGCTATCAAAAATGCGGATTGTGTTGTAATCATTACCAACCATAGCGATTATGATTACCGCATGATTCTTGAAAATGCCCAATGTATTGTCGATACGCGTAATGCAATGGGTGAAATCGGGAAGAAGAATCCCAAAGTATTCCGTTTGTGAGATAACAAACGTATTTCTTCTTAGCTGGAAAGTGATTTTATGGCGACTTATTTAGTGACAGGTGTGGCAGGTTTTATTGGCTCCAGAGTGGCATCGCTGCTTTTGGATGCGGGGCATCAGGTAATCGGTGTCGATAATCTGAATGATGCTTACGATGTGCGTATGAAAGAATACCGTCTGAGCCTGTTGGATGGGCGGCAGGGGTTCCTTTTTAACAAGGTTGACATCAGCACCAAGGAAGCATTATGGAATGCGTTGAGCCGGGCAGTTACCCAGCTCGGGAAAATCGATGCGGTAATCAATCTTGCTGCGCGGGCGGGTGTCCGCGCCAGTGTAGAAAATCCGTGGGTTTATATCGATACCAACGTGACCGGAACCCTGAACTTGCTGGAGTATTGCAAACGCGAGGAAATCGGCAAGTTCGTTTTGGCTTCGACGTCGAGCATTTACGGGGCAGGTGCTCCTTTGCCAACTCCGGAGACGGCTTCCAGTGACAAGCCTTTGCAGGCGTATGCTGCCAGCAAGAAAGGTGCAGAGGCGTTGGCTTATGCCTATCACTATCTCAACGGGCTGGATGTATCAGTTGTCAGGTATTTCACGGTATATGGTCCCGCAGGGCGCCCGGATATGGTGATGTTTCGTTTCATCCAATGGATCAACGAAGGCAAGACGCTGCGTGTAAATGGCGACGGGAATCAATCCCGCGGATTTACCTATATCGATGATATTGCTGCGGGAACAATTCTCGCCTTGAAACCGGTTGGGTATGAAATCGTCAATCTTGGCGGTCATGAAACGATAACGATAAATGAATTGATTTACTTGATGGAAAAGATGATTGGCAGAGATGCTTCTGTGGAACATTACCCGCGCCATCCGGCTGACATGACTGCCAACCAGGCAAATATCAAGAAAGCCGGCATCTTGCTTGGCTGGGAACCCAAAGTGTCTCTTGCGGAGGGGATTTCGCGCACGATTAATTGGTATGCAGAGAACAGAGACTGGGTTAAGGGTATCGATACGGGATGATGCTTTTCCCGGAATGACGAACACAGATGATCGAGCGCTTGAGACTTGACTTCCATCGGGTTTTCGAAAATGAACTGATCCGGCGAATCGTAAAGAACGCCGGATATTTATTCAGCGCGACAGGGATTGCTGCGGTGATGAGTATGTTCCAGAGCATTCTGGCAGCCAGAATGCTCGGACCTGCAAATTTCGGAATACTGGGGGCGATAACCACATTTACCAGTGTCGTTAATCGTTTTGCATCCTTTCGTATGAATGAACTGGTTGTCCGTTATGTGGGCAACTATCAGGAAAAGGGAGATCAACAGCGCGCGGCAGCCGTATTCAAAGCAGCCGGTTTGATGGAAGTTACCGGTTCCGTTGCTGCGTTTGTGCTGATTTGGCTTTTGGCACCGCTGGGGGCAAAACTTTTTGCGCATGACCTTTCGTTCACGCAATGGTTCGTTGTTTACGGGTCGATTGTGCTGGCGAACTTAATCTTCGAGAGCGCTTTGGGGTTACTCCAGATTTTCGACCGTTTCCGAACCATTGCATCCATCACTGCCTCGCAAAGTACGTTTACCCTGGTTTTGATCGTGCTGATTTACTTGTTGCGTCCCGGGAATATTTTGGTGACCGTCATCATTGCTTATATGAGCGGAAAGGTGCTCGGTGCACTTGCGGTAACAATCAGTGCCCTGAAACAGGCTTCGCAGCATTGGGGAAAAGGCTGGTGGCGGGTTTCGCTGGGGGTGCTGGCAAGTGATAGACGGAGTTTGCTTTCGTTTGCTTTCAGCACGAATATCAGCAGCAGCGTTAGTCTGGTTGCCAAAGATAGTGAAGTATTGTGGGTATCTTCCTTTTTGGGTACAACAGCCGCAGGATATTACAAGGTTGCCATTGCAATATCGAATTTACTTCAATTGCCAATCAGCCCGTTACCCAAGGCAACTTACCCTGAGCTGACACGTGAAATTGCGCGCAAACAGTGGAAAAATGTCCGCTATATTCTGAAGCAAGGCTCCCGGCTGGCGATGCTTTATTCAGTTCCGGTCACTGCCGGACTGATGGTTTTCGGAAAATGGGTGATTACCTTGCTTTATGGAGAGCAGTACACGCCGGCGTATACTCCCTTGCTGTTATTGCTTGTCGGGTTCACCTTGACGAATATATTTTATTGGAACCGGGTAGCGTTGCTGGCACTAGCCAGACCTGTTTACCCGACGCTTGTTAATCTTGCAGGGATGCTGGTGAAGGTTTCGGTGATATTTTTGTTTGCCGACTATCTCACGCCTTTGTTTTTCGCCGGTTTGTTATCCGGGTATTATATCTTTACGGTCGGTTTGGCAGTCTTGCGTGTGAATCTTGATTTGAAGAAACGCTTGACAGGAGAAGCCGGGTAATGAAAATTGCCTTGATTGCCCCGACTTTCCTGCCGGCGAGACGCGCTAATACGATTCAGGTGATGAAAATGGCGCAGGCAATCACCAGGAACGGGATGGATGTGATTGTTTTCGTACCGGATTACCAGCCTGACAGTCAGAAGAACTCCGGAGAACGCTCCCGGGAAAATTTGCAGTCTCTGTATGGATTGACCGTCAGATTCCCGGTGGAATGGATATCCGCAAAGCGGGTGCTCAGGCGTTATGATTACGGGTTGAGTGCTGTCTTGCGGGGGAAGAAAGCGGGCGCAGATGTGGTTTATACCCGCCTGCCTCAGGCTGCGGTGATTGCCAGCAACATGGGGATGAAAACCGTTTACGAATTGCATGATATGCCTTCTACCATTGCGGGGAAAACACTGCTGCGTTTGTTTTTGCGAAGCAGACATGCGGCAAAATTGATTTGTATCTCGCAACGCCTTTGTGATGATATCCGCAAAGCCTTCGATATACCTGAACGGGTTCCTGTGCTGGTTGCCCCGGACGGTATCGATGCGGAGCGGTATGAGAACTTGCCGGCGGCGGCGCAGGCAAGAGCCAGGCTGCAAGCGTTCTTTCCGGAAGCCGGATTTCAAAAGGATGTTTTTACTGCCGGTTATACCGGCCACTTGTACCGGGGACGGGGAATTGGAATTTTGAAGCAGCTTGCTTTGCAAATGCCGGATGTGCAATTTCTGGTTGCCGGTGGTGAGCCGGAAGCTGTGGAAGACTTGCGGATTTGGTGCCGTGAAAAGGGGGCGAACAATTTTTTTGTTGCCGGTTTTGTCAACAATGACGAAATACCGCTCGTTCAGGCTGCCTGTGATACGCTGCTCATGCCATATCAAAAGCAGATTGCCGCTTCGTCAGGCGGGGATATTGCCCGGTATCTCAGCCCGATGAAATTGTTTGAATATATGGCTTCGGGAAGGCCGATTATTTCCAGCGATTTACCGGTCATCCGGGAAGTGCTCACTGCGAATAACGCGGTATTATTACCCCCGGATGATGTCGATGCCTGGCAGCTTGCCATTCGCCGGTTCATGAAATCGCCGGAAGAAGCAGCTGCGATAGGCATGCAGGCAAAGCGTGACGTGTCGGTTTACTCGTGGCGAAAACGGGCGGCGCTGATTTTCGAGGATTGGATAGATGCTGATGTTACGTAAGTACAATAAAGTACTTTGGATTGTTTTGTTCAGTGTAATTGTTTTGCTGGCCCTTTCTTCTTTCTTGGCATGGGTATCGAATGGCTTCGCAGGCGTAAATGGCTGGAAGTCGTTTTTCGCTATTGGGATTGCGGGGGAAGTGTTATATTGCTTCACCCTGCGCGTGTTTGCCCGTGAAAAAGTCCCCGGGTGGCTGATTGGTTTTTTGCTTGGTGTTGTTTTGCTGCGATTGGCATTGGGGGTTGTGTTGTTCGCAGAGTTGCCGGAATGGGGATATGGTACCAAAGTAGAGCGGGCCGGTTATGTCATGTCGGATGCCTATGAACGGGATACGACTGCATGGCTGCTCGCACATTCCGACAAGCCGTTGACTTCCGCTTTTCATGATTACAGAAAGGTGGATCAGTATGGTGGGCTGCTGTTTTTGAGTGCTGCTGTTTATCGTTATCTTGGCGGTGAGGTTCATCAACCGTTGTTGATGGTTCTTCTTGTATCCTTGTTTTCTTCCTTGACTATTTTGTTTACCTGGGGATTCGTGCGCCGTTTGTGGGGGTATGGTGCGGCTGCCGTGGCTGCCGGTGTGGCGGGTTTGTTCCCGGATGCAATTCTTGTGGGCGGATCACAAATGCGGGAAGCGTTTACGATGACTTTGGCGGCTATGGTTGTTTATGGTTTTGTGCTTGTGTGGCAGGAAAAATCGAAATGGGGTATGGGGCTGATTATTGGTGTTTTGGTGGGCAGTTTGTTCCTTTCACCGTTTTTTACGGTGATGCTTCTCATCGTGCTTGGGTTGCTTGCCTTGTTCGTTAGTGAATGGCGCGTTTTGCGTGATTGGCGTTTTTGGGCAGGTATTCTGCTTGCTTTGGTTGTTTTACTGGGGCTGGTTTGGGCGTTCGGAGAAAAACTGCTTCCCGGCTTTCATGGCAATGCCCCGGAGATATTGAGTACCTGGTTCAAATATGCGACAAAATGGCAGCTTTACCTTAGCCAGCGTGCTTCGGGGTGGATTCAGAAAGTGCTTCGCAGTACACCGGGATGGTCGCATGTGTTTTTGTTGTTGGTCTACGGAATTGTTCGTCCCTTTCTACCGGCAGCGCTGGTTGCTACGGGTCAGCCGGTTTGGAAAGCGATTGCTGTCTTCCGGGCTGCCGGGTGGACGCTGCTTTTGCCGGTGCTGGTTTATACGTTTTTCCGCAGTATTTTTACCTTCAAAAAACAAAGGGTCGCTGCCGCTTTGAGCATTGCTATTTGGCTGATTTTGATCATTGCTTCTTTGCGGGGGGGCGGTGACCAATGGGATAACCCGCGTTACCGGCTGAGCCTGATTTGTTTGCAAGCGGCGATGGCCGGGTGGGTGTGGATGCAGAACCGGCGGAAACCGGATCTCTGGCTCAGGCGAATAGTTTTGGCACTTTTTGCTGTATTCCTGTGGTTCGTTCCGTGGTATTTGAGGCGTTATACACAACTGGATTGGCCGGTGCAGGATGTGTTCAAGACTTTGGGCTTGGGAATCGTTTCCGCTGTACTTCTCTGGATTTGGGATTGGATGCGTTTGAAGAAAAAACGAAACGAACGGTGAAACCTGTTTTGTCAGCATTGAGTATAATTTGCCAACAGTTGTGATTGGAGAGAAATATGCCAACAGCATTGGTTACCGGGGTTACCGGGCAGGACGGATCTTATCTGGCTGAACTCTTGCTTAAGCAAGGTTACAAAGTAATTGGTATGGTAAGACGTTCGAGCACGGTCACTTTTGAAAGAATCGAAAATATTCAGGATGAAATGGATATTGTTCAGGGCGATTTGCATGATCAGAGTTCGCTGGTTGCGATTATCGAAGAATATCAGCCGGACGAGGTCTATAATCTGGCTGCTCAGTCTTTTGTGCCCACATCCTGGAAACAACCTGTTTTGACGGGGGAAGTTACAGCCATGGGGGTTACAAGAATTTTGGAAGCGATTCGCTTAGTAAAACCGGATACACGCTTTTATCAGGCGTCTTCCAGTGAAATGTTTGGTAAAGTGCGTGAAGTTCCGCAATCGGAGACAACACCGTTGTATCCGCGCAGCCCTTATGGCGTTGCCAAGGTCTATGGTCATTGGATTACGGTGAACTATCGTGAATCTTATGATTTGTACGCTTGTTCCGGTATTTTGTTCAATCATGAAAGCCCGCGCCGCGGGCTGGAGTTTGTGACGCGGAAAATCACGCACGGTGTTGCCAGAATCAAACTGGGTTTATCCAGAGATTTGCACTTGGGAAATCTGGAAGCCAGAAGGGACTGGGGGTATGCCGGGGATTATGTCCGGGCAATGTGGTTGATGCTCCAGCAGGAAAAGGCTGAAGATTATGTGGTTTGCACGGGTGAAACCCATTCGGTACGTGATTTTTGTAAAGCGGCTTTTTCATACGTCGGTCTGGATTACAATGATTATGTAGTCCAAGACCCGAAATTCTACCGTCCGGCGGATGTCGAGCTGCTGGTTGGAAATCCCGAAAAAGCAAAACGTCAGCTTGGCTGGGAGCCTTCGGTATCCTTCGACGAGCTGGTGCGTATGATGGTCGATGCTGATTTGAAATACCTGGGACAGGAAGAGTTGTAATCCGGGAATCGCCGGAAACGAGACGGGCAAAGTATCTTTGTGATGTTGTCTGTCCGGCTAGTAGTTTTGGCCATTGAAGTGAAAAAACGGGAAATATGATAAACAGGAGAAACTGGTGAAACTATCAATCGTGATACCCGTCTACAATGAAGCGGGAAATCTGGTTGTTTTGTATGATGAAATCCGTCAGGTGATGGATACAATGGATTGTTCGTGGGAAGTCATCTTTGTTGATGATGGCAGCACGGATAACAGCTGGCAATCGATAAAAAAGTTTGCTGAGAGTGATCGGGAGCATATCGTCGGGATTGCTTTCAGACGGAATTTCGGACAGACGGCTGCAATCGAGGCGGGCATTGACCATGCACGCGGTGAAATCATCGTACTTATGGACGCGGATTTGCAAAACGATCCGGCTGATATCCCGATGATGCTCGGGAAAATCGACGAAGGGTACGATCTGGTAAGCGGCTGGCGCATCGAACGCAAAGACAAGTTCCTTACCAGGGTGTTACCGTCCCGGATTGCCAATGCGTTGATTTCCAGGGTGACAGGGGTCAAACTGCATGATTACGGCTGTACCTTGAAAGCCTACCGAAAGGACGTTTTGACAGGCTTTCGTTTGTATGGGGAAATGCATCGTTTCATTCCCGCATATGTCGGTTCGATTGGGGCGAAAATTGTCGAGGTACCCGTAAACCACAGACCCCGCCGTTTCGGAAAGACGAAATACGGTCTGGAACGCACGATCAAGGTCATTCTGGATTTGTTCACGGTGAAATTCCTGCTCAGTTATGCACTGAAACCGATTTATCTGTTTGGCGGTACGGGGTTGACGCTGATTTTTTTCAGTGCACTTACCTTTTTATTTCTGCTTGTGAGAAGGGTTTGGATGGGGGTATCTGTTTCGACTTCGCCTTTTTTGCCCACTGCTACGATGTTGATGATTCTGGGTTTTCAGTCGATTTTGATGGGGTTGATTGCCGAACTGCTTGTGCGTACCTATCATGAAGCACAGTCGAAACCAACGTATACTGTGCGGGAAATTGTTTCTTCGGCGAAAGAGAAAGCATGAACTTCTTGCGAATGCGTTCTTCGGGAAAAACACGGGTTTTACGGGTAGCCGGAAGCATCATTGCTTTGGGACTGTTGGGGTTGTTGTTTTTTCAACAGGGCTGGGATGAAATCCTCTCGGCAGCGCAGAAAATCACATGGACGGATTTGCTGGCAGGCCTTTGCCTGGTGTTTCTCTCCCGCTTTTCGGTTGCAGCACGCTGGTATGTGTTACTGCAAGCGACGGATTTGGATATCACCGTGCTGGATGTGCTGCGCCTGACATTTGCCGGACTTTTCGGGTCGAATTTTTTGCCGACAACGATCGGCGGGGATTTGATTCGTTTGGCTGGTACGGTTCAGTTGAAATATGACGGGACGATTACCGCGGCTTCTTTGGTGGTTGACCGGTTGGTAGGAATGACCGGCATGGCTTTGGTCCTTCCGCTGGGGGTAGTGCCGCTGGCAGCAACACTTGGAACACGCAGTACCGCCTTGCAGCATTCGCTGGCTGCCAATTCAGTGATTCTTCACCGGTTTGGGAGATTGTGGAAAAAAGCCGTTCTCTTCGTTCGGCGGATCATCAAGGCAATTTCTATCTGGAAGCATCGCCCGGGTGCTTTGTTTCTGGGACTGGTTTTTACCGGTTTGCACATGTTCTTTTTGTTTAGTGCGATTTATGTGTTGCTGAACGGAATGCATGATCCGCTCCCGTTATGGGAGATTGCCGGTTTGTGGAGTATCGTTTACTTCATTACCCTGTTGCCCGTATCGATAAACGGTTTTGGCTTGCAGGAAATCTCCATCTCGTATATTTATTCCCATGTCGGGGGAATCAGCATCGAAAGTAGTCTTGTCGTCGCCGTTTTGATCAGAACGCTGGTGATGACAGCGAGTATCCCCGGGGCAGCCTTTGTGCCGTCGATTATGAGTGGCGAAAAAATACGGAACAACGCAAGAAGGAAGGAAGAAGGAACGAATACGAAATGACTGAAAAAGAAATCAGTAATGCGAAACTTCTTTTGCTTTTCTCGTTTCTTGTGACTTTTGGGGAAGTCTTGCACCTTGTTTGGGAAAATCATCATCTGAATGTCGGATTTTCTTTCAGGTCTGAGCGCTGGTTGTTGATTCTGTTCCTTGCGTTCATCGCAGGAATTGAGCTTGTTTTGGCGCTTGCAAAACAGTCGAAAGTGCGCCGGCTGCTTATCGGGCGCTGGCGCGGGGTATTGTCGGCATTGAAGTTGAAAAGGAACTGCTGGCTGGCGATTGCCGGGATGATTGTTTTGATTGCCGGGTATTCTTTCGCTGTTTTGGGTTCTTCCGGAGACTTTTTCAAGGCACTGCCGGAAAGATTGTTCTTGTTCTGGTATGTGGCGCTTTTCGTTTCTTTGTTCCTGAGTGTTTTCAACACCGGCTTTTCCTTTTGGGGGCGGCTGTTGGCGGGAATGCTGGGCACGGTTGTGGTTTATCGGCTGGTTTTGTTTTCACAGAATATTTCCACTTACCCGTTTTCACTCGGCTGGTCGGAGACAAGCCGGTATTATTATGCTTCTTTGTTCTTTTCGCAGAAACTATACGGTTTCACTATTCCGCCATCGGTGCTTCACCCGACCCGGTATTTGATGCAGTCTGTCCCGTTCCTGCTTTCGAACCTGCCGCTGTGGTTTCATCGTGCCTGGCAGGTTTTCCTTTGGCTGGCGACAACGTTCGGTACGGCGTGGGCATTGAAACGCCGGCTGCCTGCCAACCGGCGGGCTGGGTATACGGGTGCTTTGCTTGTCGGGTGGGTGTTTTTGTTCCTGATGCAGGGACCGGTGTATTATCATTTGCTTGTGCCGGTGATTCTTGTGCTTGTAGGATTCGACCGCCAGCGAATGGTGCGGAGCACGCTCATTGTTTTGATTGCTTCTGCCTGGGCGGGAATCAGTAGATTGAACTGGTATCCTGTGCCGGGAATGATTGCTGCGACTTTGTATTTTCTCGAAGAACCGCGTAACGGCCGCGCGATATGGAAGTATTATTTGTTGCCTGCTTTGTGGGTGGGTAGCGGATTTGTGGCAGCCTTGGCGGCGCAGGCTTTTTTCCTTTCTGCAACAGGGAATAGTGCCGGCCAATATACTTCGAGTTTCACTTCCGATTTGTTGTGGTATCGGCTGTTACCGAACGCAACCTTTCCTCTGGGGGTGTTGACAGGTGCTGCGCTGGTCTCGGCACCTCTATGGATATTATGGGGTTTCTACTGGGCCGGCGGAAAGCGCCGGGTGGATATCATGCGCTGGCTGGGTATTGCCGGGATCCTTGGCGTGCTGTTTTTAGGCGGTTTGGTTGTCAGTGTTAAGATTGGCGGGGGAAGCAATTTACATAATCTCGATGCTTACCTGACGATTTTGCTTCTGTTGGGGTGTTACGTGTTTTTTGATGGTATTGCTCCGGAGCATGCCGACAAGCATGCCGGTGAAAATTCATTCCGTTTTCCTGCATGGCTGATTGCCCTGGCCTTTCTTTTCCCGCTGGTTTTTACCCTCAACCAGGGTTCACGCATGGTGCTGCCGGCGCGGAATACGACGGCGGAAGTGCTCACGGAATTGAAATCTCTGGTGGCGGATGCAGCGAAAGACGGGGGAGATGTGCTTTTCATTTCCCAACGGCATTTGCTCACTTTCGGGGAGATTCCCGGCGTCAAACTTGTGCCGGATTATGAAAATGTCTTTCTGATGGAAATGGTGATGAGCGGAAACCGGGATTACCTTGACCGGTTTTATGAGGATATTCGTAACCATCGCTACGCCATGATCATCACCAATCCTCTGAGTGTAAAAGAAAAGGATCGCAGTTCTTCTTTCAGCGAAGAAAACAATATCTGGATGGAAAGGATTAGTCTTCCGGTTCTGACTGTTTACAAGCCAATCAGGGTGTATCACAAAATTGGCATTCAGGTTCTTGTTCCGGATTCACGGCCATGAAACATAAAATCATCAGTTGGTTTTGGAAAGGCGATAGGAAATACTTTTTACTCATCGCTATTTTCGTCATTCTGCCGCACATTGCTGTGGCGATTGCGCCGGTTGACACGATGCTGAACTGGTTCAACACGGATGACGCGTTTTATTATTACAAGGTGGCACAAAATATCGTTGCAGGCAAGGGGATTACTTTCGACGGATTGGGCTTGACCAATGGTTTTCATCCTTTGTGGATGCTGGTTTTACTGCCCGTTTTTGCTTTTTCCGGGAGCAATTTGATTCTTCCTTTGCGGATTGTCATCGGTTTACAAACGCTTCTCAGCGTGCTGTCTGCGTGCCTTTTCTTTGCGTTGTTGCGGAAAAGGACAAGCGGCTGGATTGCTCTCTCGTTAAGTTTGAGCCTGGTATTGCTCCCGCAGCTTCATAGTTTCATCAACAAAGGGGGGACTGAGGCGGGGTTGAATCTGGTGATGCTGCTTGTTTTCTGGACGGGGCTGACGAAGTGGATGCCGCAGGCAGACGAAAAAGGAAGTATCAAACCGGCTTTCAAAACCGGGGCTTTGGCTTTGCTGCCTTTGTTCGCACGGCTGGATAACGCAATCCTGCTGGGTGTTATCGGAATATGGCTGGTGTCGGTTTTCCTCGTTGACCGTGTTCGGGCGAAAGCCATGAACAAGGCGATGGTACTCAAAACGATTGGTTTGGGTGTCGGGTATTTTTCCCCCTGGGGTGCTTTTTTGGTTCTTTATATGCTGGTGAACCGGTTGGTTTTTGGCACTTTCATGCCTGTGAGCGGTTTGGTCAAACGCTGGTGGGGCGTTCTGAACTTCACGGTTTACGGGAAGCCGGCTGCATCTTTGGGAGAAAGCCTGGGCAAGGTGTTTTCTCCTGTGGCTAGCCAGGGCCCGTTTTCACTCGTTGTTGCTCCTTTGCTGCAAAAATATTCTTTTATGAAGGAGTTGTTCGGGCGAAGCGCCGGGAAAGTCGTTTCTGCCGGGCTTGGTATCGTACTGCTTGCAATCCTGATTTGGTTGATTGCGGATAATATAGCGCGAATAAAACAACAGATTGCTGACTGGTATCTTCTGCCGTTGGCTCTGGGGTGTTCAGCACATCTTGCTTACTATCAATATAGCGGGCAGGTTGCGTTAAAAGAATGGTACTGGGTTGCCGAGAATTTGTTTTTGTTCTTCACGGCTGCTTTGCTGCTCGATTCTCTGGATCGGAAGTGGCATAGCATGAGCAAGAGACAGGTTTTCGGTGCGGTCGTTGCTGTGCTTTGGCTTGCCTGGCTCTGGCTGCCTCATCTGGGGCGGGCTGCCAAATATCTCGCTGCGGAACCGAGTGAGGGAAGGCAGTATTATTTGCTGAGAGCATCCTGGCTGGAGAAGAACACGGAACCTGGTGCGTTGATAGGAATGACAGGCGCAGGCTCGACAGCCTATTTCATTCATGACCGGACGATTGTCAATCTGGACGGGTTGATTAGCACCGCAGACTATTTCCGTAGTTTGCAAAAAAGCAATGCGGATGAATATCTGGCTGTGCATGGGTTGCAGTATGTTTTCGGTAATCCGGATATTTTACTGGGTTCGAATCCGTATCAGTGGATTTTCGAGGATCATTTGTCGGAATACAGGACGTTTGTTTTCGGAGAAAAGGAATTGATCCTTTGGCGTTTTCGCTAATTCTTGCGTGTTCTTTCATTGGCTTCGTTCACGGACGGGGAATTTCTCAACTTGACCGATTGGGGGATATGGTTATAATTCAGTGACTGAATATTGGATGGATGATGGACCCGAAGATTGAGACTCGTGATTTGATTCTCCTCGAACAAATCGAGGATGACCCGGATGTAACCCAGGCGTCACTGGCTGCCATGCTGGATGTGGCCGTCGGAACGGTGAATTGGCATATCAAGCGGTTGGTTGCCAAAGGTTATGTGAAAGTCAGACGCGCCCAGCGCAGGAAATTGCGTTATATCATCACTCCTGAGGGGATTGCATTTCGGGCACGGTTGACCGTGAATTACATTGAAAACCAAATGCGTTTGTATCGAAAAACAAGAAGCCGTGTAAAAAACCTGCTTGCTGAAATCAAGCGTGCCGGCTATCATCATGTCCGGCTGGATGGAAACGGCGACATTGCGGAGATTTG
>CAYWFK010000023.1:0-39477 GCA_964457375.1 uncultured Anaerolineales bacterium
TAAGGGTGATGACTTCCGGTGCGGGTTTTTGGTCGCTCATGAGTGCCTTTTCTTGCCTTTCTTTGTCTGTGTTTGTCTGGATGTGCGGCTGCCGGTACTGTCTGCTGTTCTTTCCGGCATAGTCTCCGGGTTTTTCTTTGCTTTATATTTTTTGTGTTTCCATGTGCTCCTGGCGTTTGTGCAGGTTTTCCCATTCTTCGAGAAGCTCGTTCAACCGTGTTTCGTTTTCGACATATTGCCTGCCCAGTTCCTGAATCCGGGCGGGGTCGTTGGGCGGGTTTGCCAGCCGGGTGCTGAGTGTATCCATCCGGGTTTCCAGGCGGGTGATTTCTTCTTCGATTTCGTTGATGCGCTTTTTGTTTCGCCGTTCTTCCGCTTGTATACGATTTTTCGATGCCCGGGTTTGTTGCAGCCGCTGTTTGCCGCTGTTGACGGCGGGAACAGGGCTGCTTTTCGTTTCCGGTGCGGTGCTTTTCGAAGCCTGGTAGGCGCTGTAAGAGCCTTTGAACACAATCAGTTGTTGTCCCTTTTTGTCGATTTCCCAAATCTGGGTGCCCAGGGCGTCAATCAGATAGCGGTCGTGCGTGACGAGAATGATGGTGCCCTGAAAGTCGGCAAGCACATTTTGCAAAACTTCCTGCGAGGGGATATCGAGATGGTTGGTCGGTTCATCCAGCAGGAGCAGGTTTGCCTTGCTCAGGGCGAGTTTTGCCAGTGCCAGCCTGCCTTGTTCGCCGCCTGAAAGCATCGAGACTTTCTTGTAAACATCGTCCTTTTGGAATAAATAACGTGCCAGGTAGCTGCGGATTTCTGCAATGCGCAACGCGGGGGCTGCGCTTTCGATTTCTTCAATCAGTGTGTGCCGGGGGTTCAACCCTTCGTGTGCTTGCGCAAAATAGCCGATATCCAAACTGGCGCCGAGTGTAACCTTGCCTCGAAGCGGTTCGAGCTGCCCGAGGATGGTTTTGAGGAACGTGGTTTTTCCCGCTCCGTTGGGGCCGATGAGCGTGGCGCAATCCTGACGCCGCAATTCCAAAGCCGGCGCGGTAAATAGGGGGTTCCCCGGGTATCCGACCAGAAGGTTTTCTGTACGCAGGATGATGTTCCCGCTGCGCTTTGCTGTTTTCAGATGGATCTTGAGCCGGCGCGGGCGTTCCAGCGGGTTGTGCAAAGCCTGAATGCGGCGGTGTGCTTCGTCTACGCTCATTACACTGGTAGACGTATTCACCTCGCGGCTGATTTCCGCCCATTTTTTCCCTTCGATGGCTTCGAGCCCCAGTTGTTCGATAGCCTGGATTTGACGGCTCAACCGGCGCAGCCGGCCTTTTGCCTGGGAGACATTTTGCCCGGCGATGTTACGCTTGATGTAAGCCCATTCCTTTTCCAGGCGTTCTTTTTCGGCGGTGAAGGATTTTTCTCTTCTGTGCCAGCGTTCTTCGCGTTGTTGCAGGTAATGGCTGTAATTGCCGTGGTACTGTTCGATGCTTCCGCCGCGCATCTCCCAAATGCGGTTGCAAACCTTATCCAGAAAATAGCGGTCGTGCGAAACAATCAGGGCGGCGCCTTCCCAGTCTCTGAGGTAACTTTCCAGCCATTCCACGGCATCGATATCCAGGTGGTTCGTCGGTTCGTCCAGAATTAGCAGGGCAGGTTTTTCGAGGAGCAGGCGGGCGAGAATTGCCCGTGTGCGCTGCCCGCCGGAAAGATGGTTGAGCGGCATGGTGTATTCCGCTTCCTTGAAGCCAAGACCGTTGAGCACAATGCGGATGGTGGTTTCATACGTGTAACCACCCAGGCTTTCGAAACGTGCCTGGATTTTTCCGTAGCGGTCGAGCAAGGTTTCCGTTTCGGATGCGCTGCTGAGCTGTGCTTCCAGACGGGTGAGTTCCGCCTGCATTGCCCGGATGCTTTCGAATGGCTGCAAACACGATTCCCACAACGTGTTGCTGCTTTTCAGCTGGGATTCCTGCGGAAGGTATCCGATGGTCAATCCGCGGGCGCGGTGCACGCTGCCCGAACTTGGCGGTTCGAGATTGGCAATGATTTTCAGCAGGGTGGTCTTCCCGATGCCGTTTGCGCCGACAATGGCAATTCGCGCACCGTGTGGAATGTTCAGCGAAAGGTCACTGAATATATCAAGGGGGTCATAAGACTTACCCAGTTTGTTTAATGTAACCAGCGCCATAGTATCCTTTGTTGTTTTTGCCCGTTGGCTTTCGTTCTCCGCCAGTAGATGCGGTGCATTTGGAACGGTCAATGAGTAAGCGGGCAAGTGTTGGCCGAACCGTTTGATTTTGTTCGCGGCATCTTGCCGGGGGTCTATTTTACCCTACTCTATGACGTGTTATAATCTCGCAACACAGGTTGATTGTTTGACAATCATGCTGTGGTTGTTGTATTCCGGATTCACGCAATGCAGAGAATGTTCCGGAAACCGAGACGAGAGGTAAAATAGCTAGATGGAAGAAAATACGAATCTGGAGGCAGGAGGGGGACAGAAAAGATATTCAACGCGTACCATTCTTTTTGCCGCAGTGTATGTGCTGGTTGCCATAGTGATTGCTGCGGTTACGTTCTCAATGGTTCGGAAGTTCATTTCGACATGGAAGATGACCTCGTTGCCGGGGCTGGCAATCAGCGAGGATGCGACGCCGGTGGTTCAGCAAAGCACCGCTGCACCGGGCGCACCGACTCAAGCTGTCAAGGCGCCGGTACAGGCGGCTGCTCCGACACCGCAACCGTGGGACGGAGCTTCGCGTGTCACTGTGCTTGTCATGGGGCTGGATTACCGGGACTGGACGGCTGGCGAAGGACCTCCGCGAACGGATACGATGATTTTGCTGACAATCGACCCGATGACGAAAACCGGCGGGATGTTGTCTGTGCCGCGGGATTTGTGGGTGTCGATCCCGAATTACGGGTATGGCAAGATCAACACTGCTTATCAGATTGGCGAAGGCGCACGTTTGCCCGGCGGCGGGCCTGCGTTGGCTATGAAGACTGTCGAAGGTGTGCTCGGTGTGCCCATTCAGTATTATGCTCAGGTCGATTTTTCGGCTTTCGAACGTTTTATCGATGAAATCGGCGGGGTCAAAATCGATATTCCCAAGAAAATCAAAATCGATTTGATTGGTGACAAAAAAGGGAAAGTGGTTCTGAGACCCGGTGTTCAAACCTTGCCGGGTGATTATGCTCTGGCGTATGCACGTGCCCGTTATACCGCAGGGGGTGATTTCGACCGTGCCCGCAGACAGCAGCAGGTGATTTTTGCGATCCGCGATCGTATTCTCGACTTCAACCTGATCCCTGGACTTTTGCAAAAAGCGCCTGATTTGTATGCGGAGCTTTCCGGTGGCATCAACACGAACATGGGGCTGGATGAAGCCTTCCGCCTTGCCTGGCTGGCGCAGCAAATTCCGGAAGAGAATATCAAACATGCCATCATCGGTGCAGAGCAGGTTACTTTTGGCAAGTCGCCTGACGGGCTGGATATTCTCAAACCTTTGCCTGATAAAATCCGGGAATTGCGCGATGAGGTTTTCACGGCGTCGGGGCCGCTTCGTCCGATGGCAAGAGACGATCAGGATCCGGCGGCTTTGATGGCCCAGGAAGCTGCGAAAATTTCTGTTCTCAACGGCACAATGACTACGGGTATTGCCGGCCGCACGAGCGAGTATCTCAAAGGGCTGGGCGCCAATGTGGTTGCTGTCGGTGATGCGGAGAAGAAACCTTATCCCTATACGGTGATTTATGACCATACCGGAAAACCGTATACGGTGCAGTACCTTGTGGATTTGATGCATATTTCCAAGTTCCGAATCTATCAACGCTATGACCCTGACAGCGAAGTCGATGTTGCCATCATCGTCGGGAACGACTGGGTAGGAAACAATCCGATGCCGTAAACGAATGGCCAATTGCCGGTTGATTGTGTGAAAGCAGATGAATAGATCGATCCCCCCCAAAAAAGGCAATTCCGTTTTGCCGGTACTGTTGCTGGTGTTTTTTGTCTCGGCAAGCATTACCGGGTATTTGGTTTACTTGACGATTCACGACTATTTCGGGGACGGGGGAAGCAGTTTGCCTTCGATGCCCGTGGCCGATACCGGCGGGGATAATCCGATTTCTTTGCTGAACAACATTCCGAATGTCAATGCTCCCCTGCAAAAAGGGGATGCACCTCCTGCCCGCGACTGGGACGGGAAGAGCCGGATCAACGTGCTTTTGGTGGGGCTGGATTATCGTGACTGGCTTGCCAATGAAGGACCTCCGCGTTCGGACACGATGATTTTGTTTACCCTGGATCCACAGACACAGACAGCGGGGATGTTATCCATTCCACGGGATTTGTGGGTGGAGATTCCGGGAGAAGGTTATCACAAGATTAACCAGGCTTACCAGCTTGGGCAGGTCAACCGGCACCCCGGAAAAGGCCCCGGACTGGCTTTGGATACTGTGGAGCAATTTCTCGATGTCCCGGTTCCGTATTATGTGCAGGTTGATTTCAGCACGTTCATCCGTTTCATCGACGAGATTGGCGGTGTCAAGCTCAATGTTCCCGAGCGGATTGTCGTCGACCCGTTGGGTGATAACAACACGGTGGTTTTGAAGCCGGGGATGCAAACGCTGCCGGGGGATATTGCCCTGGCGTATGCGCGTGCACGGAATACGGCCGGTTCCGATTTCGACAGGGCGAAAAGGCAGCAGCAGGTAATCATGGCGGTGCGTGACCGTATTCTTGATTTCAAACTGTTGCCTTCATTGATTTCGAAAGCCCCTGTGTTGTATCAGGAGCTGTCTTCGAGTGTGAAATCGAATCTCAGCCTTTATCAAATCATTCAGATTGCCTGGATCGCCCAGCAAATCCCCAAAGAAAAAATCGTTCGGAAATTCATCGGACCCAATCAGGTGATTATCACGACTTCGTGGAACGGGATGTCGATTTTGGCGCCGATTCCGGAAGAAATATTCAAGATAAGGGACGAAATCTTTACCCAGGCGCCTGTTCCAAATCCGACGGTGAGCATGGGGATGGATGACAAGGCACGCATGGTTGCCGAGAACGCCCGGGTATTCGTACAGAACGGGACGATGACTTCCGGGCTGGCTGCCAGAACTGACCGTTATCTGAGAGATTTGGGGGTCAAAGTGGTCGAAGTCGGAAACGCCGACCAGTTTGCAGATTCGACGATGCTTGTGGATTATACGGGAAAACCGTATACCCTATCTTTTCTTGCCAACGCATTGGGCGTACCGGAGCAAAACATTTTGCACCGCTATGATCCGGAGAGCACGATCGATGTGCAAGTCATCCTTGGCCGCGATTGGGCGGAAAGCAATCCGATGCCATGATTTTTCCACTGCGGTAAACAAATGGATGTGTTGAGCGGTTCTGTTGCCCGAATCACGTACCATAACCCGGATAACGGGTATACGGTGCTGCGGCTTGATGTGGATTCGAAAGGAAGCCCGCAAAACGCAGATTTCGGGGTGGTTACCGTGGTTGGGGTTTTTCCTGAAATCAGCCAGGGGGAAACGATCGAAGTACAGGGGGAATGGGTGGTGCATCCACGGCACGGGGAGCAGTTCTCGGCGAAAACTTACCGGCAGATTCCTCCGGTAACTACTGACGGCATTCGGCGGTATCTTGGTTCCGGGCTGATAAAAGGTATTGGCCCTGCACTGGCGGAAAGTATCGTGCGTTATTTCGGAGACGAAACGCTGACAGTAATCGACGAGCACCCGGAACGTTTGCTTGAAGTGCCGGATATTGGTCGAAAACGGCTGGCGATTATCGAAAAAGCATGGAAAGAGCAAAAGCAAGTTCGCGAAACGATGCTTTTTTTGTATGCAAACCGGATTACCAAAAATCTGGCTGTCAAGATTTATAAAACTTACGGGGAAAATACAGTACAAATTGTCAAGAATGATCCGTACCGGCTGGCACGGGATATTTATGGAGTGGGATTCAAAACGGCAGACCGGATTGCGCAAAATCTGGGACTGCCCAGAGAGCATCCGACGCGGCTGGAAGCAGGGCTTGTTCATGTGCTCAATGATGCAGCCGGTAACGGGGATGTTTTTTTGCCTCAGGAACTTTTGCTGAAATTTTCTGTGGCGTTGCTGGGGGTCGATGAGGATTTGATTTTGCAGGCAATCGAAAGATTGCGGGACGGGGCGCTGGTCTTCATCGATGACGTGCCTATGCAGGCCGCCGCACGCAGCAGAGGTGTCGAAAACCCGCAAGGCGGGTTCGGGAAAGCGGTTTACCTTTCTCCGTTTTATCATGCGGAGGCGAGTGTTGCCCGGCAGCTTGCGGCATTGATTGCCCCGCCGCAGTTACGTTTATCCGGGGTGCAATCGCTTTTGATACCGGAGAGCGGTTTGTCTGAAGAACAGCGTCAGGCGGTTTCAGCGGTTTTGACTCAACCTGTTTCGGTGCTCACCGGAGGCCCGGGGACAGGAAAGACGACGACAATGCGGGCGCTGATTGCCGTGCTGGATGCCGCGAAAAAAAAGGTCGCACTTGCCTCGCCAACGGGCAGGGCCGCCAAGCGGCTCTCGGAAGCAACCGGACGTTCGGCGAGCACTATTCACCGCTTGTTGAAATACCGTCCGGGAGAAGGTTTTGCCTACGATGAAAATCACCCGCTGCCGGTCGATTTGTTGGTTGTGGACGAAGCTTCGATGCTCGATTTGATTCTGGCAAACCATTTGCTGCGGGCACTTTCTCCGGGCACGCACGTGTTGTTCATCGGAGATGTCGACCAGCTCCCGCCGGTAGGTGCCGGGGACGTGCTGCGGGATTTGATTGCCAGCGGTGCGGTGCATGTAACCCGTTTGCAAAAAATCTATCGGCAGGCGCAGGGTTCGCAAATCATTCTCAATGCACATAAAATCAATCGCGGCGAAATGCCGGCGTTTTCACGTGCTGCGGATCAGCCGGAAGGCGGGCGTGCTGATTTCTTCCTGTTTTCGGCAGAAGATGCGCTTTCGGCTGCAAACTGGGTCATCGATGTGGTCTCGGAGCGTATTCCCCAAAGGTTTGGTTTTCATCCGGTAAGGGATGTGCAGGTGCTCGCTCCGATGTATCGGGGGGATGCCGGGGTGCTTGCGCTCAACCGGCGTTTGCAGGAAAAGCTGAACCCTGCATCGGCAGGAAAGACAGAAGCCTCTTTGGGGGGCAGGGTTTTCCGCGAAGGTGACAAGGTGATGCAAATCAGGAATGATTATGACAAGGATGTTTTCAATGGGGATATCGGTTTCATCGAGAAAATCATGCCTATCGCTCAATCTCTGGAAGTGAATTTCGACGACCGGATTGTCCTTTATGACTGGACGGAAAGCGATAATCTGGTGCATGCTTATGCGGTATCCGTGCACAAATCGCAGGGGTCGGAATTTCCGGTGGTTGTCATGCCGCTGGTTACCCAGCATTACATGATGCTGCAAAGGAACTTGCTGTATACCGCTGTGACGCGTGCAAAGGAAGTGTGTGTTTTGGTGGGGAACAAGAAGGCAATTGGTATTGCATTGCGGAACGATAAAACGACGAAGCGGTTTACCGCACTCGGATGGCGGATTGGGCGGATGACGCATTCTGCAAAAGAAGATGCCCGAAAGACGCCGAAGGACGTCTGATTGACGAAAAAGAGCGGTTGTAAAGACTTTTGGGTGAAAAAACCGCACCGAAACGGGCAGATTACCTAAAAATATTTGACTATTACGGAAAAAGTGGGTAAACTCAGTGGTATAAGTATTACGCCAAAGGAGACCGAGTGCCTTGAAGATTGGGCGCTTAAGTCAGACGAGGAGGATGATATGGTTGCACAGGCATTTCAATTGTTGATGCGTGAAGGCCCAACGCCAGGGAAAATGTTCACGCTTTCCAGAAGTGAGCTGGTTATCGGCCGGGAGATGAACAATGATATCGTGATCAATATCGCCGAGGTATCGCGGAAACATGCCCGATTGACCTTGAAGGGCGGCGGTTATATCATTGAAGATTTGGGTTCGACGAACGGGACGTTCGTAGACGGGCAAAGGATATTGGGCCCGCATGTGCTTCGCCCGGGTGAGGTGGTTATGCTTGGGGATGCGGTCAGCCTGGTCTATAATCCTGTGGTTGCCGACCCGAACGCTACCGTGATTTCTTCTCCGGAAGAAGTGAGAATGGCGGAAATGGCATCCCCGGCGCCGTCAGCGCGCTCACTGCGTTCTGCGCCTGCACCGTCTTACGCAGGGCAGGTAGCCCCGGGACCGGCAGCAACGTCATCTGCGGGAGAAGGCAAAGCGAAATCATGGGTTGGCCCGGCAATCGGCTGCCTGGTGGTTTTGTGTATTGTGGTCATCGGTGGCGCTTTCCTGTTCGATTATCTCAATATGTATTGCGTACCTCCATTCAACATGATGTTCCCTTGCCCGTAATTGTTGTTTGCTGATTGTTCAAAAGATGAAACCGCTTGTACCGGACAGGTACAAGCGGTTTGTGTTTTTTTCCTCCTGATAGTTAATGGATTTGTCAGGCTCTTTGTGCCTGGTACATAACAAGTAACTGGTTTAATCGTCCGTCTTCGGGAGTACCCAATTCCCGTCTTTTTTCTCAGGCGAATAAGTTTTCTCGTCTGCCCATCCGGTCGTCGCGATGACGGTCGCTTTGTCGTTTTCGATGGTGATCGTTTGAACGACAAGCCCGTTGTCGTGCATGAGACGGGTGATTTGGTAATAGTCGTTTGCTAGCGGGCTGCTCTCGAACGGGTGCCGCTTTCCTTGCTCGAATGCACCGAGAGTCTTGTGCAGTGCGTCCATGACCGTTTCCATAGCTTCGTAATTCTTTTCGAGCAGCAGCGTATGAGCGGACATCATCATGGCTTCCACCGCGATGTTTTCCGGCGTGGCGGGATGGCGTACATAGTCGGCGACGATACCGCTTTGGCGCATGTAATCGAGGTCCGGCATCCAGGCATTGAGGAAATAAGCGGAAGGATCGAGGATTTGTTCGTATTGGCGGACAATGTTGTAATAATCGACAAGCAGCCGAACGTCGTCTGCATTCCGCGGGTCCACATCGATGTTAATCAGGTGCTCGATGAAGTCTTTTTCGAGTTGCCTGAAACTAATCTTGAAATGCTCTTGCAATGCGCTGTCGATGGCTTTGGAGTCGGCGATGTATGTTACTTCCTTCGATTCGTTCACTTGCTCGAGATCGGTCGAATGATAAAAGTCGAAGAAGGCATCTCTTCCGTAAGTATCGACAAGATACTCGACGAGAGACGCAGCTTCCAGATAGCCGATTTCGTGCTGTGAATGATAGAAATCGTCGGCGAGTTCTTTCAGCGGAATGTACATCCCCAGCCCGTTTTCCTGGATTTTGGGGTCGAGCAAAGCCGCAGCTCTGGGAATCAACGGCTCTTTTTTGAAGTGTCCGCCTGTCAGGTAAACAGCCAGGCCCTCGACGAATATTGTCGGGCGGGTATCTTTGCCGGAACGTTCGTCCAGAATGTGAACCATTTCGTGGTGAAGGACATTTCCGAGATCATTCCCTGCAAAGTTTCTGTCGAGGTATGAGATGGAAATTTCTTTCCAGGCGAAGCCGCCATGACCCAGTACGCGGGGAATCAGGTTGACGATGACCGGTTCGCTGAAATCGGTTTTCATTTGGCTGCTGACTTGTTCGGCTTCATGGTCGGCGATTTTTGTGATGGATTCGATGTCACGTGCCCCTTCTGTGTTCGTGATGTAATAGAATAGGCAGCAATCGCTTTCTTCATGCGCCCAGCGTACTTTTGGCTCCGGCGGGGGAACTTGGGCGGCGGGATGCAGCGTGACCGTTTCCTGCCAGGTGATGTTCTCAGGTTCGATGGAAAAGGTAACGGGGACATCGCCCGCCTGCATATCACTGGTATCCCATACCCAGGGCAGGGTTGCCTGATACCGTCCCCCGATTCCAAAGTAGCCGAACGGATTGTAGCCGCCGTAGTCGAGCGGCTTCCCGTCGACGATGACAGCGAGTTTGCTGGATGCCGATACTTCCACTCCCTTGGGCAACAGAATCTCGAAGGAAACCTGATCACCAACGTATAGCCCCCCGTCAGGGTGTACCCGAACGGTGAAATCGGGTGCAGGTGTTGCAGTTGCTGTTTGCGTTGCTGTCGGATTGGGGGTGTTCGTCGGCGCTGGCGTGGTTGTCGGGGAGATATCCGGCGATGCGGTCGATGTGATCGTTGGCTGCGGTGCAGGTTGAGAGGGTATCAGCCGGCATCCTGCCAGGATTGTACTGATTAGTAGTAATAAGATAATCGTGATTTTCTTCATAGTAAAATAATTATAGATTAGGATGTCGTGTTTTGAAAGAGGAAGCCCAATAGTGGTAGAATCAGCGTGCGTAGGAAAGAACGGGTTGTGATTTCGCAGCCCGGAAATACAAGATTATCTAAAAAGAATCTGGAGGAAAAATGTCACCTATGTTTGTACCTGGCCCGGTAGACGTGGCTGAAGTCGTTTTGGAAGCACAGGCGAAACCGATGATTCCCCACCGGAGCAAGGAATTCGAGACAATCTTTCATCGCGCAGAAGGCAAAATGCGCAAGTTGTTTGGGACACAGTACCGCGTGTTGATTACCGCATCTTCCGGAACGGGGCTGCAAGAAGCCGCCGTGCGGAATTTTGCCAACCAACGCGTGCTTTCATGTGTCAATGGTGCGTTCGGGCAGCGTTGGTACGATGTGGCTGTTTCCAATGGGAAGCAGGCGGACAAGGTGGAAGCGGAGTGGGGCAAGGCAATCCGGGCTGAAGCAGTGGCAGATGCACTGAAAAACGGGCAGTATGAAATGGTTACCGTTGTGCACAATGAGACTTCTACCGGTGTGCAAAACCCGGTTCCCGAAATTGCCAAAGCCGTGAGAGAAGTCAGCCCGGAAACGATTGTTTGCGTGGATGCGGTTTCTTCACTTGCGGGTGTTAAATTTTCCATGGATGACTGGGGAGTGGACTATATTCTCACTTCGGCACAAAAGGCTCTGGCGCTGCCGCCCGGTTTGGGTTTTGCGGCGACTTCCGACCGTGCGTTGGCCCGGGCGGAAACAGTCTCCAACCGCGGCTGGTATTTCGACCTGGTGCGCATGGAAAAGCACCGCAACAAAAACTCTACCCCGGCAACGCCTGCGGTTTCCCTGATTTATGCTTTGGATACCCAGCTCGACCGTATTTTGGCGGAAGGGTTGGAAAACCGCTTTGCCCGGCATGCCCAAATGGCAGCCCGGGTGCACGGCTGGGCACAAGCCCGCGGTTTCGGGCTGTTCGCAGAAGAAGGATACCGTTCGCATACGGTTACGACGGTCAGCAATACCCTCAATGTGGATTTTGCTGAAATGAATGCGTTTTTGTTGGAAAGAGGCATGCGGATTGCAAACGGGTACGGTTCGTTGAAAGGGAAAACTTTCCGTATTGCTCATATGGGTGAACTGACGGTGGAAGATGTCGATAAACTGTTGGTTGCCATCGATGAATATCTGAACACGAAATCGTAAACGATGCCATTGGACGAAAGTGAGACCGGCAGCAAGAATACGGTTCGGGTAACCATCGAAAAAATAGTCAACGGGGGGAACGGATTGGGACGTTTGGACGACGGGCGCGCAGTGTTCGCGCCCTTCGTTCTTCCCGGAGAAGCGGTGCGTTTGCGCCTCGGCGAGCAGAAACGCGGCTACGCACGGGGCGATTTGCTCGAAGTGCTGACGCCTCATCCGCAGCGGATACAACCGCCGTGTGAATACTTCGGTGTTTGCGGGGGTTGTCATTTTCAGCAGATGCCCTACCCTATGCAGCTGGAGATTAAACGCGAAATCCTGAGAGATCAATTATTGCGAATTGGCGGACTGGATGCTTTGGAGATTGCGCCGGTGGTGCCATCGCCGGAGGAATGGTCGTACCGCAATCATGTGCAGTTTCACCTTACACCCGATGGGAAATTGGGTTTCGTCGATGCAAAGGGGGAGCGTGTTGTGGCGGTTCACGAATGCCGCTTGTTGAAACCGGCGCTTGTCGATTTGTGGGGACGTGTGGCGTTCGATGCGGATACCGGATTGAACAAGGTGATTTTGCGCAGCAGCAACACCGGTGACCGGATGATTATTCTGGAATCAGATGATCCTCAACCGATTGCTTTCTCGACAGATGCCCCCGTTTCCGTGGTTTACCGGGGTCCCGGCGGTGAAATGGTGCTGGCGGGTGATGAAGCTATCGAAACCGGTGTGCTGGGGCAGCTGTTCCGCATCTCGGCAAGTGCGTATTACCCGATGAATGACAACGTGGCAACTGCGATGGTAACCCAGGTGCTCGAGCACCTCGCCCTGAACGGAAATGAAACCGTCATCGATGCATATTGCGGCGCAGGAATTTTCAGCGCGTTTTTGGCAGAACGGGCGAAAGCAGTGATCGGGATCGAATCTTCGCCCGCTGCTTGTGCTGACTTTCAGGTGAATTTGGACCGGTTCGGGAATGTTGCCCTGTATGAGGCGCCTGTGGAAAACGTGCTGCCTGCTTTGAATGTGCACCCGGATGTTGTGGTGCTCGACCCGCCGCGTGCGGGGCTGGATAGAAAAGTGGTCGATGCACTTGGGAAACTGTCCCCTGAAAGGCTGGTTTCCATATCGCGTGATGCGGCAACGCTGGCGCGTGATGCCCGGCGGCTTGCGTCTGCCGGATTTGAGATGAAAGTTATCACGCCTTTCGATACGCAGCCGCAAACGCAGCATTTCGAGAGCATCGTCTTTTGGGAGAAAAGCCGGCCTGTGGAGTGAAAACCGGAATCATGTGGCAATGGCGTATGATATGCATTCAATCGGCAGATGACTGCCGATTTTTTTCGTTCTGGCATCAACCGGGGGGAGCACCTTCGTGCCGGTTTGGGCAGGCGGCAAATTGCAGCTTGACAAAGTGCGTGACTGTGTGTAGAATAGAACATATGTTCTTATGCGTTGATCTGCTGCCGGTTATCGGTATTCGCGACCGGTAACTTTGGAACGAAAGTTGCATCATAGATGCGCATACGATGCAGGAGGCTGTTAATGGACGTAGGGATGCTTTGGTTTGACAATGACAGAAACACGGATATTCGCGCGAAGGTAACCCGCGCTGCTGAGTATTATCACAAGAAATACGGGCAAAACCCGACGGTATGCTTTGTTCATCCCAGCATGGTGGGGAAGGACGGCGGTAGCCCGATAAAAGAAAAGAGACTAAAAGCGGGCAATATCGAGCTGCGGATTTCGAGCACGATGCTGCCGAATCACTTCTGGATTGGCGTCAATGGCAACAAGAAAGGTGCAAATTGACCGAAGGCATGATGTGAAGTAAACACATTCCTTTGTTTGAGACGATTTGAGTCGACAAGAGACCGGATGATTGCATCCGGTCTCTTGTCGTTAGGCGTAAGCAGGGCTGATGAAGATGCGTTGCGGCGGCATCAGGTTTCGAGGTTGTCGCCATTGGTATCGATAACCTGCCTGTACCAGAATGCAGAATCTTTGGGGGTGCGTTCGAATGTCTCGTAGTTGATATGCACAAGCCCGAATCGCTGGCTATATCCCTTTTCCCATTCGAAATTATCGAACATCGACCATGTGAAGTAACCGAGCACCTCTGTGCCGGCGGCAATGGCGCGGCGTAAAGAGACAAGGTATCTTTTGAGAAAATCGATTCTGGGGGCGTCGTGAACTTTTCCGTCCGTGTGTACCCAGTCGGTGTTTGCCATGCCGTTTTCCGTGATGATGATTGGGAGATGGTAACGCTCGTAGAAGAAACGTGTTCCCCAGTGCATGGCTTCAGGGGTTACTTGCCAATTCATTGTCGTGCGCGGGGCGCCGTGTGCAGCGGGGATTGGTTCGAATTCGCCGTTTGCGGAGGCGTGTCCGCATTCCCCATGGTAGATGTTGACACCCAAAAAGTCGAGGGGCTGGGCAATGGTTGCCATATCGTCCGGGGTGATGGCTGGCATCCACTGCCGGAACAGCTGCATACCGTTTTCCGGGTACTTACCCAGGATGATTGGGTCAAGATACCAGGCATTGTTCCACAGATTGTCTTCGTCTACGCGGAAGGTGGCTTCGCGTGCCGCCTGAACATCTGCCGGTGTATCTGATACCGGAAAGCGGATAACGGATGCCGGGGCGATGCCGATACGCAGGGGCTGCCTGGCGTTGGCACGAAGTGCTTGTACCGCTTTCCCGTGGGCAAGCAGGGCATGGTGGGTCATCCGCAGGAGGTCGGGCATGGGGTGTTTCAAACCCGGTGCATGCAAGCCGATGCCGTGCCCAAGATAGATGAAAACCTGGGGTTCGTTCAACGTCATCCAGTGCTGCACACGGTCGGAGAGGCGCCGGCTGAGAAGTGCGGCAAAATCAGCAAACCATGCCGGGCTGGACGGGTTGAGCCATCCGCCCCGACAGAAAAGCGCATAAGGGTAATCCCAGTGAAAAAGGGTCAACCATGGTTCGATTTTGTGTTCCAGCAAGGTATCCACGAGCCTGTCGTAAAAATCCAGGCCTTTTTGGTTGATTCTTCCCGTCCCGTCGGGAAAGATGCGCGGCCAGGCAACCGAAAAACGGTATGCGCGGATGTGGAAATCGTGCATCAAGGTGATATCCTGACGATAGCGGTGATAGTGATCGATGGCGGTATCCCCCGTGCTGCCGTCGCGGATCTTCCCCGGCGCCTTGCAGAAAACATCCCAAATCGAAGTGCCTTTGCCGTCTTCACTGGCGGCGCCTTCGATTTGGTAGGATGAGGTTGCTGCTCCCCAAATAAAATCATCAGGAAAACTCATAAAATCCTCCAAGAAGCCGATAGGGCATCGTCCGGATTGACCGGAGTTCCGGGCAAATTATTGTCGAATGTGTTTCGGGAGTGGCTGCCCGGTATTGATTATGGTGTTTCGTTCAATTGCGGAATGGGCGGGCGGTTGAAATGGGGAATCATACGTTCGTATTCCTCGTTCATCAGGGGGGAAGCAATGATGAAATCTGCCGAAGCGCGGTTGGTGGCAATGGGAATGTTCCAGACTTGCGCTATTCGAAGCAGGGCTTTGACATCCGGATCGTGCGGTTGTGGCTCCAGCGGATCCCAGAAGAAAATCAGGAGGTTGATTTCCCCTTCGGCGATTTTCGAGCCGATTTGCTGGTCACCCCCGATGGGGCCGCTGAGCAGTTTGTGGATTGGGAGTTCCAGGGCTTTTTCGAGCATGCTGCCGGTTGTGCCGGTTGCATACAGATGGTGGCGTGAAAGCAGTTCCCGGTTGAAGCGTGTCCATTCGAGCAAATCGTCTTTCATGTTATCGTGAGCCACCAATGCAATGTACTTTTTGGTGCTCATCGGTATTTTTTGGTCGTTATCTTCCATGTTATCCTCACTTTCGAAACCATTCGTTTGAAAGGCGCAGTGGGTTAATTATACGCTCTCTTTGAGAAACTATCAGCAGTACTCTGGACATGGGTCGATATGGGGATTTGGGGGAGGAAACCGTCTATATGGGGGTGAAATCAGGCACGGGGCTGCTTCTGGGGGAATGGTTTCGGGCGGGCAATCAGGACGAGCAGCCCGAAATATAGAAAGTAGGTGATGCTCTCGATAAGTGATGGCCGGCTATTGTAACCAAACAGGGATTTCAGTAACGACCCTGCGGGGGATGTTTGACTAATCAGGCGGTTCGTATCCCATACGGGGCGGATGATACCGGAAATGAAACCGGCGTCGACAAATTCGTGCAATCCTTGTCCGACCAATCCGGCAGCAAACAGGATTAACAGAGCACCGGTCAGTTTGAAGAAGAGAGAAAGATTCAAACGGGTTGCGCCTGAATAGAACAGGCTGCCGGCAATTACCGCCCCGGCAAGCCCAAGGCCGGCACCGACCAGCGTTTGACTGAACCCGGATGTGAGTGATGCAGTGAACAGGAAGATTGCCAGTTCCAGCCCTTCCCGCAGGACGGCAAGGAAGGACAGCAGAAAGATACTGCGTTCGGTGTGGGCGTTTTCTGCCAGTGTGTGTTCAATGTGGCTGTGCAGCGACGCGGTGTTTGCTGAAGCGTGTTTCCGCACCCATAGAATCATCCAGGTGAGCATTGCTGCCGAGAAGAGCATGCTCGCGCCTTCGAAGGCCGCTTCGGATTTTCCGCCGAACGCGGTTCTTGCCAGAAAAAGGCCGGCAGCTGCAAGCATGCTGAGCAATAGTGCGGTTGCCGCACCCAGCCAGACAAAGCGTTTCAGCCGATTGTGGGTGAGAATGTGGAGTGAACCAAGGACGAGGCTGATGATCAGGGAAGCTTCAATTCCTTCGCGTAATGCGAGTAATGTACCGGGTAACATGGAGCGTACCTCCCGTTTGACAAAAATAGGATAAAGTGTATCTGTATTATATCTTTATTAAACGGGAATATTATGAGAAAAATAATAAAAAAGCGGATGGGCTGGCGGGGCGAGGCGGCCCGCTAGCGTTTCCGGCGCTTTTGCCCGCCACCGCGGTAATCCGGTACGTTTGTGGCGTAGATGGTGCAAAGGCGGGTATCCAGCATCCTGCTGCGGATGCGGCTGTCGAGTTCTTCCAGCGTTTCGATGGTGGTGATTACCGTAGGCAATTCCCCGTAATAACGGTAGTTGAAGAGTTGGTAGAGCTTTTCTCTGACCCATGGCGTCATCGATTGTGTGCCGAGGTCATCGAGAATCAGCAGAGGGGCAGAACGGACTTCTTCGAACATGCGGTCGTATGATGTGGCGCTATTGGGGCTGAAAGTTGCGCGCAGGTGATCGAGAAAATCAGGCACGCTGATGAACAATGGCGGGAACCCGGATGAAGCGCGGTAGTTGGCGATGGCGGCGGCAAGGTGAGTCTTTCCGCTGCCGAATGGTCCGGTGAACACAATCCAGCCGGCGGGAGATTCGGCGTAATCTTTGGCGGCGCGAAAGGCACGTTCCAGATGTTTGAGGTCTTCTTTGGGAATAGGCTCATTCTTCCGCAAGCTGAAGTTCCCGAAAGTCAGGTTGTTCAACAGCCCGAGAGATGATAGTTCGTGATGCCCGGTATCGTCGGCAGGCTGGCGGAAATCCGGAGCATGGATTTGAACGCGGGTAACCAGCTCGGGGTCTTGCAAACGTGAGCGGATGCGGCCCTCGATTTCTTCAAGAGAAAGGTTGGTGGTGATGACCAGAGGCAGGCGGTTGATGTAACGGTAGTTCAGGATTTGGAAAAGTTTTTCCTGCGCCCAGGGTGTGGCATTTTGCGTACCGAAATCATCCATGATGAGCAGGGGCGTTCTGCGGATTTCTTCGAATTTTTCTTCGAAAGTCAGGTTCTGGTTTTGGTAGGCGTATCGCAGGGAATCGAGCAGATCCGGGACGGTGATGAAAAGGGTGGGCAGGCCCATTTCGACGGTATGGTTGGCAATAGCGGCTGCCAGGTGGGTTTTTCCGCAGCCGTAATGCCCCTGGAGGAGGAGCCAGCCTTTTCTGGAGCGGGAAAACTGCATGGCATGGTTGTAAGCCTGTTCAAGGGAATCGGCTTGCAGGGGACCCAAACCGATTCTGCCGCGGGGTTTGAAATTGTCGAATGTCAGATGGCTAAGCTCGTTGAGATTGCTCATGGCGAAAAGGCGGTCGCGAATATGCTGCTGAATGCGTCCCTGGCGGCACGCACAACTGATGAGTTTGCCGAAGTTCGGGTGATTGATTGGAACATCCAGCCGGTAATAGCCCAACCCCCCGCAAATCGGGCAGTCAGGATCTCCGGGCAGGTTAGGGTCAGGGTTATTCGATGAAGTCTGCGAATTCGCCTTCAACATATTTTCGACGGTCTTCTTCAGAATCTCCTCTAGGTTTTCGGGCATTGTCTTTTCCTTCTTGCCAATTGCGCAGGATTTTTTCGATATAGTTCCAGCTGCGGACGTTGGCTTTTACTGCTATTCTAACCGCTTTTTCGATCCAGGATTGCGGATAGGTTTCTTCGGCATCTTTGAGCATATCGGCAATCATCGGGGAAAGCGGGCCGATGTGCTCTTCGTATAATTGGTAGATGTTCGGCTTTTCCCGGCTGAGTTCGATGGGCAGGGTGTCATGTACGGATGGTTTCCATTCTCCGCGTTGTGCCGCCTGCCAAACTTTACGCCCTTTTGGGGAATTGAGAAAATACACAGCGATTTCTTTATCTTCTTCCAGTAGAAACACAGAGCGCAGAAAAGTGCCCCGCCTGACTGCCCGACGGAGGGATTCCCGCAGGGTTTCCAGAGCGGTTTCCGGTGTGTCTCCCATTCCGGCCATGAAAATGGAATCGTTGGCAAGGTCGGATTCGCGGAAGAAGCGCACGTTTCCCGTTTGCTTATCCAAAAACCACCAGGCGTAAATCGATACCTTCAGCTCTCCCAAATGGTCGATTTGCGGTAACAGGTCGCTGAAAAACGGACCCGGGATGGGGGTGAATTTTACTTTTCCTGGCGGAAATCCGTTGAAGCGTTTTGGTTTCATGGGTATCCTGTTTTTGGAGTGATGAAAAGTCTGCTGCCGGTGTCCGGCGGGGCGGGAAGCCTAGGATGGGATGGCATTTTGCAGGTCGATACTCCTTGTGGCGGCGTTCTCGAATTTTGCCAAATTACTGCGGAAGACGAGTTCGATATTGCCAACAGGGCCGTTACGGTGTTTGGCGACGATGATTTCGGCGATGTTTTGTTTGGTGGTGTCTTGCTCGACAAGATCCGGGCGGTAGATGAAAAGAACGATGTCTGCATCTTGTTCCAGTGAGCCTGATTCGCGCAGGTCGGAAAGCATCGGGTGTTTGTCGGTGCGTTGTTCGATAGCGCGGGAAAGCTGAGCGGCTGCGAGTACAGGTACATCGAGCTCGCGGGCAAGGATTTTCAGGTTGCGCGAGATGAGCGAAACTTCTTGTACACGGTTGTCGTTGCGTCTGTCTGAACTCATCAATTGGAGATAATCGATGATGACCAGATCGAGATGATGTTCCATGTTCAAACGCCGGCATTTCGTGCGCAGCTCGATAGGGGTGATTGCCGGTGTGTCATCGAGAAAGATGACGATATTTTCGAGGGTAGTGATGGATTTGGTTAAGTCAGATAATTCGTGTTCGTTGAACCTGGCCATGCGCAAACGTTGTGAATCGATACCGGTTTCCTGGGCAATTAGTCTTTGGGCCAGCTGCTCGTTGGACATTTCCAGTGAAAAGATGGCAACGTGCTTCATGTGCTTCTGGGCGGCATTTTTGGCGACAGAGAGGACGAAACCGGTTTTTCCCATGCCGGGGCGGCCGGCGATGATAATCAGGTCGGATGGTTGTAATCCGCCAAGCAACCGGTCGAGGTCGGTGAAACCGGTGGGTACTCCGCGGATTTCGTCATCCTTCCCGCTCATTTCTTTGACTTTGTCCAGATACTCATTCAGGACAGCCTTGATGGGTTTAATATCATGCTTGATATGGCGTTCGCTGACATTGAAGACGGCTTTTTCCGCTTCCTCTATCACTGTTTCCAAGCCGCTGTCTTCACGGTAGGCATAATTGACGATATGGTGAGCTGCATCGATAAGTTTTCTGCGGACTGCCGTTTCTTCGACAATATGCCCGTAGGCTTTAGCATGCATCGAAGAGGGAACATTGTTAATCAGGCTGGTGATATACGCAGCCCCGCCGATTTCTTCCAGCCGACCCATGTTGTCGAGTTCATCTGTGATGGTCAAAATATCCAGCGGGTTTTTGGTCTCGATGATATTGACAATAGCTTCCCAAATCCATTTATGGCGATGGATGTAGAAGTCGTCTCCATTTAGAAAATCTGCGACATCGTGATACGCTTCCGGGTTGATCAGGATGGAGCCAAGGACTGCTTCTTCTGCTTCCCGGCTATGCGGTATTGTGCGCGGGCCTGTCGTTCCGCTTTCGGCAAAAACGGGTGTATCGTTAATTGTCTTCGTCTCCTATGTCATCCAAATCCAGTTTTTCGATGAAATCCTTGAATACAGAAAGATCTTCTTCCGCTTCTTTTGATTCTTCCGATGTTTTCAGTTCTTCTATTGGGAAGGATTCATCGGATGTTTCGTCTTCGTCGATGATTTCGTCATCGGGCATGATGCCGGCTTTTTCCATGACTTCCTGTGTAACGAAGATAGGTACGCCCGAGCGGATTGCCAGGTTGATTGCATCGGATGGCCGGGAATCGATATTGTAGATTTCTCCGTTCATGTTGATTACGATGTTTCCGTAAAAAGTTTCGTTTTTCAGGCCAACGACTTCGACCCGGACGATTTTGACATTCAGTTTTTCCAAAACGGTAATGAATAGATCATAGGTAAGGGGGCGTGCGATCTCGACACCTTGCAGGGCAATTGTCAGGTGTTCTGCCTCGTAAACGCCGACCCAGATGGCCAGATAGCGTTCGGTGTCGATTTCCCGAAGGATGATGACGCGCTGCTGGTTCATCAGGCTGACCCGAATGCTGTCCAGAACCACTTCAACCATGTCTGTCATGAGTGCCTCCACTCTGATTGGCTTCAGACGGTCGATATTCGACCGGACTGTGCCATATACATCAAACTCGCGGGCAATTGCCTGCGCGGACTTATTTTACTATAACTGATAATGGAAATGTAGTTTGTTTCGAAAGTGAACCTACCACAAGCCGGCGGGAAGCGTTTGGACGCGCCCGGCCGGGTTGTTTTCCGACGGGGTGCGTTTTATCGGCTTCTCAGCTGTCGGCGGGGGTGATTCCGAGGTCCTTGGCGGCAACCCGGATGTTGCTGAAATTTTCGAAAGTCAGGTCTCTGAAAGTCAAATTCAGGTTTTGCTTGACGATGGTGAACAAGTGCGAGTAGCTGGTTGGAATTCTTGCATTCCAGTTCAGATGCAAAGCCTGGCTCAGGGATTTGATTAATGCCGGGTTTTCGACTTCGATTTCAGTGAAGTAGCCATAAGGCATTTCGTCCAGAGAGATTTCCGCTCCTTCGAGACGGTAAATCGCCCGCTTTTTTTCGTAAATCATTCTGACCTGGTAGCCCAATGCTTCCAGAAAGGCTTGTGCCTGGTTGAAGTCGCTGGCTGAGAATTCGATTTCTTCTCTGGCAAGGACGCCATCGACCGATTTTCCGGGTCCTTTGTATGTCAATCTGACATCGGTATCCTGGCGGAGGCGCAGGACACGTTTTGCCCGCGTCAATTTGCCATCCGGCGTATCGAAGCGCAGGTTGAGTTCATAGGTTGGGGGGCGCAAGCATTTTGCATGCAATGTTTCCAGCCTGGTTTTGAACGCCTCCGGCTGGGCGAGATAAAATTTGACTTCGAGTTCCCGGTTGGACTTATTCATTTTTACGTGCTTTCTGATTGATGCTAATCAGGGTTTGTTTTTTCTCGACACTATCACCGCTTTCCACCCGAATTCTGGTTACGATGCCGTCACAAGGTGATTTGAGTTCGTTTTGCATTTTCATTGATTCGAGAATGGCCAGCGTATCCCCCGCCCGGATTTCCTGCCCTGATTCGACCGGTACGGAGATGATGATTCCCGGCATGGGGGCTTTGAGATGGTATTCTCCGGTTTGGGATACAGTGTTGCCGGAAGCGGCGCGCAAGCGTTTTTCCCGTTCGTCTTCGACAAGAACCGGGTAAAGATTCCCTTGCAGCATCACCCGCCAGCGGTTTTCTTCGAAATAGACGAATGCTTCATGCGACTTCCCGTCGATAATCAGGGAAAAAACCGGCTGACCGCTGATGGATTCAAAATCGATTTCGTGTATCACACCATCGATACTCAGATGCTTTTTATCGATGATTTCGATTGTGTATTCCTTGTTGTTTACCGTAGATATATATTTCATAGGGTTTGTTCTTTCATCTGCTCTGATGACTACCGGTTCATGCGTTCCCAGCGGCTGAACCATTTCCAGTTGCTTGTATCGCGCTTTGCTCTGCGGATGATATGTGCCGAGCGCTGCATTTGGCGGTGGGCAACCAGTGCGGCGAAGATGGCAGCGAGGTCAGCGGCATTGGCCTGGGCTTCCTTGTTGGTATCGATGGAGAAGCGTTCTTCGATGAAGCGGGTATCGTACTGCCCGGCCATGAAGCGGTGTGAATCCATCAAGGTTTGATGGAAGGGGATATTCGTGCGTACCCCCGTGATTTTGTATTCTTCGAGAGCACGGCGCATACGCAGGATGGTTTCGGCGCGCGTCTTGCCGTGGACGATTAGTTTGGAAATCAGGGAGTCGTAATATGGCGAGATTGTGAAGCCGGGGTATACGCCGGTATCGACACGGACGCCGGGGCCGGTGGGAAGCAGGATGTGGTTGATGCGCCCTGTGGACGGAAGAAAGTTCTCATATGGATCTTCGGCATTGATGCGGCATTCGATAGACCAGCCGTTGAAGTGAATATCTTCCTGTTTGTAGTTCAGTGAACGTCCGCGGGCAATCCGGATTTGTTCCTTGACGATATCGACATTGGTAACCGCTTCGGTGATGGGGTGCTCTACTTGCAGGCGTGTGTTCATTTCGAGAAAGTAAAATCGTTTCTCGGGGTCTACCAAAAATTCGATGGTGCCGGCGTTGACGTAGCCGACTGCTTTTGCTGCACGGACGGCAACTTCTCCCATTTTCTGCCGGAATTCATCATCATCTCCGATGAAGGGGGAGGGGGATTCTTCCAGAAGTTTTTGGTGACGGCGCTGGAGGGAACATTCGCGTTCACCCAAATGGATGACATTTCCCTGGTTGTCTGCCAGAATTTGAATTTCGATATGACGTGCGTCTTCAAGCAATTTTTCTAGGTAGACATTTCCGTCCCCGAAGGCTGCTTCGGCTTCCCTGCGCGCGGCGTCGAGCAGTTTTGGCATTTCTTCGATGGAGCGAACTTCGCGCATCCCTTTTCCGCCGCCGCCGGCAGTGGCTTTGATGAGCAGCGGAAAACCGATTTCGGGCGCCAGCGATAACAAATCCTGGTTGCTCAAGGCGCCTCTTCCTTCGGTGCCGGGAACAACAGGAACACCGGCTGCGGATACGGTGGCTCTTGCCACCATTTTATCCCCCATGGCGGCAATTGCAGATGGCTTGGGCCCGATGAACGTCAAGCCGGCATCCAGACAGCTTTGGGCAAAATCGGCACGTTCTGCGAGAAAACCGTAACCCGGATGGATGGCGCCTGCGTTACTTTTCAGGGCGATGTCGATGATTTTGTCGCCGCGCAAGTAGGATTCGCGCGATGGCGACGCACCCAGATAATAAGCTTCATCAGCCAGCCTGACGTGCAATGCCTGACGGTCTGCATCCGAAAATACGGCAACAGTTTGCAAACCCAGTTCACGACAGGTGCGGATGATTCTGACGGCAATTTCGCCGCGATTGGCAATCAATACTTTATCGAACATGAAGTTTCCTTGTACAATGCATTAGGCGGTCTTTCCTGTTGGCATCTGAATGAAGCGGATGGTTTTGCAGGAAATCTTGTTGCTCACAGGGGAATGCAGCCGTGTTTTTTGGGCGGGTTGGTATCGCGCTTGTTGGAAAGCATTTCCAGTGCATTGATGAGCCTGGGGCGGGTTTCGCGCGGTTCGATGACATCGTCGATATACCCGCGTGAGGCTGCAACATAGGGGTTGGCAAATTTCTCGCGATATTCTTCGACCAGTTCCGCTTTCCGTTTTACCGGATCTTTGGCGCTGGCGAGTTCCTTGCGGAAGATGATGTTCACGGCGCCATCGGGGCCCATCACTGCGATTTCCGCTTCGGGCCATGCGAAGTTGATATCTCCGCGGATGTGCTTGCTGCTCATGACATCATATGCCCCGCCGTAGGATTTGCGCGTGATGACTGTCAGTTTGGGTACGGTGGCTTCGCAATATGCGTAAAGCAGTTTGGCACCCGCGTTGATGATTCCGCCATGCTCCTGATCCGTGCCGGGCATGAAGCCGGGAACGTCGACGAATGTCAGAATGGGAATATTGAAGGCATCGCAAAAACGGATGAAACGGGCTGCTTTTTCGGATGCGTTGATATCCAGAACGCCGGCAAGCACCGCCGGTTGATTGGCAATGATCCCGATGCTATGGCCTCCCAACCGGGCAAAACCGACGACGATGTTGCGGGCGTAGTTTTCGTGTATCTCGAAAAGTTCACCATTATCGACGACTTTGTAGATAACTTCCTTGATGTCGTAGGGTTTGCTTGGGTCGTCGGGGACGATAGTATCCAGGCTTTCTTCCATCCGCAGGGGGCTGTCATTGGAGGGGATAAAAGGCGGATCTTCCAGATTGTTTTGGGGAATATACGTAAGCAGTTTTTGCACCAGATATAATGCGTCTCCTTCACTATCTGCTGCAACATGGCAAACACCGGATGTTTCTGCGTGAATATCTGCGCCGCCAAGCTCTTCGAAAGAGACATCTTCGTGAGTAACGGCTTTGACGACGTCCGGGCCGGTGATGAACATGTAAGAGGATCCGCGCACCATGAAGACGAAATCGGTGAGCGCGGGGGAGTAAACAGCGCCTCCGGCACATGGCCCCATGATGACGCTGATTTGGGGAACGACACCGGACGCAAGCGTGTTGCGTAAAAAGATATTGGCGTACCCGCCAAGTGAAACGACGCCTTCCTGAATGCGTGCGCCTCCTGAGTCGTTTAGCCCGATGACAGGTGCACCGTTTTTCATTGCCATTTCCATAATTTTGACGATTTTCTCGGAATGAACTTCACTGAGGCTGCCGCCGAATACGGTGAAATCCTGAGAAAAAACATATACCAGGCGGTTGTTGATTGTTCCCCATCCGGTGACTACACTATCCCCGAGAAACTTTTTCTTTTCCATGCCGAAATCATGGGTTCGATGTTCGACGAAGGTATCAATTTCGCGGAAAGAGCCTTTATCCAGCAGCAGGGAAAGCCGTTCTCTGGCTGTCAGCCTGCCTTTTTTATGCTGGGTGGCGATTCGCTCCGGTCCGCCGCCCTGATGGGCTTTTGCACGCAGTTCCCGGAGTTGTTTGATTTTTGGATTGTCTGTCATGGTTTCTCCATTCGAATATGCTGCGATAGCGGTTGATCATTGCCGTTAGCAGTTTTTTCGAAGAAAAGCTTCGATCCTTTGTTGTTCAGGCTCCAGAGCATCAGGGAAATGACGAGCAGGCAAAGCCCGATGATGAAACTTGTGCGCGGTTGCCAAATGTGCCGGTTGGCGAGCAAGAGGCGGTCGAGCCAATAATAGATGATGAATCCTGTAATCACAATTTGCGTCCATTTTGGCGCCCATCCTGTACCTCGCCAAAGCCCCTGAAAAAGGATCACTCCAGCAAGCCCCCAAAGAAAGCCGGAGAGAAGCAGGTACAAAGGGATGGATTCAGGCAGCCGTGTTGTCAAGGTTTTCCATGATGCTGCAGCCTCATAAAAACGTAACCAATAGAAGGCTGTAAATGATAACACCAGCATTCCCAGCAGCGTTACGCTGGCAGGGCGTTTCCGCCGAGGCTGATTGACAGGATTGGATGATTTCTGTTTGTTTGTATTCATGGGATGGATAAGGTTATCTTGCCTGTTTGTTCCCCTTTTTCAAGGTGTGATTGCGCAAGGGCGGCGTCTTTCAGGGAATATCGACGGTCGAGAGCAACTTTTAGTTTTTTGTCGATGACCAGACGCATCACAGTTGCAAAATCCTGCATTGTCCCCATCGTGGAACCGATGATGGAAAGGTGTTTGCCGAAGATGAAGCGGTTATCGATTTCGAATTGCGCACCGCCGGTATTGCCGACCGTGAGAATACGGCCGCCTTTTTTTGCTGCGCGAAAGCTGAGCGGAAATGTCGTTCCGACGTTGTCGACAACGACATCGACCCCGCGTTTGCCGGTGAGTTTGTAAACGGTCTTTGCCCAGTTTTCTTCTTTCGAGCGGTCGATGAGTGTATCAGCGCCGAGAGATTCGGCGATGGCAAGTTTTTTCGAATTCGATCCGACGACGATAACGTGACAGCCGCTGAATTTGGCAATCTGAATGCTGGCAGTGTTTACGCCGCCGGATGCGCCGACCACAAGCACTTCTTCCCCCGGGCGGAGCTGCCCGCGGGTAATCAGCGAGTGCCAGGCAGTATGGTACACCAACCCGGCAGCGGCTGCCAGGTGGAAGTCGAAGCCTGCCGGCAGGGGGAACAATTGTCTGGCGGGCACTGAAACGAATTCCGCATAGGTGCCGCGAATGGTTTCGCCCAGCAAATGCCAATGGCTGCACAGGTTGTCTTTGCCTGCCAGACAAAACCCGCATTTGCCGCAGCCAAGGTTGGCATTGATGACTACGGGATCGCCGATGTTCCATCCCTCGACGCCTTCCCCTAACGCGGCAATCGTCCCGGCACCGTCTGCTCCGGGAATATGGGGGTATGTGATGCGCAGACCGGGCCAGCCGTTGCGCACCCAAAGATCCATGCGGTTGACGGCAGCGGCTTTCAGGGAAACCAGCACTTCCCCCGCTTTCGGCTCCGGTGTGGGAAAGTCCGTGTAGACGAACACTTCCGGGCCGCCATGTCGATGAAACAAGGTCGCTTTCATAAATAATCTGTCTCCATTGGAATGGAATGCTTCGCGGTTCTATTTTAATCCCTGAGGATGTTTCCTGGCAGGGTCACTTGAAAAAGGCGGAATCGTATCTTGCCGGCTGTGATGGTGCAGCGAAGGGTGAATGCTGCGAACAAAGCGGAAAAGCCGGCCAGCCGGATTGGCAAAACCGGACGATGGCAAGACACTTGTCACTTATCAGTTATCTCAATCCTGTTTCGATGCGGGAAATCACCAGCCTTTGAATCTCGCTCGTCCCTTCATAAATTTCCGTGATTTTGGCATCGCGGAAGTAACGCTCGACGGGCAGTTCCTTGGAATAGCCGACACCGCCATGAATTTGAACCGCCTGGTGTGTGCAAAACATGGCAGTTTCCGATGCGAAAAGTTTTGCCATAGCCGCTTGCAGGGTGAAGCGCTCCCCTGTTTTTTTCGAACGTTCTTTGGCGATGGCGGCGTTGTAAATGAGAAATCTGGCGGCTTCGATGCGGGTTTTCATATCGGCGAGTTTGAAGGAGATACCCTGAAATTGTCCGATTTTCTTGCCGAAAGCTTCGCGTTCCTGTGCGTAGGTGATGCTGGCGTCGTAGGCTGCTTCAGCCAGCCCCAGTGCCTGAGAAGCGATGCCGATTCTGCCGGCATCCAGAATGCTCATGGCGATTTTGAAGCCTTCCCCTTCCTCACCGAGCCGGTTTTCTGCCGGGCAGCGATAGTTTTCGAAGATAATTTCACTGGTAGCGGAGGCGCGAATACCAAGTTTGGGTTCTTTTTTCCCGCGGATGAAGCCGGGTTTGCTTGCATCGATGATGAATGCGGAAATACCCTTGTGGCCCTTTTGCGGGTCGGTCATGGTGTAGAGAAGGATGTAATCTGCCACGGGCCCGCTGGTAACCCAGGATTTGCGCCCGTTGATGACATAATCGCTGCCTTCGCGGACGGCACGGCTACGCATGGTCGCTGCATCCGACCCCGACATGGGTTCTGTGAGCGAATAGGCGCCGACCTTTTCGCCGGTGGCTACCGGAACGATGTACTTTTGTTTTTGCGATTCTGTGCCGAAACGCAAGAGACCGTAGTTGTAAAGCGAATTGTTCACGGACATGATTGTGCCGTGCGATGCGTCCGCACGGCTGATTTCTTCGAGTGCAAGTACATAGGCAAGCGTATCCATACCTGCACCGCCATACTCTTCCGGAACTTCGATACCCATAAATCCCATTGCACCCATCTTTCGAATCGTCTGCATGGGGAAGTCTCCGCTTTCGTCGAAATCCGATGCGATTGGGGCAATTTCTTTTTGTGCGAATTCCCGGGCGGCCTGGCGAATCATCGTATGTTCTTCGGTTAAAAGCAAATCGGTAATGCCATGAATCATCGCTAATTCCTCCTGTAAACAAATAAATTGAATGTATGTTTGGGGCGGTGAGAGCGGAATGAATGTATAGCAAGATTATAGCATGCCTGAATGAGTACCCGAACTTGCAAGCGCAAGGATGGTTTGGTTGTTGATTTCCATCGAGGGGAAGCGGGCGCCTAACAGGATTGTTACGCGGGTTTGCGGAAAACCGTTGTAAACTTGTATGAGGTTTTGCTATAATTGAGTGCAGGGATATGTCCGAATAGATTCGTTTTGATGAGAGGTGGACTTATTATGGAGAGAGACAGGTTTCGGGAAGACGGCCAGGGGGCAATCGAGTATGCCTTGATTTTTGCCTTGATTGCCGGTGTGGTTGCTTTGGCGCTAGCCTTGATGGGCGTGAGCGTGAGGGATGTTTATTGCGATGTCATGGGAGGAATGGGCAAGGAAGTTTGCAGTGTCGATTTGACATCGTGGAAGGTGAGACGCGGAAAATGGTCACTGGGAGAACCGATGTGCAACAAGAGTTCGGGCCAGGGAAGCGTGTTTGCCGACGGGTATACGGGCAAAGATGCGGTGATTACTATCGATTCGGCAAAACTTTCCAGAGGAAATGGTTACGGGGTTTATTTCCGTGCCACGAATGTCAACAAGCGCCTGAATGGGTATACGTTCCAGTATGATCCCGGTTATGGCGGCGGGGCGTTCATCATCCGTAAATGGGTGCACGGTCATGAGCTGCCACCGCTGGCAGTGAAGAAAGACAGGAATTTTCCCTGGCACGGGAGTGATAATAAAATCCAGCTGAAAATTGTCGGTGATACGTTTACGGTTTTCGTGAATGGGGAGCAGGTGCTGGTCGGAAAAGACGATACCTACAAAGAAGGCGGCATTGGTCTGCGCACCTGGGATGGTACACGTGCTTGTTTCAAGGGCATATCTGTAAAGACGCCATAGGAGGCTGAGCATGGCTTATGAAGATTCTCCATCGCTGGATGGATTTGAAGAAGGAATACCGCCGGCATTACCCGACCCGGAAGAAAAACGCCGGCATTTGTGGAAGATAATTGGCGTATTGGGGTTCATTACGGTGGCATTGCTGTTTGCCCGCTTCATGCAAAGCGGTACGATGGCGCAAATCCGGGGTACCGGTTCTGTAAGCGGTGTGATTGTCGGCCAATCCGGGCAGCCGATTGTTGCGGAACTGGTTATTCCAGGTACGAATATTTCCGTGCGCTCCGGTACGGACGGGCATTTTCGCATTGACGGGATTCATGCCGGCAATCGCTCGGTTGTCGTCATTTATGGGAATTCTGCCTGGGAGTATCCTGTAACCGTGGAGATCGGCAGCGTGACGGATATGGGAACCCTGCGTTTCGTAACGACCGTCGTGCCCGGTACGGACGGTTAGGAGAGATTATCCCCTGCTGGACGATGAGCCGCGTATCGGCAGGACGAGGCGGAAACGCATCGTAAAGTTTGGGTTTCGATGTGTGTGAGGGGATGATAGGTTATTCCGCGCTGCGGAATGGTTCTTGTGCCGCGGGAATATCTTTGGACATCAAAACCAGTTCGACACGCTCGACCCATCCCGAATTGCTCCAAAATGTGATTGCCTGATGATTGTCGGTATAGACGAAGATGTGGCATTTCCGGATGTCGATTTGCTGTAAGGCATGCAAACATTTTTCTGCCAGTGCGTGACCGATGCCTTGCTTTTGATACGCTGCGCTGACTGCGAGATGATGAATGTAACCGCGCCGCCCGTCATGTCCGCATAATACTGCTCCCACAATCCGGTGCCCGTCCCGGGCGGTGAAACTCAGCCCCGGATTTCGTTTTAGATAACGGGCGATGTTTTCTTTTGAATCCGCACTGCTCAAGCCGATTCCCGGGCTTTTTTGCCAGAGATCGATGACTTCTGCGTAATCATCCGGGGTCATTTCCCGAAATTCGATGGACATGCTTTCTGCTCCTTGATGTGATGGCTGTGCAGGTGCCGGCAGGCTGAATAAAATAATGCCGGCACCGGGAATTTCCGGCTGGATTATAAATGAAAAATCATACCTGACCAGTGTACGTGGCGGTTATTTGGGGGTTGTATGCTGTCTGACGGGTGAGAGCTGTTGCTGCACCCAATAACTGGATTATTCTTCTTCGATTTCAATTGCCATGGCAACGGCTTCTGCACCGCCGAGACACAGCGAAGCAAGCCCGCGTTTTAATCCGCGGTCTTTGAGTGCATAAATGAGCGTAGTGAGAATTCTGGCGCCGCTTGCTCCGATAGGGTGCCCCAGGGCGATAGCCCCGCCGTTTACGTTGACTTTCTCCCAATCCCAGCCGGCTTTTTCAAGGGCATAGCCGTCTGCCAGCACCTGGGCGGCAAACGCTTCGTTGAGTTCGATGAGATCGACATCCTGCAATGACCAGCCGATTTTTGCGAGCAGCAAAGGTATTGCCTTGGCGGGGGCGTAAAACAGGTATTTCGGTTCGACGGCAGCATAGCCGTAACCAATGATACGTGCAAGGGGTTTTGCGTGCATTTCGCGCGCTTTTGACCGGCTGGCGACGACCACGGCAGAAGCGCCATCGTTCAGGCCGGGGGCGTTGCCCGCGGTTACTTTCCCGCCTTCGACAAATGCCGGTCGCAGCCTGGCGAGCGCTTCGGGGGAGGTATCACGGCGCGGGGTTTCGTCCGTATCGAAAATGTGCAGGTTCCCTTTGCGGTCTTTGATTTCGATGGGAACGATTTCCTGCCTGAATTTGCCGCTATCGATGGCGGCAATGGCTTTTCGATGGCTGTTGTAGGCAAGGTCGTCCATGGCTTCACGGCTTACGTTGTATTCATCTGCGATGAACTCTGCTGCATTCCCCATCCCCCAATTCTCGAACGGATCCCAAAGGCCGTCGATGAGCAATGCATCGGTGAGGCGTGCGTGGCCAAAGCGGAGTGAGCCTGTGCGGCCATCGACGAGGTAGGGCGCTCGGCTCATGCTCTCCATGCCGCCGCTGACGAACAGATTTGCATCTCCGGCACGGATCGCTTGTGCAGCGAGCATGACGGCTTTCAACCCGGAACCGCAGACTTTGTTGATTGTGAAAGCGCCGACGGTCGGCGGGAGACCGCCGAAAATGGCAGCCTGCCTTGCCGGATTTTGCCCCAGCCCTGCGGAAACGACGTTTCCCATGATGACCTCGTGGATGTCGGCGGCGTTGGGAATGGCGGCTCTTTTGACGGCTTCACGGACGACAATTGCCCCTAATTGGGGTGCCGTGAATTTGCTGAGTGATCCCTGGAAACGCCCCGATGGGGTACGTACTGCACTGAGAATGACCGGCTGGTTCTTTTCATTTTCGTTCGTCATGTATCAACCTCCCAGAGAAACATTTGTAATCCAAGATGAAATAGATACGGATGTGCCGATATGGCGGGTGAAAGATTTGGCGCAGGCTATTCGATTGGGAAAAGTTCGTGCCATTGCTTGCAAACGCGTCGATAGGTCACTGCCAAATCTTCCGGAATGACGCGGGTGTTCCCAAGCGAGGACATGAAGTTGGTGTCTCCCGCCCAGCGCGGAACAATGTGCATGTGGACGTGCTGGGGAATACCGGCACCTGCCGCCCCGCCGATGTTGGCACCCAGATTGAAGCCCTCCGGCTGGTATACGGCACTTAACACCTGCATACAACGGGAAGCGAGTTCCATCATTTCTGCCCGGGTTGCCGGTGTGAGCGATACGAAGTCTCCGGTGTGTTCGTTCGGGACGACCATGGCGTGTCCGGTTGTGTAGGGATAACGGTTGAGAATGACGAAGGCGTTTTTGCCGCGAAAGACAATCAGGTTTTCTTCCCCGTCAGGTTGCCTGAGTGCCTTGCAAAATACACATTGATCTTTTTGTTTATGTGCCTGGATGTAAGCCATACGCCAGGGTGACCAGAGAGTGTTCATCGACTGAGCCCGGTTTCTGTTTCTTGAAAGACAAAGCTATTTTAGCAGATAATTGGGCAAAAGCGGCAGGTTTTGGGAAATTGGTCTGCTCCGGCGAGGCGGAAAGCGGAAACTTGCATGGAAAGCGGGGAAATTGCCTCTTGACAAAAGAGAACGAATGTTCTATAAAAGGGAAAGAACAATCGTTCTAATTATAGAACAAGATGCAAGAGCTGTCGAGGTTCGATTTGACGAAAGGAGATGTATGATGAATATCAGTGGAATTAAGGAATTGCCAAAGCAGTTGAATATCCGCCGCGGGTTCATGTTCGGTACGTTGATTGTTACGGCGTTGATAGCATTCGAACTGTTCAATTACAGCACAACGGATTTTGCCCTGGCTGATTTGCTGGGTGATTTGCAATTTGCAGGTGTTCGCTGGGCGACTATTTTGGCGATAGCATTTTGTGGTATCGATTTTGCCGGAATTGCCCGTTTGTTCACGCCGGAGCAGGCACAGGACGGAGGCGCAACCGAGGTTTGGTATCTTTTTGGCGCCTGGATGCTGGCAGCAACGATGAATGCAACGCTGACCTGGTGGGGTGTTTCGATTGCTATTTTCAATCACACCACGCTGGGAAATAGTTTCGTCAGCCGCGACACGCTTTTGCAAGTTGTCCCTGTGTTCGTTGCAGTGATGGTTTGGTTGATGCGGGTGCTGATTATCGGGACGATTTCTGTCGGAGGCGATCGCTTGTTCAGTCAGGGTGAGGCACGTGTATCCGCTGCCCGAAGGCAGAGAACGACCCGAAGCGTAAGAGAACCGGTTCTTGTCAGCAAACGTCCTGCTGTTGCTGCAAAAAGCCGGGTACGCACGCCTGCTTACAAGCCCGGGGTGAACACCCGCAACCATGCGACACCGGAGCCTTCCTATCACCCGGTTTCGATGAGCGGCAATGGATCAGGCAGGTATGGTCAGCAACGGTTTTAGCTGCCCTGGTGGCATTGAAACTCTCAATACAGAGGAAAACCGTTGTGGCGATGAGCAAGAGACAGCAGGCATATTACGAAGCTCAGCAGGTTTTCCCCGGTGGCTATCCGGCCGGGGAAAACCTGACTTGGTATGCATTCTTGCCGGTTGTCGGATTGATTATCGGTTCGGTGCTGCTTTTTCTGATTAGTCAAAGAGCCTGGGCGGCTTATGACGGGACCGCCGTGATTTCGGAAAAGGCGCCAGCGCAGGTGATTGTTGCAGGTGGCAAGAAAACCGGTTTGGACAATGGTGGGGGGATCGCAAGGCTTTTTACTCCGGAAGTGTTGTACTGGAAAGAAAAGCTACTGATTTGGAGCAAGCGCTGGGGTGTTGATCCTAATCTGGCAGCGACGGTAATGCAGATAGAGTCATGCGGAAACCCGCAGGCTGTCTCGCCGGCCGGTGCCGCCGGGTTGTTTCAGGTGATGCCTGATCATTTTGGCATGCAGGAAGATCCCTTCAAGCCCGGGGTCAATGCGAGAAGAGGTTTGGGCTATTTGGCGGCTTCCGTGCAGGCGGGGGCGGGGGATATACGCCGCATTTTTGCCGGCTATAATGGCGGTATACACGGGGCAACGCGTCCGGAGAATATGTGGCCTGAAGAAACCAGGCGCTATGTTTATTGGGGAACCGGAATTTACGAGGATGCTGCCGCGAATTTGGCGCACAGCAGCCGGCTGGATGAATGGCTGGCGCATGGCGGTGCCGGTTTGTGCCGGCAGGCGGCAAATGTTTTGAAGGCTACGCGTTAGAATTCTCCCGTTACGTTTTCATCCCATCATATTTCATTTCAATCCGAAACCAGTTTGGTTTTTGACTGGTCGCTGCAATTTTCTTTTGCCAGGGGGAGCCAAACGCAAATCGTTGTTCCTTTGCCGATTTGCGAATCGACGTCGATATGCCCGCCATGGTTACGGACAATCCAGTATGCAATCGAAAGCCCCAGGCCGAATCCTTTACGATCGCTTGAACGGGTGCGCGATTTTTCTGTTCGATAAAATCTTTCGAAAATATGGGGAAGTTCTTCTTTGGGGATACCGGGACCGTTGTCGGAAACAATAATTCTGGCTTTGTCATTTGATTTGCCGACACCAACGATGACCTCACCGCCCTTGGGGGTGTATTTGATTGCATTGCTAATCAGGTTGATGAAAACCTGTTTGAGGCGGTCGTGGTCCCCGCAGACAAGCACCTGATCGATATCACCGATACGCAGTTTGACTTTTCCCTGCGCCAAAATACTGGTTTGCTGAAGGACTTCGAGCAGTAGTGTATCGACTTCGACGATGTGAAAATCCAGCGGGATTTTCCCCGATTCGGCTTGGGCAAGCAGCAGAAGGTCACCTACCATGCGGGTAAGGCGGTCGACCTCGCTTTCGATAATGCCGAGGAGTTCATCATCGCCTGTGCCGAATTTGCGCATCAGACTGACGTTGCCTTTGATGACGGTAAGCGGCGTGCGCAATTCGTGGCCAACGTCGGCAACGAAACGGCGTTGGGCATGGAACAGATTTTCAAGACGGCTCAGGGTTTGATTGAAGGCATGTATCAATTGACCGATTTCATCATCCGGGGAGCCTTGGTAAGGAATGCGGCGTGAAAGATCGTCTGCACGTGTGATGTGCAGGGCGGTTTGCGTAACGCTGTTGAGCGGGGCGAGTGAGCGGTACGTTGTGAACGATACGGAAAGGGCGGCGACGGTCATGGAGATGATTACACCGAAGACGAGCATTGTAAGCATACGGCTTTGCGTTGCGTCGACAATGGCAAGGCTGGCGCCAACTTGCAATACGCCAACCGGTCTTTCTCCGATTGATAGGGGAATGCTTAAAACCCGGATATGAGCGCCTTCGATGATTGTATCCCGAAATACCGGTTTTGCACTTTGACGGCCGCGGTAGTCAAGCGGTTTGTCGAGCCAGCGGATATTGAGCGAGGCATCTTTCAGGACAAAACCGCGTGACCACACCTGAATGTATACGTTTGTGGCGAATTCAAGGGTTGGCGAGGGCAGGATGGTGAGGTCACCGTTGGAATCGATACGGATATTTTGGATGAGTTTTTGGCTGGTGTTCTGGAGAAGGGAATCGACCTGGTTGGTGAGGGTAACACTGATGAGCTGGAAAGAAACCACTCCAAACAGGAGGATGATTCCTCCGACAAGAGCAGTATAAAGCAATGTCAAACGAATACGCAGAGACATCAGTCAGGTTCTCGAAGCACATACCCCATTCCGCGGACGGTATGAAGCAATCGTTCTTCGCCGTTTGCTTCCAGTTTTTGGCGTAAATAGCGAACATAGACTTCGATAATATTACTTTCTCCGCCGAAGTCATACCCCCATACACGGTCGAAGATGACTTCACGGGTGAGCACCTGGCGCGGGTGCATCATGAAAAGTTCGAGAAGTTCGTATTCTTTTGCGGTGAGTGCGATAATTCGTTCGCCTCGTTTTGCCTGGCGCGTTCCCGTATCAAGGGAGAGGTCTTTGAAGTTCATCACCTTGGGGCGGTTGGCAGGTTGAGAGCGCCGCAGAAGTGCACGAATGCGGGCTAGCAACTCGTCCAGTTCGAAAGGTTTGATCATGTAATCGTCTGCACCCATGTCAAGCCCAAGAACGCGGTCCTGAACGCTTTCTTTGGCTGTAAGAATGAGGATGGGCACGGAACCACCGCTGCGCAGGCGGCGGCATACTTCGAAACCATCGATACCCGGCAGCATTAAATCCAAAACGACGAGATCGGGCGGATGGTCTCTGGCAAGAATCAAACCGGTTTGTCCATCCGGGGCAATATCCACCTGGTAGCCTTCGTAAGCGAGTGCCCGGCGCAGGAATCTGGTAATACCCTCATCGTCTTCGATAATCAAAATACGCTCGTTCATAATACCTCCGCAATAATCAGAATATACCACATGCGAATAGGTCTCTCAAGGATGGATTTGGGAAGAAGCGAAAAAGGATTATGTGTTGCATGCTTCGGGAAAAAAAAGACCGCCTGAAAAGGCGGCCTTTTTTACTGATGAACGAAATCAACCAAGTTCGACAACAGCGCCGGCTGCTTCGAGTTTGGCTTTGGCGTCGTTGGCTGCTTCTTTGCCGACGGCTTCGAGAACTTTGGAGCCGGCGGTTTCTGCAACTTCTTTGGCTTCTTTCAGCCCAAGACTGGTGAGCTGGCGGATAGCTTTGATGACCTCGATTTTCTTCGGGCCAACATCTTTGATGATGACATCGAATTCGGTCTTTTCTTCAGCGGCAGCTTCGGCACCGGCGCCGGCGGCGACAGCGGCAACTGCAACGGGGGCAGCAGCAGAAACGCCCCACTTTTCTTCGAGCATTTTCACGAGTTCCGCAGCTTCGAGCACGGAAAGTTCGCTAAGTTCGTCCATGATTTTGTTTAAATCAGCCATTTTTTACTCCTAGAAATGTAAATATTTATCAATTAATCCATACAGGTGTGACGTCATGCGGCTTCCGGAGAAGATTCCTTCTCTGAGTATGCTTTGAGTACAGCTGCAATTTGACGTCCGGGTTCTGCAAGAACTCTGGCGATTTGTGTCGCCGGTGCGAGAATGGTACTGAGCAGCTGGGCACGCAAAACGGGCAGAGACGGCAAGCTGGCAAGTGCTTTGACTTCATCAGCAGAAAGCATTTCACCGTTGAGATACCCACTTTTGACCTTCAGGGAATCGTTTTCTTTGGAAAAATCCACAATGGCTTTCGCCAGTGCAGGTGGATCTTCGAATGCGAAACCAACAGCTGTGCTTTTGACGAAGGTTTCTTCGTTGTAGGCTATTTTTGCATTGTCGAAAGCGATTTTCGCCAGTGTGTTCTTGAGAATATGAAATTCACCGCCTGTTTCGCGAATGCTTTTGCGTAGCGCGTCCAGGTCTTTTACGGATAACCCGACATATTCCGAGACAATCATGCCCTGGCTGTTTGCGAGCCATTCTTCATATTGTTTGACAACTTCTTGCTTCTTTTCTTTGGTAATAGCCAATGGACCTTTACCTCCTTTCGAAAAAAATAAGTCTTTACTTCGCCTACGCGGGTAAAGACTTATCGAATGACTTGGTAGTATACGTTAAGTCCCCACCTGGGCAGGATGATTAAGCCTGTGATGGCGCCTGCTGTCTTCGGCGAAGAAGTATATAGACAGTTGAATTATACCAGAGTTAGGCGCTTGCCTCCATCGATTGTGCCAATTGCGGATCGACTTTGACGCCGGGCCCCATGGATGCACAAAGCGTAATCTTGCGAATGTAAACGCCTTTGGCGGCGGCAGGGCGTGCTGATTTGATTGAATCCATGATGGCTGCCATGTTGTCGTAAAGTTTGTCTGCATCGAAAGATGCTTTGCCGATGGGAACATGGACGTTGGATGTTTTGTCGACGCGAAATTCGACACGGCCTGCTTTTGCCTCGTTGATTACACGCGGCAGGTCGTCTTCGGAGACGACGGTGCCGGCTTTGGGGTTTGGCATCAGCCCGCGGGGGCCCAGAATACGTCCCAGACGGCCAACCTTGCCCATGGTTGCCGGTGTGGCAATGGCAACATCGAAGCCGGTCCAGCCATCCTGAATTTTCTTGATCAGCTGGTCGTCGGCGATGAAGTCGGCGCCTGCCTTTTTGGCAGCAGCAGCGCCTTCGCCTTCGGCGAAGACAAGCACGCGTACGGTCTTGCCCAGACCATGGGGCAGCAGTACGACTTCGCGAATCTGCTGGTCGGCATGGCGCGGGTCGACACCCAGGCGAATGTGCATTTCGACGGTTGCATCGAAGTTGGTATAGGATGTTGCTTTGGTAAGTTCGATCGCTTCTTTCGGTTCATACAGTTTCATGCGATCGATTTTTTCTAATGCTTCCAGATATTTTTTTCCACGTTTAGGCATTGGACTCTCCTTGGTGGTCCTATCGGACGAATTGTCCTCCCACTGGGGTTTAGTCTTTGATCTCGATGCCCATATTGCGGGCAGTACCTTCGATTTGGCGCATGGCGCCTTCGATGTCGATGGCATTGAGATCGTTCATTTTGATTTCTGCAATTTCCCGGACCTGATCACGGGTAACTTTCCCGACTTTTTCACGGTTTGGTTCGGATGAACCTTTTTCAACGCCGGCGGCTTTTTTCAGCAGGGCAGATGCCGGGGGACTCTTCAAAATGAATTTGAAGGATCCGTCGCTGAAGATGCTTACTTCGGCAGGAATGATTTCACCCATGCGCGATTGCGTGCGGGCATTGTATTCCTTGCAGAATTGCATCAGGTTGATGCCATGGGCCGCCAATGCGGGGCCAATGGGGGGCGCCGGGTTTGCTTTACCGGCCTGGATTTGCAGTCGTACGATTGCTTTTAGTTTTTTTGCCATTTCTTTCTCCTTTGTGGTTTTAGCGGATGGGGGTTTCTCATCCTCCCACGAGGGGTCTATTGATTTTATCAGCGGATAGACCGATTACCGCTGGATTCAACGATTAGTTCAGGATTTTTCCACTTGGAGGAAATCCAGTTCCACAGGTGTATCCCTGCCGAAAAAGTTGACCATGACGCGAACTTTGGCGCGTTCCATGTCGATATCGGAGACGGTGCCGCGAAAATCGTTGAACGGACCGTCGACGATGCGTACTCTTTCACCGGGTTTGAATGCGACCTTGATGCGGGGCGCCTCGGCTTCCATGCGTTTCAGGATTTGTGCGACTTCTTCCGGGCGCAGGGCGGTGGGCTGGTTTCCCATGCCGACAAAGCCGGTAACACCCGGCGTATTGCGCACAACGTACCAGGATTCTTCGCTCAGGATCATATTGACAAGGATGTAACCGGGAAAAACACGGCGTTCGATGGTGCGGCGTTTTCCGTCTTTGACTTCGATTTCATCTTCGGTTGGAATGATGACATCGAAGATTTTATCTTTCATCCCCATAGACTCGATACGTTGTTCCAGATTATGACGTACCTTGTTTTCGTATCCGGAATAGCAGTGCACAACATACCATGCACGGCCATCCTCGTTGTCCAGTTCCGAGGCGGCCATGGGGTGCACTTTTTCTTTTGGTTCTTCGGCATCGTCAACAACGTTATCGGGCGTTGTTTCTGCTTCCGAAACCTTTTTTTCGATTTCCTGATCTTCAGAATCAAGAACTGAATTATTTTCTTCCATAGTTAATTCTCGTACAACGGGTTAAGATCCTGAGCCAAGGATTAATGCGAAAAATCGCATAAAGAGAATATCCATAAACCACAGAAAAGCGCTCATCCCGAAGGTAACAACGATCGTAATTTTCGTCAGGTTTTTGGCTTCTTCCCGAGTGGGCCAGGTAACTTTACGGAGTTCGCCGATAGTTTCACGGTAAAATCGCTTGATCGGGTTTGTTTTCTTTTTTGTGATCGTTTTCTTTGGCACAGGTGCCTCCTTGGAACCGATTATAGAATCTTTCCAGAATCTTTTCGAAACCGGCAATTCTTGTGAATAAATCGCAAGCAATGTATGTTACGGTGAAAACGCCGTCCTGTGAGGAGCGGCGTTGCGATCCATTTGGCAGGCGAGGCAGGAATCGAACCCACAACCCCCGGTTTTGGAGACCGGTGCTCTACCA
>CAYWFK010000024.1:0-37944 GCA_964457375.1 uncultured Anaerolineales bacterium
AACCACAGCGCCCGCTCCGATAAAACAAAACCGTCCCAAAGTTACCCCGCAAATAATCGTTGCATTCGCCCCTATCGTTGCACCATGTCTGACAAATGTCGTTTTGTATTCATGCTTGCGAACAATATGGCTGCGGGGATTGATTACATTGGTAAACACCGCAGAAGGGCCGACAAACACATTATCTTCCAGGATGACCCCTGTATAAACAGATACATTGTTTTGTATTTTCACGTTGTTTCCAATAATCACACCGGAAGCAACAAACACATTTTGACCAATCGTGCAGTTTTCGCCGATGGTCGCCCCGGGCATGATATGACAGAAATGCCAAATTTTCGTTCCTGTGCCAATGCCTGCCCCTTCTTCGATAATACTCGTTGGATGGACAAAAAAGCCCGCCATTTCCCGTTATCCTCCGGTATTTACTTACCTGATCATCTTGTCAATCTTGTTTTTGCAGCATGGGGTGGGCACAATCATCCTGCGGAACCAACCGGGCGTTGCGTATCTTGTAAACCAGATCTATCGACGGACGCACATCGTCAATTCCGAACCCCTCCCCAGCCAGGATTTTTTCATAGACTCTGGTATGTAAATCAGTAAATTGGTTGGAAAACTCAATTTGACTGCCGTCGATAGTAATCGATCGGAATGTTTGCGGTTTCCCCGGTTCGATTGGCACCGGCAAATCCCGCTTGTCAATCGAAAGGAACCAGCGCACCTTGGCTTTTTCGAAAGCCACAAAACCGGACATTCTGCGCTTCTCAGCGAGATAAACCCGGATATCGACAGGTGAACCAAACAACCACCCCAACAAATCAAAAAAATGAATACCAATGTTCACAGCTATGCCCCCTGATTTTTCCACATCACCCTTCCATGAAATATCATACCAGGGACCTCTTCCGGTAACGTAGGTCAAGACGACATCGTGCATTTGATGTTCCCCTTCCTGCTCGATAGCACGTTTGAGAGCAATCAAAGACGGGTGAACACGCAGCTGGAGAATGGTATTAATCCTGCCCGGATTTTCGGATTCAATCAAAGCCAGTTGATCAAGATTCCAGGGATTGATGACCAGCGGTTTCTCACAAATCACATTCGCCCCCAAACGCAGGCTCAGCCTGCAATGCGCATCATGCAGATAATTCGGGCTCATGATGCTGATGTAGTCCACCCTGTTCTCTACCGGGCCCCTGCGCAGTTTCTCAAGATGACGGTCAAAACGCTCGATTTCTTTGAAAAACTTGACATCCTGAAAATACCTGTCCAGAATTCCTACGGAGTCATTCACATCCACAGCAGCAACCAAACGGTTTCCGGTATCGTGAATTGCCTTAAGGTGTCTTGGAGCAATATACCCGGCCACACCGATTGCCGCAAAATTAATGCTTCGGGATTCGTCTTGATTCATTCTGCCATTTTCCTTCGCCGGATGACACGATCAGCATTACCCGCTTACTTTGCCGATAGCAGATATCCGGCTAGCCTGCTGGTTTAATTAAAAAAGGAGGAACAAGTTCCCCCTTTGGTTTCCTGATAGCATAAAACAATCTTCAATAAAATCTCATGCTTCTTCAAAATGTAACAATGAAATCCAGCGTCTGATATATTTCAGGACAAGAGGCCTTTCACCGGAATCCCACCAGCGAACATAATCCGGGTCCGGAAAGAAAAGCATCCATAAAGCTTTCAATCGCAAACGCCAGGGCAACAATCGCTGCGCCCCCATGATTCTCTTTTGACCATTTCCGCTTCGCATTCCTTCACGTTCAGGAATATCCGGGAACTCTTCCAGGCCGCGAACACAATCATCCCCAAACCGGATTTGCGTTTCATGTAATGCAGTCATCACTACCTGCGACCATCCGATTTGATTGGCGAAGCTGAATAGTTCATTCCAGTCCACACGTCCGGCATTGCTTTTCAGCCACAAGTACAAATCGTAAAACCACTCCAACCGGCTGCCGGCAATCCCGTGCATCAGCACGATATGGGCGGCAAGGTAGATGAACTGTGCATAGTCAGCAGCTGTCAAACCACCCGGGGATTTGGAAGTCTCATTCCAAAACCATTTGGGAACAGGAATGCTCATCCCCTGATTATCCACCGGCAAACTCCAGTGCACCTCAACTTTCAGTTTCGTTTCCAATCCCCCCACAAAAATCACATTATGCGAAATCTTCCACATTTTGTAACCCAGCGCTTTGAAAACATCCAGCGCCCGTGTCAAATCAGGAAGCCGAATCATCAAATCGAGATCGTTCATTTGCCGCAAACCAATATTCGTATAAATCGTCGTTGCCAGCTGTGCTCCCTTCAACGCCAGAAACGAAATGCTATGATCGGCCATTCCCTTCTGCAAACGTGACAACTCCCGGAAAAACAATGTGTTGCGAGCCAAAGTTTGATAATAGACGGCTGAACACTGTTCACGGAACCACTCAATCCGAGAACGGACTTCCGGCGCCACATTTGCCAGTGCCCTGTCCCAATTCTTCATGTTCCAAAACAAAATAGGCGCAACTCCTTCCTCTTTCGCCACCGGGAATAGCTGCGCCCATTCATTTTCAGAAACTGCTTCCCAGGCTTCCCTGCTCGGAGCCTGAATCAGCATTTCACATAAAAATTGATATATCTTTTGTCTGGTTTGGTTTACTGGTATTTGTTGGTTTGTCATCTCGTGAAATTGGTGTCGCCCGGTTACATTATTCAGATTCCCCCAAGTAAAGATGAAATGATTGGCCTGTGGCCAGATTGACATCCATCCAATTGATCGTTCTGATAATATTCCGAAAATCGGAGGAATTCACCGTTATGGGTTTGACCATTCATCCAGAGAACATTCCGGAATCATTGCAATCATGCAATCGGTTTTCAAAGGGCTTTGTTCAAAAACACCTGGTCTCATCGTTCTTCAATCAGGCGCGCTCCGCCCCACCGACACATTTCAATGAATCGATCAGAAGAGTTTCTACCATGCTAGAAACGAACGCTGCTCACCCATTCAGGATGGACGCGTATATGGTCAACATTACGTAATAAAGAGATACTGCCTCTCCCCCGGGCAACAAAACAACCAACAAACGTGTTTGTAACAATTTCAGCACGGAATCAATAAAACATGATAACAATATTAACAAATTATGTGCCTGGTATAACTGCAAAATCTCTTTTATTACGACAATATCACAATTATACCAAGGATTTACAGACAACCGAAAATTAATCAAACGAACTGCATCAATTTTTGGAAATATCTATCAAGAAACCTCACAATTTAACACGCTTATTTCTTCGCAAAACGTACCGCTGCTTTCGTTTAAAATCATGTAACAATCCCCCTTCCCCAAATACACTTTTATGTTATCCATCTGCGATTGATCATACGCAAACTAATCGAAAACAAAAATCCACAAAAGCCCGCAATGATCAGAAGGTCAAGACCAAACGGAAGCAGATGTAAGCCCCGAATAGCACCATGCAAAATATCGACACCATAAGTAACAGGCAAAGCATATGCCAATGGTTTCAGATACACCGGCAACGCCCCAATCGGGAAGAAAAGGCCGCAGAGAAAAATCATCGGGAAGCGAAAAAAGTTCGAAAACGTCTGGGCTTCGAATACTTCGCTAACGGAAACAGCAATAAACAATCCGAGAAAAGCCGAGACCGTTGCAATCAACAGTATTGCCGCAAACACCCAAACCCACTGTACACCCGGCAGCGGGACAAAAATCATGGCAAGCAGAATTGGCACCAAGGCGTTCACCGACCCGAATAGAATTGCCCCGGATGTTTTTGCCAACATCAGCAACGTCAACGGGAGCGGAGCAAGCAACAATCGTTCGAAAGATCGGTTTTTCTTCTCGAATGTAATCGTTACCGCCAGCATCGAGGTCGTGCCGAATAACACGGAAATTGTTATCACCCCCGGCAACAGCGCCGGGATACTTTCGAAACCCCCTCCGGATTTGATGAAAAACATGCCTGTCCAGGCAAGCGGAAAAATCAACCCCCAGCTAATATTGGGCGGCTTGAGATAATAAGCGTGCATATCCTTCACCAGAATATTCCAAAATGCTACCCATTTTTTCATCCTGCACCGCCTCCCTTCCCGTTTTCCTTTCCAAGACGATTGGCTTCAATACCGGTAATACGGACGAAGACATCTTCCAGCGAAGGCGTCAGGCGGCGTGCTTCGGTAACTTCTGCGCCATGTTCTTCGATGAAGCGTATCAACGGGCTCAACCTCACCGGCCGGCTGGATTCAATCCGCACCTTTCCCCGTTGATTCAACCGAAATGATAGATGAGGGAACTGTGCTGACAATGCACCGAGAAACTCCTGATTCGAATTCGTCACCGTGAGCAGCAAAAGGTGTTTATCCTGAGCTTGACGCAGCAGGTTTTCCAGCGAATCTTTCTTTACAATCCTTCCGGCAACGATAAAAGCAATCCGCTCACACAATCTTTCTGCTTCCTCGATGTAATGCGTTGTCAGAAAAATCGTCGTTCCCTTGTGATGAAGATCAGCAATCAACTGCCTGATTTGCCGTGCACTAGCCACGTCGATGCCCGTCGTCGGTTCGTCCAGAAACAAAATTTGCGGTTCATGAACAATGCCTGCTGCAATCGTCAGCTTCCGTTTCATCCCTTTGGAATATGCCCCGAACTTGCGCGTTGCTACATCCTGCAAACCAAATAGTTTCAGCAACGCAGTTGCCCGATTCTGACGGGTTTGTTTGCGCATCCCATACAGAGCACCGCAAAAACACAAATTTTCGAAACCGGTCAGTTCCGGGTACAGATTGCTTTCGTCCGGAATGACGCCGATTTTGTCTTGCACCGATTTCAGGTCCGAAGTACACACCTTCCCCGCTATACGAATCGTTCCCGAATCCGGTCTCGTCAATCCTGTGAGCATATTGATGGTAGTCGTTTTGCCTGCGCCGTTCGGTCCCAGAAATCCGAAAATCTCCCCGCCATACAACGTGAAAGACACGTCGTTCACCGCAAGCACACCGTCAAAATGCTTGGTCAAGCCTGTTACTTCAATCAACGGAATTTTGTTTTCGTCCATCCATTCTTCTTTCTTGTTGCGCATCAATGATTCCCTGAATTACCTGACCATTATCCTGTCGGTTGTTTCGGTACGGTATGGCGTATTTCTCACCACCAGCCGGACAGAAGCAGTTCACCGGTAACAGCCGTTCATTATTCTCCGGCAGGTTGTTTTGTTACTCCTGCCGCTTTTATAACACCATCCGGCTAATCATGTTATCCAACTTCATCACTTTCCATATCAAGCCGGAAACAAATCGCTGAATGCCCTTCCCGCTTCAACTCAAATCAGGGATGATACGGGGCTTTCCGGTTTCTCCTTCGGGCGAGTTCGCTGGCGTACCGCCGCCCAAGAGCGTTTGCATGTGCTTTTGCCCAATCCGACAGTTTCGTTTCCCCGGCTGGCGGCGAATCGACATACAACAGGTTTGCCATCAACCCTTCGATTTCATCTCTGGTAATCACGGTGTCATTGACCAGCAATCCAACCAGCCATCCAGCCAGGTACCCAAGTGCGGGTGGTACGGAAACAATCGGCTTGCGTTTTCCGATGAGACCCCCAAGCATTGCCACCAACTCCCGATAGGTGAAAGTTTCAGGCCCAATCGCATCGATGATTACATTTTCACTTCCTTTTCCCTGTTCGCAAGCAAGTTTCGCCAAATCATCGACATAAATCGGCTGGATTTTATACTGCCCGTCACCAAAAACACCGAAGACCGGCAATCGGCGCAGCACCCAGGCAATATTGTTGATTAGAATATCTTCTTTTCCGAACAAAACAGCTGGGCGCAGAATAGCATACGAGATACCTGATTCAATCAGCGCTTTTTCCAAAATGGCTTTTCCGCGGAAATATTCCAGCCCGGAATCTTCCGAAGGATTGGTAATACTAACATGCACAATCCGCTTCACCCCCGCCGCTTTTGCGGCATCGAACAAGACAAGCGTGTTTTCGATTGCATCTGCATGAGAAAACAATGAATGATTGAATCGCACCCAATAAGTGTTGTACAAAACAGACACCCCGCGCAGGGACTCCGCCAGACCGGCAGGATGTGAAAAATCCAGCGGAAACGCTTGTACAGCTTCCCCAAAAGGATTGACCCTTCGGGGAGAATTGGTAAGAGTAATCACTTTCTTCCCGTCATCGAGCAATCTGCGGGCAATATATTTCCCTGAATACCCGAAAGCACCGGTAACAGCATGGATGGTTTGATTAGACATCGTTCGCCTCACTTTCCTGGCATCACCCAAGCACAAACTTGCAGCCTTAAAAATGACAGGACGATAATTCCTTTTGCCTGAACGCATTTTACCAGAAGCCACTATCGACGACGCTCATCATTTCATACCGTCGATGGATTACCGGCTCGACCTGTCCGGAATACGTGACAAGACCATCAAACAGCCCCGGCCTGACCCCAAAGAAAACCGGTTTTCCCCCCGAAAACAGTTTTTGTTTCCCTGTTATAATTGAATCCTCAGAAATCGTCTGAGAGGGCGTGAAAAACAATGACTTATATCCAAAGAATGATAAAACGGGTTTCTGCAATACGCATTTCTGTGTGGATGATCCCCGTCATCCTGTTTGCGGAAACGTTGATAGCTTATGGCATTTTGGGGATTTATCAGGGTTTCTATTTCGACGACTGGCCCATGGTCTGGATGATCAAATCCGGATCGAATTTCTGGCAATTTTATGCATACGACCGTCCTTTCTCCGCCTGGACGCTTGCATTGACTGCGCCATTGCTGGGCACCAGTGCACTGGCCTGGCATTTGTTTTCGATTCTTTTGCGCTGGCTGGTTACTCTGACTGTTTGGTGGGTACTCCGAATCATCTGGCGTAACCAACTGCGCATCGTAACCCTGATAAGCATGTTATTCGCCGTATACCCTGCTTTCATCCAGCAGCCCATATCAGTGGCTTACAGCCAGCATTTCATCACCTATCTCCTGTTCCTGCTTTCCTTCGGTTTCATGCTGATGAGCCTGGGCGGCAGCAAACGTCGTTTTTGGTTGTTTACAACCCTCGCACTCATCACCCAGGGTTTGCATTTGTTTACCATGGAATATTTTTGGGGACTTGAACTCGTCAGGGTACTCGGTTTGTTCTTTTACATTCAACAGCGGGAACCTATCACCCCGAAAGAAATCTTTCGTAAAGCGGGTAAATTCTGGCTTCCTTATCTGGTAATGCTCGCCGTTGCTGTCTTTTGGCGTCTCTTCATTTATTCGCCGGTCGAAGACCCCAATCAACTGCGTCTGGTTGCCATGTTCCTGGCAAACCCCGCCAGCACGCTCATCCATTTCATCGAAATGGTCCTGCGTGATTCCCTGCAAATGCTCATCAAAACCTGGGATAACACCCTGCAAGTCAACCTCATCGACCTGAAAAACAAATTCCAGGTGCTTGTTTGGGGAGTTTCCTTTCTCGTTGCCGCCGGGTTGTTTTGGGTTTTCAGAACGCTTCCTGTTGATAATAAAACCGGTCAGGCAGGCTGGCGCAGGCAGCTCACGATATTCGGGCTGGCTGTCCTGCTCCTGGGCCCCTTACCGGTATGGTTGACCAACAAACAAATCACCATCGGCAAGTTTTCCGACCGCTTCGCGCTGGGCGGCATGCTGGGGGCTTCCATTCTGCTGGTCGTCTTCCTCGATTGGGTTTTATCCACAAAAAAGCAGACATTGCTGGCAATTGCGCTCCTTGCCGGGCTTGCCATCGGGTTGCACCTGCGTACCGGCAACGACTACCGCTGGGCATGGGTAAACCAATCGCGGTTTTACTGGCAAATGCACTGGCGTGTTCCGGATATTCAGCCAAACACAGCCGTTTTTTCCAACGGTGCCATCTTTCGATACACGGGAGATTACCCAACCGCATTCGCACTCAACTTGCTTTATCCAACGAAAAAACAATCCGTCAACGATATGCCCGTTTGGTTCTTCGAGCTGGATAACGGTTTCTTTCGCTATGTAAAACAGTACCTGCACGGTATTCCGGTCAAAGATTCGCTGCGGAACATCTCTTTTTCAGGGTGGAGCCTGGACAGTATTTTGATTGATTACAACCCCGAAGAAGGGAGTTGTTTGTGGGTCGTTGCAGAAGGAGATGAGTTAATTCACTCGCTGCCCGCACTCACCAGGCAGGCACTGCCAATGTCCGATTTATCTCGCATCAAACCGGAAAGCGGGCAGCCTCCCGCATCCCTGTTCGGCAAAGAACCGCCCAAAACATGGTGCTATTATTTCGAAAAAGCGGAACTAGCCCGCCAAATGAAAGACTGGGAACAGGTCAGCAGCCTGGCACACGAAGCAATCGACAAAGGTTATGAACCTCAAAACCGCTTTGAATGGCGCCCGTTTATCGACGGCTTTCTGCATACAGGCGAGTACCGCCGTGCCAGAGAAATTTCCATGCAGGCTTACGAATCAGGAAAAGGCGTTGGGGATATGTTGTGTGATATGTGGCATACACGTGTCAAGGAACTCCCTAACGAGGAAAAACTAATCAAAAACGCGGAATTGATCGAAGATCAACTCCATTGCAAGTGGTAAAGGGGCACAAAACAAAAATGAAAAATAATGATTCCCGCCGCCGGAAGTATAAAAACTGGCTCGCTGCCCCCATTGTCGCCGGGCTGCTTCTGGGGTTCTTCTTGCTCAATCTTGGCAGCATTCGTTTCAAATCACTCACTACGGATGAACCCAAACACTATCGTTACGGCATGAACATCCTCAACCTGAACTCCGACCGTTTCGATGACAGCAAAATGCCATTTTCTGCGCTCAACGCGCTTCCCGCCAAAATCGCCGATTTCATTCCGGTCGGATTCATCCGGCACACATTACAAAAAGAGATCACAGCCAGAATGGTCACCATGCTCTTTTCCGTGTTGATTGCGCTGCTGGTCTTCCTTTGGAGCAAAACCCGCTACGGATTGCTGCCTGCGTTTCTCTCGCTGCTTCTCTACATTCTCGATCCGAACATCATTGCCCACTCACGGCTGATCACCACCGATATTTACGCCGCCGGGATGATTACCCTGACGATTTACACATTTTGGCTTTTCAGCAACAACCGTAATTGGAAATATGCCACATTGAGCGCCGTCATGTTGGGTATCAGCCAATTGGCAAAATATACCAGCGCTTACCTGTACCCGATTTTGGCATTGATCGTTCTGGCAAGAGATACGCCGGAATGGCTGGCAATTCTCCGGGAAAAAGACTGGCAAAAAGCACGCCTCAATCTGGCAAACGGCACGAAACACCTGGCTTTCTTTCTGGTTGTCAGCGTGCTGATTATCAATATCGGCTTCCTGTTCAACAAATCGTTTACCCCTCTGAAAGATTACAACTTCCGCTCGGATCTCTTCAAGTCCACCCAAAGCGAACTCTCGGCAATCGGCGCGTTCCCCGTACCGGTGCCATATCCCTATCTGGAAGGGCTGGACTGGGTGCTTGCCAGAGAACGTACCGGCGCCGGGTACGGACGATTATACATGTTTGGAAATCTTCGCAAGGGGCAGAATTTCAAAGGGTATTTCATCTTTGCTTCTCTGCTGAAAACACCGATCGCCACCCAAATCATCATTCTTCTCGGAATTGCTGTATATCTTTGGAAACGCAAATTCGACGGGTTCAGAGAAAACGAGCTGTTCTTTGCGATACCGGTCATCTTCTTTTTCCTGTATTTCAACTTCATTTTCCGCGCCCAAATCGGCATACGCTTCTATCTGGTCATTTTCCCGCTGCTTTACGTTTTCTGCGGGAGCCTGTTGCGTGACTGGCAAACCGTACGCAGGCAAAAGAAAATCGCTTTGGGAGTCCTGTTAGGGTACCTGGCAGCATCTGTCTTGCTGGCATACCCGAATTACATCCCTTATTTCAATGAAATCGTATGGCATCAAAAAGACGCCTATAAATATCTTGCCGATTCCAACCTTGATTGGGAACAATCCAGATGGCTGCGGGACCAATACCTGAAAGCTCATCCGGAAATTCATTATGAACCCGACCAACCACGGACGGGGCTTATCATGGTTTCTCCCAACAAACTCGTTGGCGTCGACGGTGTTAAAAACCGCTTTCTATGGTTGCGCAAGTATTTCGAACCGGTAGATGTTATTCATGATGTCTACCTGTTATTCCATGTTACCGAAAAAGAGTACAACCGAACAATCCGGAAGCACATTGATCCGCACTCACTTTTGTAAGATTCCCTAAACCGTCTGTCGGAAAAGCAGCGAAACCGGAGGCGATTTGTCTCCGGTTTCGCTTTTTTCGTGCATATTCATCTTCCTGCCCGACAACATCAGGCAGCATTGCAAACGCCAATTACCGGTCTGAGAAAATGGAATTCTACATTGGGATGATCGGCAAGAAGAGAAATCGGAACAGAAGTATCGACAATTCTTTTGGAAATCATCAGTGTACTCAACCGCATGCCAAAAGGCTTGTCATGGGCGCCATTGTGCCAGATGGATACCTTTTCCGCTTTCCATGTCTCCACCGGGCCAACGGTAATCACCCTGTCCGGAATAGTATAGGTAACCCCGCCTCTTGCATGGGCACTTTGCACAAAAGTCAGCGGGTGAGGTTCGACGATGCGGGTTCCCAAACGCCGGTAGACTTCCGCAGGCGGCGGATTGTCAATATAGTCTCCCTGCCGTTTAGGAGGGTCATTCAATGCCCAATGTTTGCTCTCACCCTGCCCGCCCTGCATAACGATACATCGTGCCTTTTCCCAGCTCGCGACGAATTCCGCAGGGTCTGCTTTGGGAAAATGCAGGTTTTCCTTTGGCATTCTCAGTTCAGGGCGGATGCGGTTGACCATCGCATCCATGATGATCTTTTCCAGGCTGTGGTCATAATCCGCTTCGTGTCCATCCGCGCCCACGCGTTCATCCATGCACCAAAAATGAGCAAAGCGCAAGTCGATTTCCAGCTCGTTGACAATTCGGGCAACCAGCGGCATCTGCTCGACCGGTCCGTTCGGGCCACACACGCCTGCCGGCTGGCTCTCGTCAGCTTGCTGCCACGCTTTGACATATTCCAGCGCCTCAGCCAAATAGAAATCTTCGACCGTTTCATGGATGGTCACACGAAACCCGGAGCGGCTCAACGCAACCAAATCATTTGCAGACAATCTGGCAGCGTCTTCCAAAATTCCCCGATCCAGGGTGGAATAATCCCACCACCCCGGTGCATATTTGCTGATTGGTCTCATCATTACTCACTCCTTCCGTAAAGGGCACTATATCGTAATCACCGGTTTGGCAGCAACACCCCGCGGTTTCAATTTTCAATCGTCACTGCATTGTGAAACAATCGAACAAAGCTTTCTGACCCGCCGCACGGGGTGGAATACCCGGTGACGCGCCATTCACCGGGCACTCCTGAATGAAAGCACATTTCTATGCTAGCAAAATTCTCAACTGCAAGGAGTGCCATCACGCCAGGCAGGCGTCATCCAGGCGACATTCTGGCTTTCCGGGAAAACTTCCATGTTACACTGTACCAAGATCAGAAACGATAGAGAAGGAGCGTACAATGGAATGCTACCGATCACCTCTTCCTGTCCATGGTGTCATGGTACGGATTGGCCGCGGGGAATATGTGCTTGAAGGTCTGGAAGAATTATGTAAAAAAGAAGGCATCAACACAGCCATGATTCTGACCGGCATCGGCGCACTGGATATTTGCAACATCCACACCATCACGAAAAGTGATGACCCTGCCGGAGATATCTCCCTGCATATCGAAGGACCTGTCGAAGTCGGGTCTATGCAAGGCGCAGTGGTAAACGGGAAACCGCACATGCATGTTGTCGTCGACGACGTCAACGGCGAACGAGTAATCGTCGGTCATTTCGAACCGGGATCAAGAACCAGTTACGGCATTTCGATCAACATGATCGTGCTGGACGGCATCGAAACATCCGTAAGCTACGACCCCAAAACTGCCGAAGCCGATTTCAGGTGGAAAGTGGTCAGGTAAGATGGCTTCATACTTCCGCCGGAACGAATGCAAAGATTGACGAAAACCGTTTTTATGAAGTTTATATATTTCTGCTATTGACTTTCATTCGAAAGGAACTATAATCTGGCGAAATAGAGAGACAAACCATGCATACAATTCTGTTCACCCTAGACCTTGCCATCATCATTATTATTATTCTATTGGTCCTTATTCTTACCAAGGACCTGAATGTGGTTGGGAAGGCAACGGTGAACATCAAATAACACCTGCCAGCAGAAACTTGAGCCGCCCAATCACGGGCGGCTTTTTTTTTGCATAGCACATAAAAACCGCCGAAGTTCTCTTTCCCAGCACCTCTCTGTTTAACTCCGGCAAAACAATCGTTTCAAGGCACATCCAGGCTGGTAACAGCCTGCTCCGCCCGGATATGCCATTTTCATTTTGGCAGCGTTACCCGACAACAATCCATCAAGGAGTATACAGCATCATGCGATCCGACACAATCAAGCAAGGTTACGACAAAGCCCCCCACCGCTCTTTGCTGCGCGCCACCGGCGTAAAAAACGGTGACTTCAAAAAGCCCTTTATTGCAATCGTCAATTCTTATACGGATATCGTTCCCGGCCACGTTCATTTGCAAGCATTCGGGAAACTGGTCAAAGATGCTGTGAGGCAAGCCGGTGGTGTTCCCTTCGAATTCAATACCATCGCAGTGGATGACGGGATTGCTATGGGTCACATGGGAATGAAATATTCCCTGCCATCACGCGAACTCATCGCCGACACGGTGGAAACGATGATCGAGGCACACCAGTTCGACGCCATGGTATGCATTCCGAACTGTGACAAAATCATCCCCGGCATGCTCCTGGCTGCCATGCGTGTCAATATTCCGGCGATTTTCGTTTCCGGCGGTCCCATGCCGGCAGGCCGTACGCCGGACGGGGAAATCATCGACCTTGTATCGGTGTTCGAAGGCGTCGGAGCATTCTCGGCAGGCAAGATCGACGAAGAGCAGTTAACTACGCTGGAAACGTATGCCTGCCCATCCTGCGGTTCCTGCTCTGGGATGTTCACCGCAAATTCGATGAACTGCCTGACAGAAGTACTCGGCCTGGCGCTGCCTTTCAACGGTACAGCCCTGGCACAAACTGCTGAACGTCAAGCCCTCGCCAAACAGGCCGCCGCCCAAATCATGAACCTGCTTGCTCGAGACATCAAACCGCGGGACATCGTAACTGCCGAGGCAATCGACGATGCTTTCGCACTCGATATGGCCATGGGCGGCTCGACCAATACCGTGCTGCATACGCTTGCACTCGCCAACGAAGCCGGCGTCGAGTACCCCCTGAACCGCATCAACGCAGTTGCAGATAAGGTTCCGCACATCTGCAAAGTCTCTCCTTCCGGCAAATGGCACATGGAAGACGTCCACCGGGCAGGGGGTGTTCCGGCAATCCTCAACGAAATTCAACGCGGTACCGGCATGCTGCATTTCGACCGGACAACAGTCAGCGGGCAAACTCTTGGAGAATCCATCGAAGGAATAGAAATCCGTGATAACGAAGTCATCCATACCTGCGGCAAGGCATATTCCCCTCACGGCGGGCTGGCAATCCTCTTCGGTAACCTCGCCCCCCGCGGCGCAGTCGTCAAGGTCGGCGGTGTCAGTCAGGAGATGATGACATTCAGCGGGCCAGCCAGAATTTACGAATCACAAGATGATGCCATCAAAGGAATTCTCGCCGAAGAAGTAAAACCCGGAGATGTAGTCGTCATTCGCTACGAAGGTCCCAAGGGAGGTCCGGGGATGCAGGAGATGCTTTCGCCGACTTCTGCCATTATGGGGCAAGGACTGGGGGATAAAGTTGCATTGATTACCGACGGACGTTTCAGCGGCGGAACCCGCGGAGCATGCATCGGGCATGTATCGCCGGAAGCAGCAGCCGGCGGTCCGATTGGTGCGCTACGGAATGGCGACATCATCGATATCGACCTGAAAGCGCGAAAACTCAATGTCAGGCTCGATGACAAAGATATCCGTGAACGTCTGAACGTACTTCCCGCTTTCCATCCGAACATTCAAAGCAAATGGCTGAGGCGTTATTCCTATTTCGTTACCAGTGCAGATACAGGTGCAATATTCACAACCGATTTCTAATCGACGTTGATTTCAAAGGAGAAAAGCATGAAAAAGACAGGTGCAGAAATATTGATGGAGTGCCTCGTTCGTGAAGGTGTAGATACGATTTTCGGATATCCCGGGGGAGCCATTATGCCGGTTTACGATGCAATGTTGAGCTATCCTGTTCATCACGTGCTCACCCGCCACGAACAAGGCGCCGCCCATGCAGCAGACGGTTACGCCCGCGCTTCCGGCAAAGTCGGGGTTGCGCTGGCAACATCCGGCCCCGGGGCAACCAATCTGGTTACCGGCATCGTCACCGCCAAGATGGATTCATCCCCGATTGTATGCATCACCGGGCAAGTCAATGCTGACCTTATCGGCGGGGATGCCTTTCAGGAAACCGACATGATCGGTGTTACGCTGCCGGTAACCAAGCATAATTACCTGATTACCCGCGCAGACCAGGTTGCCCAGGTAGTTCGGGAAGCATTCCACATTGCCCGCAGCGGACGCCCCGGGCCTGTGCTCATCGATTTTTGCAAAAACGCTCAAACCGATTTTGCCGAATTCGAATACCCCGAGGAAGTTTCACTCCCCGGCTACCAGCCGCCGGACCATGCCCCCACGGACAATCTCAAAGAAGCTGTTGCCCTTATCGAAAAAGCAGAACGCCCTGTCATTCTCGCCGGTCATGGTGTCTTGATGTCGAACGCCATGGAAGAATTGCAAATCTTCGCCACAAAAACCAACACCCCGGTTGCAATGACACTCCTCGGGCTTGGTGCCATGCCGGCATCCAGCCGGCTTTCACTGGGTATGATGGGGATGCACGGAGAAGCCTATGCCAACCAGGCAATTCAAAATGCAGATTTACTGCTCGCTTTCGGAATGCGTTTCGACGACCGGGTAACCGGCAAACTGGAGTTATACGCACCAAACGCCAAAAAAATCCATATCGACATCGACCCGAGTGAGATTCACAAAAATATCCACGCAGACCTTCCCCTGGTAGGCAACCTGAAAACCGTTCTCACCGATCTCATTCCGATGCTGGATGAATACGATCACGAAACCTGGTTCGAGCAAATCAACACCTGGAAAGCCGACACGAAGAAACGCAGCATCATGACCTGGTCGGACGACGGCAAATTGTATACAGCCCACGTCATCCGTGCCTTGTGGAACGCCACCGGTGGGGATGCCATCATTGCCACGGGTGTCGGGCAGCACCAAATGTGGGCAGCGCAATACTATGAATTCGAGCAGCCTTACCGCCTGATTACATCCGGCGGTGCAGGCACGATGGGGTTCGGGCTGCCGGCAGCAATCGGTGCTTGGTTCGCCCACAAAGACCGCGAAATCTGGTTAATCGATGGAGACGGTAGTTTTCAGATGACCCAGGCTGAACTCACGACAGCCGTACAGGAAGGCGCGAATGTCAAAATTGTCATCATCAACAATAATTTTCTCGGCATGGTGCGGCAATGGCAGGAATTCTTTTACGATCGGCGTTATGCATCCACACCCATCACCGGGCCCGACTTCGTCAAACTTGCCAATGCCCACGGCATTCCCGCCATGCGGGTCACCAAACCCGAAGAGGTCTTCGCCGCATTCGAATTCGGGCACAAGAATCAGGGTCCCGTTGTCATCGAATTTCAGGTCGAAATGGAAGAAGCGGTATATCCCATGGTTCCTGCCGGTGCAGCACTCAACGAAATGCTCAGACGCCCCATGCAGGAAGTAAGGAGAGATTGACATGCAACACACATTATTTGCCCTGGTGGAAAACAAACCGGGGGTTCTCAACCGGGTTGCCTCCCTTTTCAGGCGGCGTAACTTCAATATCGAATCGCTGAACGTCGGACGCACGGAAAAGCCGGAGATTTCACGCATGACCATCGTGGTCAACAGCGAAGGTGTCGATGCCCGCAAGGTGGAAGCGAACCTGTACAAACTGGTCAATGTCATCGATGTGCAGGACCTAACCAACCAGCCCGTCGTCAACCGCGACCTGGCATTGATCAAGGTGCGCGCCAAACCCGAACAGCGCCCCGAAGTAGCCAGCCTGGCATCCATTTTCCGCGGGAAAATCGTCGATGTCGCACCGGAATCCGTGATCGTGGAAATCACCGGCACGGAAGACAAAATCGAAAGCCTTGTAGAACTGTTGCGCCCGCTTGGCATTCTGGAAATGGTGCAAACCGGCAATGTCGCCATGATTCGCGGAGACATGGTTGGCAAGCGCTACATGTCCGGGAAAGAAGAAACCTTGCAACAACAGACAACCAATACACATAAAGGAAACGAAAATGGCCAAAATTAAATTTGGAAACATCGAAGAAACTGTTGTCACCAGAGAAGAATATCCGCTAAGCAAAGCGCAGGAAATACTCAAGGACGAAGTCGTTGCAGTTCTGGGATATGGCGTTCAGGGACCTGCGCAGGCATTGAACATGCGTGATAATGGCATTCATGTCATCGTCGGGCAGCGCAAACCTTCCCCCAATTGGGAAAAGGCGCTTGCCGACGGCTGGGTGCCGGGAGAAACCCTGTTCTCCATCGAAGAAGCCACTGAACGCGGCACGGTCATTCAATACCTGCTTTCGGATGCAGGCCAGCGCGACCAATGGAAAAACATCGCCGGCAAACTGCACCCCGGAGACGCACTCTATTTTTCCCATGGCTTTGCAATTACCTACGCAGAACAAACCGGCGTCGTACCGCCTGCTTTTGTCGATGTCATTCTGGTTGCGCCCAAAGGATCGGGGACGAGCGTCCGGCGGAATTTCATTGCCGGATCCGGAATCAACGCCAGTTATGCCGTCTATCAGGATGCCACCGGGAAAGCCGAGGAACGTGCCATCGCATTGGGAATCGCTATCGGGGCAGGGTATCTCTTCCCGACGACCTTCAAGAACGAAGTCTACAGCGACCTGACAGGCGAAAGAGGGGTCCTGATGGGCGCACTTTCCGGTGTGATGGAAGCCCAATACAACACCCTCCGAAAACACGGACACAGCCCCAGTGAAGCATTCAACGAAACCGTCGAAGAACTTACCCAGTCATTGATCAAGCTTGTGGCAGAAAACGGGATGGACTGGATGTATGCCAATTGTTCCACAACAGCCCAGCGCGGTGCACTGGACTGGCGCCCCCGTTTTCGGGATGCCGTTACCCCGCTCTTCGAAGAACTTTACCATAGTGTTGTCAGCGGAGAAGAAACCCGTATCGTGCTCGAAAAGAATAGTGACCCGAATTACCGCCAAAACCTGGATGAAGAACTCAGCGCCATGCACAATTCGGAAATGTGGCAGGCAGGCGCTACCGTCCGCTCTCTCAGGCCTGAAAACTGGAAAAAAGAATAAGAAAACCCGACAACGCGGTTTCAAACGGATCACACAGGAGTAACACAATGAGCAATTATGTAAAAATATTCGATACAACTTTACGGGATGGTGAACAATCTCCCGGGGCAACGATGACATCCGCCGAGAAGCTCGAAGTCGCCAGAAACCTTGCCCGTCTTGGCGTCGATATCATCGAGGCAGGATTCCCCGCAGCATCTCCGGATGATTTGGAGGCAGTACGCAGAATTGCCAACGAAATCGGTAATCCGGGTCCCGGAAGTGAACAAACCACCGTTCCGGTTATCTGCGGGTTAGCCCGGGCAGTCAAAGGAGATATCGCCAAAGCCTGGGAAGCCGTCCAAGGCGCTCAGAAACCCCGTATCCACACTTTCATTGCCACATCCGATATTCACATGAAATACAAGCTCAACATGGAACGCAGCCAGGTGCTGGAAAAAATCCGCACAATGGTCGCTTACGCTCGTTCCTTGTGCAAAGATGTGGAATTCAGTCCGGAAGATGCCGGCCGTTCCGACCCGGAGTTCCTCTATCAGGCACTGGCGGCTGCCATCGAAGCAGGAGCAACGACGCTCAACATTCCCGACACAGTCGGCTACACCACCCCGGATGAATTCGGCGCGCTGATTGCAGGGATCATCCAAAATACGCCGGGGATGCACGAAAGCATCACGATTTCGGTTCATACGCACGATGATTTGGGGCTTGCCACCGCCAACTCATTGGCAGGGATTCGTGCCGGCGCCCGGCAAGCTGAAGTAACCATCAACGGCATCGGGGAACGCGCCGGAAACGCATCCCTCGAAGAAGTAGTAATGGCATTGAAAACACGTTTTCCGGTTTTCAACCTGAAAACCGGCATCGATACCACCCGTCTCGCCCGCGTCAGCAAACTGGTGAGCAACTATACAGGCATCAGCGTCCAGCCCAACAAAGCCATCGTGGGAGCAAACGCCTTTGCCCACGAAGCCGGCATTCATCAGGACGGGATGTTGAAAAACAATCAAACGTATGAAATCATGCGCCCCGAAGATGTCGGCGTGAGCAAAACCCGCCTGGTCATGGGAAAACATTCCGGCAGGCACGCCCTGCATGCACGTCTGGCGGAAATGGGTTATGCCCTGGACAAAGAACAGCTCGACCAGGCATTCAAACGCTTCAAGAATCTCGCCGACCGAAAAAAAGTCATCACCGATGCAGACCTTGAAGCCCTGATTGCTGACGAATTCTATCAGCCTCTCACCGTGTATTCACTTGAAGGCTTGCAAGTGACTTGCGGAACGATGGGTATGCCGACCGCAGCCGTGCGTTTGAAAGGACCGGATAACAAAATTTACACCAACGCCGCAATTGGCACCGGTCCCGTCGACGCCACTTACAAAGCCATCAATGCCATCGTTGCCACGCCAAACAAACTGCTCGAATTCAGAATTCACGCTATCACCGAGGGTATCGATGCATTGGGTGAAGTTACCGTTCGGCTGCAAGGGGAAAACGGCCATCAGGCAATCAACGCACAAAACGATTTGCCGTATAGCTCCGTTTACGGTGGACATGGTGCGGATACCGATATCATCGTTGCCAGCGCCAAAGCGTACATCAACGCATTGAACAAACTGATAACCCTGCAAAAAGAAAAGGCCCAAGCGGAAGAAAAACCACATCATCCGGCACAAACTGCCGGTGTGCCATCCGCATAAAAACAATCCAAGCAAACAACGGAAATAATTGATTTTCCGTCTCGCTTTCGACAGGCAAATCGGATTGATTTTAGTAATAGAAGGAGAAACGATCATGACAACATCTGCCCAGGAAACCCCGACCAGCTGCCGCCCTCAACTGTGCGAACCCTTTCCGCAACCCAACACGATACCTGCCGGCTGGGATTTGAGCGAAATCACTCGCAGATATGCACCGGACAGCATGCCTGTTGATGAAAAAGCAAACGAACAAACCATACGCTGAGAAATCACGCGCCATCTGAGCGCAAGGGAAAAACAATATGGCAAAAACGCTCTTTGAAAAAGTTTGGGAATCCCACGTCGTTACCCAACAACCGGATTCCCCGGCAATCTTGTATATCGACTTGCACCTGCTTCATGAAGTAACATCCCCGCAGGCATTCACCGGTTTGCGAAAGCGCGGCTTGAAACTCCGCCGGCCGGACAAGACCTTTGCAACCATGGATCACTCTACCCCGACACACGATTTGGCACTGCCAATTACAGATCCGATTGCCAAAGCGCAAATCCGGCAGATGGAAGCCAACGCCCGGGAATTCGGTATCACCCTCTTCGGGCTTGACAGCCCGAAACGCGGTATCGTCCATGTCATCGGGCCCGAACTGGGCTTGACACAGCCCGGAATGACCATCGTTTGCGGAGACAGCCACACGGCAACCCATGGCGCCTTTGGTGCCCTGGCCTTCGGAATTGGTACATCGGAAGTCGAACACGTGCTTGCAGCACAATGCCTTCTCCAAAAGAAACCGAAAACCTGTGAAGTTCGCCTGCAAGGCAAGCTTTCCCGGGGCGTTTCTGCCAAGGATATCATCCTGGCTCTGATTGCCAAAATCGGAATTGGCGGCGGAACGGAACATGTCTTCGAATATACCGGCGAAGCTATTCGCTCGCTTTCGATGGAAGCACGGATGACGATTTGCAATATGTCGATCGAAGGCGGGGCACGTGCCGGGATGATTGCCCCTGACGATACGACCTTCGAGTACCTCGCCGGCAGAGACTATGCGCCGAAAGGGGCCTCGTGGGAAGAAGCAGTAACCCGCTGGAAACGCCTTCCCAGCGATGAAGGTGCAGTCTATGACAAAACGGTTTCGCTGGATGTATCATCATTGGAACCGATGATTACCTACGGTACAAACCCGTCGATGGGAATGAGCATCAACCGGCGCATTCCCGATCCGGCAAGCATGAAAGACCCATCCCAAAAAGCAGCGCTGGAAAAAGCCCTTTCCTATATGAAACTTGCTCCGGGGCAGCCTCTGCTAGGCAAAAAGGTCGATGTGGTTTTCATCGGGTCGTGCACGAACTCCCGGATTACGGATTTGCGGGAAGCCGCATCGCTTCTAAAAGGACGAAAAGTCGCCCCCGGCTTGCGGGTTTTGGTCGTCCCCGGTTCAAGCCGGATTAAGCGCCAGGCTGAAAGCGAAGGGCTGGACCGGATTTTCAAGGAAGCCGGTGCCGAATGGCGCGAAGCGGGCTGCTCGATGTGCCTGGCAATGAACGGCGACCAACTCGAACCCGGGCAAATCTCGGTCAGCACGAGTAACCGCAATTTCGAAGGCCGTCAAGGCAAGGGAGGCCGCACTTTGCTCGCTTCCCCATTGACCGCTGCCGCTACCGCTGTCGAAGGGGTTGTTACCGACCCGCGCACACTGCTCTGACAACCAAGATCACAAATGGAGAACGATTTCTATGCCAAAATTTACAACGCTCACTTCCCCCATTGCCCCGCTGGCTGCCGAAAATATCGACACCGACCAGATTATCCCGGCGCGGTATCTGAAAGCCATCGACAAGAAAGGCATGGGCGACGCCCTGTTTGCCGACTGGCGCTATCAGCCGGATGGCAGCCCCGCCCCGGACTTCGTACTCAACGATCCGCAATATCAGAATGCCAAAATCCTGCTTGCCGGTGATAATTTTGGCTGCGGTTCTAGCAGAGAACATGCCGCCTGGGCACTTACCGGATACGGGTTCCGGGCAGTGATAAGCACCTCGTTTGCTGACATCTTCCGCAACAATGCACTCAAAAACGGATTAATCCCCATCATCACCAGCGAGGAAATCCACAAAACCCTGTTCAGGTTGACGAAAACACATCCGGAAATGGCGTTCACTATCGACCTTGAAACCCAAACCGTTTCCTGGCCTGGCGGTACTGCCTTCACATTCCCCATCGACCCCTTTTCCAAAACATGCCTGCTCAAAGGTGTCGACCAGCTGGGGTACATTCTCAGCTTCTCTGACCAAATCACAGCCTACGAAAAAAGCCGCGAGGCTGAAATTATTCGCTGAACCAGCCGGGGATTCTGAGATTAGCGGGACTCGCTTCTCAGGGTCCCCGCTAATCCCGTTTCCCGGAGGAATACATGATACAAATATACGACACAACTCTACGCGATGGGACACAATCCGAAGGCTTCACCCTTTCCGTCATCGACAAACTGCGCATCGCAAAAAAGTTAGACGAAATCGGGGTTGCATTCATCGAAGGCGGCTGGCCTGGCTCCAACCCCAAAGACGTCGAATTCTTCACAAAAGCCCGTGATATCGACTGGAAAAATGCCAAAATCACCGCGTTTGGCTCCACATGCCGCGTTACCGGCACGCCGGAAAATGACGCCAACATCCGTGCATTGCTCGATGCAGGTACCGAAGTCGTAACCATCTTTGGCAAGACTTGGCTTTTGCATGTAACCGACGTGTTACGCACGTCTCCGGATGAAAATCTGCGTATTATCGAAGATTCCATCGCCTACCTGAAAGCACACGGACGCCGGGTAATCTACGACGCGGAACATTTCTTCGATGGCTACCGTGATGATCCCGGTTACGCATTGAAAACGCTGGAAGCAGCAATACGCGGCGGGGCAGAAACCGTTGTGTTATGCGATACCAACGGCGGCACGCTGCCATGGGAACTCGAAACCATCATCAGGGAAACCACTTCGGCAATCGATCATCCTTTTGGCATCCATGCACACAACGATTCCGAATGCGCGATGATCAATTCGTTGTCTGCCGTCCGCCTTGGTGCTGTTCAGGTTCAGGGCACGATCAACGGCGTTGGAGAACGCTGCGGCAATGCCAATCTGTGTTCGATCATCCCCAACCTGGAACTCAAAATGAATCAACGCGCCCTCCCGCAAGGCAAACTCACCAGGCTCGCCGATTTATCTTACTTCGTGGCGGAAGTTGCCAATCTCACCCCCGACGGGCATCTGCCTTTCGTCGGCAAATCCGCTTTTGCACACAAAGGCGGTGTACACGTTGCTGCGATGAGACGATCGATACAATCCTACCAACATGTCGATCCGGAGCAGGTCGGGAACAAGATGCGCGTGGTCGTTTCCGACCTTTCCGGACGCGGTAACATCATCAGTAAAGCCGAAGAATATGGGGTAGAAGTTTCCAGCAAAGACGATTTGGCAGAAGTGCTGAAAAACGTCAAGGAACTCGAAGCGCAGGGGTTCTCGTTCGAAGCAGCCGAAGCATCCGTAGCAATGATGATCAAGCGCCAACAGCCAAAATACACACCGCCCTTCGAACTCGTCGATTTTTTCGTCAATGTCGAACATCGTGACGGGCGCGGCACCTTTGCAGAAGCCACGGTCAAGGTCAAGATCAATGGGAACATCCTGCACACTGCCGCCGAAGGGAATGGTCCTGTCAACGCACTTGACCGGGCACTTCGCAAGGCTTTGCAGCCCGAATACCCTCAAATCGCATCCTTCCACCTGGCAGACTACAAAGTGCGTATTCTCGACGGTGAAAATGGGACACAAGCAATCACGCGTGTACTCATCGACACGCAAAACAAAACCAGGCGCTGGAGCACGGTTGGAGCCAGCGGCAATATCATCGAAGCCAGTTGGCAGGCATTGGCCGATTCTTTCGAATACGGGTTGATGCTCGCCCATTGAATTAACACCCGGTGCTTTCCTTACAACGTAACGTACAAGGATCAGCCCGAAAACAAGGAGATTTCATGAAAGCATCTATCGTTTACCTCCCCGGCGACGGGATTGGGCCCGAAGTTCTGGCCGAATCCATCCGCATCCTGGAACACATCGCCGGCAAATACAAACACGATTTCACGTTTACCAAAGGATTGATTGGCGGATGTTCGTTGGATAAAACCGGTTCATCACTCACCGATGAAACTTTGGCAGACTGCCAATCGGCTGATGCAGTGCTGCTGGGTGCTGTCGGCGGGCCCAAATGGGATAATCCGGAAGCCAAAGACCGCCCTGAACGCGGGTTGCTCGCCCTGCGAAAAGGGCTGGAAGTCTTTGCCAATTTGCGCCCGGTAAGCGTGCATCCTGACCTTGTCGCATGGTCACCGCTAAAAACCGAACGGCTGCAAGGCGTCGATATCCTCGTTGTGCGGGAATTGACCGGAGGGCTTTATTTCGGGGAACCGAAAGGACGAGAAATCAAAAACAATCATGAAAGAGCCGTAGACACATTGGCTTATTATGATTATGAAATCGAACGGGTCGTAGAAATGGCTTTCAAACTGGCTGCCGGACGCCGCAAAAAAGTGACCTCCGTCGACAAAGCCAACGTGCTTGCCTCTTCCCGTTTGTGGCGGAAGATCGCAACACAAATCGGAGAAAAACACCCGGAAATCGAATTGGAGCATGTATTGGTCGATACGGCTACCATGCGCCTGGTTACCCACCCGTCAGCCATCGACGTACTCGTCACCGGCAACATGTTCGGGGATATTTTGACCGACGAAGCATCCGTTCTGGCAGGCTCGATGGGAATGCTGCCATCCGCCAGCCTGGGCAAATCCAACCCCGGATTATACGAACCCATCCACGGTTCAGCGCCGGATATTGCCGGCAAAGGGATTGCCAATCCGATTGGTGCCATTCTCTCCGCAGCCATGCTCCTGCGCCATTCACTCGGTTTGAATCGGGAAGCAAAAGTTATCGAAAAAGCCGTTCATGAAACCATCCGTTCGGGTGCACGCACGAAGGACCTGGGAGGGGAAATGACCACCCGGACAATTACCAACGAAATCATCAAAAACCTGACAGCATAAGCGAGGAGAACATGGGAATCGAATCAAAATTTATCTGGATGAATGGGGAACTGGTACCTTACGAAAAAGCAACCGTGCCATTTCTGACATCGACGATGCACTATGGCTTGGGTGTTTTCGAAGGAATACGCTGCTACGCCACCGGAAAGGGTCCGGCTGTTTTCCGCTTGCCCGAACACGCCAAACGCCTGCTCGATTCGATGCGCATTCTGGGTATGCCGGAACTACCCTACGGGCAGGATGAAATCATCGAAGCAACCCGCCAGGTAGTGGCTGCAAACGGCTTCTCCGAATGCTATATCCGCCCGCTGGCATACCTTTCCGAAGGCGGTATGGGCTTGAATTTCATCGGAGCAAAATCCGGGTTGGGTATTGCTGCCTGGGAATGGGGTAATTTTCTCGGAGAAGAAGCAATGGAACGCGGAATCCGTGCCAATGTTTCATCCTTTACGCGTCACCATATCAACGTGATGATGACCCACTCGAAAGCCGCCGGGAACTACGTCAACAGTGCGCTCGCCAAAACCGAATCCGCCAAACTCGGGTTTGACGAAGCAATCATGCTCGATCCGCAAGGATACGTGGCGGAATGCACCGGGGAAAACCTGTTCATCGTCCACAAAGGAGAGATTTTCACCCCGCCACTCGCTGCCGTCCTCGATGGAATCACACGCGACGCATTGATAACAATCGCCCGTGATTTGGGTTACAAAGTGAGCGAACGCCAGATTTCGCGCGATATGCTTTACACAGCCGAAGAAGTATTCGTCTGCGGCACTGCTGCGGAAGTCGTGGCATTGAGTGAAATTGATTTCAGGAAAATCGGTTCCGGCAAAACCGGGCAGGTAACCCGTGCACTACAAACAGCTTTTCGTGCCGTCATCCACGGAAAAGACCCCAAATACCTGGATTGGCTGTCCTTCGTTTCATAAATCATCCAAACGGGAAGGAGTGCTATCTTTCATGGAAAGACGGATTGCGCTCCTTCCTCGCTCCCGTCCAAACACAATCCGCCCGCTGCCAGCGGCATTTCCCATCACTGCACATTGTTTCACAATCTTTACCAGTCGTTAATCATTCCTGCACACAATGTTAATGATTTTAAGGTATGCTTTTCCCGGGAGGAAACGCGCACAGGGATTTCCTGCCTGCGGGAAATCCCCGACACTTACTTCCTATGAACATTGTCTCTCTGAAACCATCCGGGCTTGCATGCTGCTATCCGGCTGAACAAACAATCATGCAAGGATTACCGAAAAACGACACTCATCAATCAAAGTTTCGACAATAATCATGTATAATACCGGATGCAGGAACGGGAAACGACAAGTATGACACAAAATACTATACCCACAACAAACGCTGCCGGTGCTAACTCGCCGGCATGGGACGAAAATCTGGCACGCTGGATTTCTCTGTTGACCACGCCAACCCTGTTGATTCTCATCGGCTTCGGTTTGATCGCCAAATCCATCGGCACCCCGAATGCATGGTATTGGGCAGGGTTGTATTCGGTGATTACTGTCTTGCTCCCCACAATTTACATCATCCGCAAAGTCAAACTGGGAGAAATTACCGATTTCCACATTCAGGTGCGCGAACAGCGCAAGCGCCCGCTGCTGATGATTCTGGTGCTTTCGATTGTCGGGTGGCTGGTGATGTATCTGGGCTCAGCGCCGCTGCCGCTGTTGATATTTGCCGGTGTAGGCATTTTCCAAATCGCCTTTCTTTTTGCAATCACCCTGCGCTGGAAAATTAGCGGACACAGCACGGTAGCATCCGGATTTGCGCTCTTTTTCTATGCCGTATACGGAGGGTATGCCGCGCTGTTCCTGCTGCTCATCCCGATTGTTGCCTGGGCACGCATTCGGCGAAACCGCCACGAACTCACCCAAACCATCGCCGGTTCGATTGCCGGGATTGCCTACATTCTCACCGTTCTTTTTCTGCTCCACCGAAGCGGATTTCTCGTCCGCTGACCCTCCCCTGCCCTGTCTGTTCGATAGTGGTTGTTGACCCTGCACAGCAAAACACCATCAGCCGAAACTTTACCCGTTCCTCCTCACGAACACTGTTTTCCGGTTCGTTTTCAGCAGTCCCATTGTCACAACTTTCCCGGAAGTTCGATATAATAATAAAATAGAAAATCATGGAAGAAAGTAATCACCAGCACACCCCTGCACCCTTTCAAATCGTGATCGAACCCAGCGACGGCTGGGTTTCCCTGAATTTACACTCGCTTTGGCAATACCGTGAATTACTCTATTTTCTTGTCTGGCGCGATTTAAAGGTTCGCTATAAACAAACGCTGCTTGGCATCGCCTGGGTTGTCCTTCAGCCGGTTGTCAGCATGCTGGTTTTCAGCATCCTTTTCGGCTGGCTGCTCAAAGTGCCATCCGGGGATGTCCCTTACCCTGTCTTTGCCTATGCCGCCCTGCTCCCCTGGAACTACTTTTCCGGTGCACTGGGCAGAACTGCAACCAGCGTCGTCAACAGTGCACACCTGATTACCAAAGTTTACTTTCCGCGTTTGATCATTCCTCTTGCCGGCGTGCTTGCCGGTGTGGTTGATTTCGCTGTCGCTTTTCTCGTCCTGATTGGATTAATGCTCTACTATGGAATTACTCCGACAATAGCCGTATTTTTCCTCCCGTTTTTCCTTTTGCTTGCAATGCTCACGGCTCTCGGATTTGGCTTGTGGCTTGCTGCGCTCAATGTCCGCTATCGGGACGTGAACTACATCGTTCCCTATATCATTCAGGTATGGATGTATCTCACGCCGGTGGTATATAGCACAACCCTGATTCCCGAAAAATACCGCTTTCTCATGGCGCTCAACCCCATGACCGGTGTCGTCGAAGGCTTTCGCTGGGTACTGCTGGGCGCCCGTTTGGCAAGTGCAAAACCCCCGGGCAGCCTCTTCCTGGTCACGACGCTCATCACGCTTGCCGTATTGATTAGCGGGCTTTTATACTACCGGCATACGGAACGTTACTTTGCGGATATCATTTGAACGATTACAGGCACCGGCCTGTACCAGTATATAAGCAGCACCGCCAAATTCACCGAACCGTACACACCGGCAACCAATCCCGGTGCCTAAGCCGAAGGGTGTTTATCCATGAACAAACCGGCCATCAAGGCAGAACACATCTCCAAACGATACACTATCGGGATGCCATATCATGACACCCTGCGCGATGCTGCCGCTTCCATTGTCAAACATGCACTGACACGATCAACGAATCACAAACCCGGTAACAGCCCGGCAAACATCCGGCCAGCATACTCCCCCGCGTCTTCCCCGCAAACAATCTGGGCTTTGCAGGATGTGTCTTTCGAAATTCAACAAGGCGAAGTCGTAGGTATCATCGGCAGAAACGGCGCAGGGAAAACCACTTTGCTGAAAATCCTTTCCCGCATTACCGAACCGACCGGTGGCAAAGCAATCATCAACGGCAGAATCGGCAGCCTGCTGGATGTCGGTACCGGCTTTCATCCCGAATTGACAGGGCGGGAAAATATTTATCTCAACGGCGCTATTCTGGGAATGACCCGGCGCGAAATCACCCGCAAATTCGATGCCATCACATCCTTTGCAGAAATCGGGAAATTTCTGGACACGCCGGTCAAACGCTATTCCAGCGGTATGTATGTACGCCTTGCTTTCGCAGTCGCAGCCCATCTTGAACCGGAAATCCTGCTCGTGGACGAAGTGCTTGCTGTCGGTGATATTGCCTTTCAGAAAAAATGTCTTGGTAAAATCGGGAACATCGCAAAAGAAGGCCGTACCGTTGTGTTTGTCAGCCACAATATGGGAGCAATTCAAAGGCTATGCAGCAAAACAATGCTGATTCAAAAAGGAAAACTCACCGATTTCGGACCCACCGCTGACATACTCGAAAAATATATCACCGAAACCATCCCGCCGGTACACTATGGGGAATGGATCGATGTAGGAAAAATTACCAGAAAAAAAAGCAGTGAAGCGTGGTTTAGCAAATTCCGCTTTTGCCAGACGGCGGGAACCCCAGGCAAACAGTTGACCCCCAATATGCCTTTGCAGGCGGAAATCGTCATCCGTGCGACGCATGATCAATTCAGGGTACGCTGGGCTATGTTCATTGCGGATCTTTTCGGGACGAAACTCCTGAATTTCGACAGCGCACGTGCGGACAAACAAGTGATTCTCGATCATGGAGAAAACCACTTCACACTAACCATTCCCCGGCTTCCGCTAAAAAAAGGAACGTACAAAATCGGTTTGTGGATGGCGCAGGAATCCGGCATCCGGCTGGATTTCGTACATGATGTTACCGTCTTCGACGTACACGCTCTGGACGAAAATTATCTTGGCTCCCGCCGGGCAAACGATGGGATTTTCATCTGCGACTACCAAATAGAAGAAAGGCACTCCGACTAATCATGACACTAATCTACAAAGGCATACTATTATTGTTGGGCATTCTTGGGCTTTATTGGGTATCACGTCCTTCCCTGAAAACCAGCCAAAATCATGGATATTTCCGTTTCTTTGCATGGGTTACCATGCTGCTGCTCTTTTTGCTCAACATGAACGAATGGTTTACCGATCCGTTTTGCCTAAGGCAAATCGTCGCCTGGTTTTTCCTCGGCATTTCCATTTTACTGGTATATCTGGGTGCACTGGCTTTCCGCCGGGAAGGGAAAATCACAGGGGAACGACAGGAAGAGGCCTTGCTTGGTTTCGAGAATACCACGCAGCTGATTACCACGGGAGTCTACCATTACATCCGCCACCCGCTATACAGTTCCCTGTTGTTCCTCTGCTGGGGTATTTTCCTGAAACGCATTAGCTGGCCTGGATTCCTTCTTGCCATTGTTGCCACGATATTTCTCGTGGCAACCGCCCGTATAGAAGAACAAGAAAACATACGCTATTTCGGAGACGCCTACCGAACGTACATGAAAGCATCGAAGATGATGATTCCTTACTTGTTTTGACCCTGCCCCGGCAGGCTGCTCCCCCTACCATCATCGAAATAATCGCCGGCTCATTGTTACTGCTGCAAGCGAACAATTTGCCTGTTTCCTCAGGATGCTGTTTTCGCAACTCCGGGAAGAATCGGTTCCCCATGCACACGGACAACACCCGGAGAAGCGTTTTACGTGCTCTCCGCATTCCCCGTCCGGCCTGCACTATTTCCATAAACCAACCTGATGCTGTCTCCCGGTCAGGATGAGCAAATGAATTTCTCTGATTGTATGACATGAAGTCATAGTCTGGTTTATAATATGAACGTATTGTGAACAAAAACGGGGGATGGAAATCAATGGTCATGCAAGAATACTTGTAGCTTCACAACAAGGAACGTTTCAATTTCGAACAATCACTTTCGCCTATCGACAGCTGGCATTAACCAGCTTTCCCGTATATCACATTGCGAGGAGAACATGAACAATACAACAAAATACAGAATTAATAGTTCAGGTGTTATCTACGAAATGATCGACGGAGAAGTGATTATCGTCAATTTGGACAAGGGACATTATTATAGTTTATCCACGACCGGAGCATTGATTTGGGATTGTCTTGTCCAGGGATTGGATACACAGGAAACTATCAAACTGATTTCCGGACAGTACGAAGAAGCAGACACAAATCTCCGGGAAGCAGTTTTCCGTTTTCTCGCAGAGCTGGAAAACGAGGAAATTATTGTTCCGGACCAGACCGGAGAAAAAGCAAATACAGCGCCATCTGCTGTCCCGTCGCCAAAAGAAGAAGTAACAAAAAGGAAATTCGAAGCACCTGTCATCGAAAAATATACGGACATGGAAGAACTCTTGCTGCTCGATCCGATCCACGAAGTCGATGAAACGGGATGGCCTAATGTAACGCCGGGTGTTCCCCAAGATCGTGAATAAGGTGAAAACAAACACGAAATCATTTACCGAAAAGAAAATCCAATCCCAAAAAGTCGATCCGGCGGCATTTTTTTCGACCGGCCGCCTGACTTTTACCCGGGCTGCCCTTTCGTTCGGGGGACCGACAGACTTTTACTACAATCTCGGCGGGTATACAATCCGGTTAAGATTTGCCGGCGCTGCATTGATCCCGCTAATCACACCGGCGCTCGCCCATCTGGAACAAGCACCGGTGCCCGAACCGGCACTAACCGTCTTTTTGTGGGACAGCCGCTCAACTCATACCCATATGCCTTCACCACCCTGGAAGGAAGAAGACTACCGCGAATTCGGATTGATACGCGGGTTCAACAACGACCGCATCAAGACAGTGCACCAAAGCGCTTTGCACATGATCGACCTTGACCGGAACGAAGCCATTTACTGGATTCCGGACGCCAGACAAGTTCCCCATTTCCACACGATCACACCCTTGCGTACCATTTTCCATTGGTGGCTGAGTACCCGTCAACGGTATATCGTGCATGCAGCAGCGGTCGGCATACCCGAAGCAGGAGTATTGATTACCGGAAAAGGGGGAGCCGGCAAATCCACCACAGCCCTTTCCTGCATTACCGCCGGGTTGCAGTACGTTGGAGACGAAAACTGCATCATCACTTATCCCCCGGAACCTTATGTTTTTAGCATTTATTCATCCGGAACGCTGGAACCGCAGGATGTAGACAAAATTCCCGCTCTAAAAGCCTCACTAACCAACCCTGAAAAGCTCCACGAACAAAAAGCTGTTTACCAATTATTCCGCGATTACCAAGCCCATATTTCACAAGGATTTCCTGTCAAAGCGGTCTTCGTCCCGAAAGTTACCGGGAAAAGAGAAACGACCGTCACAAAAAGATCAGCGGCACAGACATTGATGGCATTGGCGCCGGGATCGATTTTCCAGCTTCCGGGCGCCGGAAAGCAAACCCTGCATGCTATGGCTGCTTTGCTGCGAAGTGTGCCTTGCTTCACGCTGGAACTCGGAACGAATCTCTCGCAAATTCCTGTTGTCATCGAATACTTTTTGAGGAACAACATGTGATGACCCGCCATGCTTTGATTAGCGTTATCGTTCCCGCTTACAATGCCGAAGCATATATTGCAGAAACCCTGCAAAGTATTCTGTCGCAAAAAGTAAGTCCACTCGAGGTGATCGTCATCGATGACGGTTCGCAAGACAACACCGCAGCCATCGTTCACAGTTTCGGGAAGCAAGTGAGCTATTTTTACCAGCGCAACCATGGCACACCGGCAGCAAGAAACAAGGGTTTGCAAACCGCCCGAGGAGAGTTGATCGCCTTTCTGGATGCGGATGATCTCTGGAGCAGCGACAAACTTGCCCTGCAACTCCGCAAAATGGAAACCCATCCTGACGCCGAAATCATCATCGGCTACACGCAGCATATCCGCTTACAGACCGCATCCGATGGGTCGACTGCATTTGTACCTTTCAAGCAGCCTCAACCGATGCTCAGTATGGGCAGTGCCCTGATTCGCAAAACCGTTTTCGACAAAGTCGGCTTTTTCGATGAAACCTTCCCCTATTGCGATGATATCGACTGGTTTCTGCGTGCCCGGGAACAAGGCATTAACATGCTCATCCATCCCGAGACCATTCAATATTACCGCAAACACACAACCAATCTCACAATGAACCGCCGGCTGGATTTGAAATACCAGCTTCTCGCTTACAAAAAATCCATCGATCGCAGAAAAGCAAACCAAAACGCACACCAGGATTTGAAAAACTGGTCTGCTTTCTTCGAAAAAAACACAATAAAGAAACCGTCGACGGGAGCTTTGCGATGAAAGTTTTGTATATCGCCGCTTTTTTCTGGCCTCACCTGGGAGGAATCGAAACACTCTCTCTCAAATTCCTGCCTGCCATGCAAAAGAGAGGGCACCAATTCGAGATTGTTACTTCCATCGCAGGGAAAACGCTCCCCACCGAAGATTCTTACCAGGGTATTCCCATTCATCGGGCGCCATTCCTCGCAGCAATTTCCAAACACCAACTCATCAAAATGAAACACTGCCTGCACAGAATGGCGGAAATCAAATCCACCTTTCAACCGGATCTGATTCACATTCAGATGTCCGCCCCCATCTCCTATTACCACATCAAGACATTGAGCGCCTGCTCCGCCCCGACATTGCTATCCCTGCATACATGCTTTGGCAATTTCGACGGGAATGAAAACACCGTGCTCGGGCAAACACTGCGAACCGCACAATGGACGACGATGGTTTCACAGGCGGTCATGGATGATGCAATCAAAATCCACCCTCCCCTTGCCAAATGTTCCTCGCTGGTTTACAACGGCATCGATTTTCCCGATAGCGTCCCCAGCCCGCTGGACTTCTCCCGAACGCACATCCTAGGGCTTGGCAGAATGATACGTGCCAAAGGTTTCGATATTCTGATTGACGCCTTTGCCTTGCTGCACAAGAAGTTCCCGAACGCACATCTCACACTTGCAGGAGATGGTATCGATCGCGCTGCGCTCGAAGCACAAACCAAGAAACTCGGCCTGAAAGACACCGTCGAATTCACCGGGCAAATAAGCCCCCAACAGGTCTCCGCATTGATCAACCGGGCAAGCATCGTTGTGATTCCGTCCCGCTTTTCCGATCCCCTGCCAACAGTTGCTCTCGAAGCGGGCTTTTTCGGCAGGCCTGTCGTCGCAGCCAGCAAGGGCGGGCTAAAAGAAATCATCATCCACGAAGAAACCGGCGTTCTGGTGGAACCCGAAAAAGCGCAAGCGCTTTTCAACGCCATCTGCGCCCTGCTCACCAATCCGCAAAAAGCAATCGCCATGGGAAAGGCTGCCGCTTCAAGAATACGCAGCGTTTTTGGCTGGGAGCGTTATATCGACGCCTACGACAACCTGTATTGCCGCCTGGGCAATCAGGACCGGAAGAACGAACCTGCCTGACAAGGAAACCAATCAATGCCCAACCGTCAATCCCCCCATCCACTCGTCTCAGTCAATATGGCAGTATACAACGGCGAAAAATACCTTGCGGAAGCTATCGACAGCATCCTGAAACAAACTTACCGGCCAATAGAAATCATCATCGTCGATGACGGTTCGACAGACCGGACAAGACAAATCGCAACCGGCTACGGTGATCGCATTCAGTATATTCACAAGCCTCACACCGGGTTGAGCGATACACGAAATCGCTGTATCGCCGCATCGTCCGGAGCATATATCGCTTTTCTGGATGCCGATGACCTCTGGGTAAAAAACAAACTTACTTTACAGGTTGCCGCTGCCATCGAGGAAAATGCCGATATCGTTTTTTGTCACGTCCGGCAGTTCATCAGCCCGGAGATGAACCGGGAAGAAAAAGCCCGCATTCACTGCCCCGAAGCTCCTGTTCCCGGGTATTTAGGCGGTGCGTCCCTCATCAGGCGGGATATCTTTGAAAAAACAGGGGAGTTTTCATCAGATTACCAGCTGGGAGAATTCATCGAATGGTATCTTCGGGCAAAAGCCATGCATTTGAAAATCATCATGCTGCCGGACGTTCTTCTCGAACGCAGGCTTCACAAATCGAACATGACAAGCAAACATGCCAGCAGCAGGCTCGACTTCGTCAGGCTGGTGAAAGCCAACCTCGACCGGCAACGCCAAAACAGGAAAACAAATTCCTGAACAAAACAACACCATTCAAATAAACAGAAGGCTCAGAATGTCAACCACACCCAAAACCTGCATGCCAACCCGCCAGCAAACGCTCCTTCTGAAAGCGTCCTTGTTAAAAGGAAACGAAGCTGTCGACGCGTGGAAAAGCTGGCAAAAGGAAACCACTTTTACCAATATCGATTATGGCTCTTTGCGATTGATACCCTTGCTTTACCACAACATGCTGGCTTGCAATCAGCAAAATCAGATACCGGCACGTTACAAGGGTATTTTCCGCCGGTTCTGGTCGAGCAACCATCTTCTGTTTCACCACGTCAAACCGGTGATTGCCGCATTGCACCGTGCCGGCATCGAAGTGCTTTTGTTCAAAGGTGCCGGGCTGGTACTGAGCTGCAAACTCAATTATGCGTTACGCCCGATGGACGATATCGACTTTTTGGTGCGTAAAGACAAAGCCAGAGAAGCTGTCGAAATCATCAAGAATCTCAGCTGGAAACCTAAAATTTCTTTTGCCGGTGAAGTCGACCCGGGAAAGCATGCCGTGATGTATCATGACGGGCAGGGACATGTCATCGATATGCACTGGCAGTCACTAATTCAGGTCTCATCGGGAAAAACAGACGCGGGATATTGGCAAAGATCTTCTGAAACAGACTTCGAAGGCATCCCGGTACGGGTCATGAGTACTACCGACCAGTTATTCCATACGATTGTTCATGGCTTCCAGTGGAATCCTATTCCCCCGATACGCTGGGCTGCTGATACATCGTTTCTCGTTCAGGCATCGTCTCACCCTGTCGACTGGGATTTTCTGGTAGAGCATGCAGCCGCAACACACACTTCACGCTCCGTGTTCCAGGCGTTGACTTTCATCAAAACCGAACTCCACACACCCGTTCCCGAAAAAACGCTTCACGAACTCAAACAAATCCCCGTTACCTTCCGGGCGAAATGGCACTACTATTTCCTGATTCACAAACCTGTACCGGTATTCGGCAACTTCCTGTTGAAGGTCATGCATTTTCTTGTCTACGACCAAAAGAACTACCCGTTTCCGAGTTTTCTGCGATTTTTGCAAAACATCTGGCAGGTAAAATCTCCCTGGCTGGTTCCTCTGGAAGGGCTCCTGCGTATGTGGCGAAAAGTCAAAATCGATCTTTTCAAATACAACCCGGCGTCTCTCCCGATGAGTACTGTTTTTCAAAAAAAAGATGTTCATTAAACCGCCATTCCGAAAAACAATGATGCGACAACCACGCCATTGGTTTCAATACAGCCAAACAGGAACCGGGTTGTTTCCTCCTACAAAATCAAACAATACGAAAAAATAAACAGACGAACAAGAAAAGATGTTTTCTCATTCGTCCGTTTTGCCAGTTATCCCATCGACATCCTGCAAAGCTGTATTCGCCAGCATTGCAAGCCATTCTGCACCATGGGGTTATCCGTCATCGCTGTCTTTGGCAGCACGGTCAGCGGGGAAAGCAATTCGAAAATCGCAATACGAAGCCCCTTCCATGATCGTCTGCGTTCGGCGCAAAACCGCGCCCGGGTTGTAACCTTCCAGCAAAGCAAAATCACGGTTGCAGGAGAGCAGGTATCCGAGGTCGGGGGTTTCCAAAGCCTTGTACATTTCTGCGTATCGGCAACGCGTCACATTGTAATCGAGCACCTGCTCATCCTGTGCCAGATAGTCGACTTCCAGCGCATTGTCTTTTTTCCAAAACTTACCGGCTTCCCTGAACTCCCTGCTGCCATTTCCGCCCATCGTCTGTGCCAGTTCGCGCCCCTGTTCCCGGGCAATCTTCACAATCGTCTCCCTGACGACCTCCAACACTGCGTCACGCCCAAAACGCTCACCGAGTGCATCGATGAGCGGAGCCAAAATCCGCGCCTCGACCTCCCGCCTTGCCAACACACCAATCCGCTGCGAAAGCGTATCCGGCAAAGGTACTGTTGTTTTTTTCGCGTGGTCATCCATCGTCCGACACCTCACTCCGGGATAGTTATTCCAATTATCGTTCAGGCAGTGCCTGTTTCTTACGCTGATGCCGTGTTGCTTTCCACAGCATGTTTCCATTCATCGAGGTATTTTTCGATTTCATCGATATCATCATCAGCGAGTACCCAGTCACCTGCCTGCGCCGTTTCTTCGATTTGCGCAGGACGCCGCGCCCCGACAATTGCGGAGGTTACTTCAGGCCTGCGCAGCACCCAGGCAATCGCAAGCTGCGCAAGGGTTCTTCCGTTTCGCTCGGCAATCGGCCGCAATTTCTCGACCAAAGCAAACGTTGCGCTCACTTCCGGTTCCTGAAAATGCTTGTTACGCCGGCGCCAGTCACTTTCGTCCAGGCTGGCAATTCGCGCCATACTGAACTTGCCGGTCAGCAAACCTGCCTGCATCGGGCTGTAAACAACCACCCCAATCCGGTTTTCCGCACAATAACCGAGCAGGTCATCTTCCGCATTTCGCACCAGCATGCTGTACGGCGGTTGAAGGGATGCCACCGGATGAATGGCCTGCGCCCGTTTGATTTGCTCAACGCTGAAATTCGAAACGCCGCCATAGCGTATTTTGCCTTCTTTCACCAAATCGGCAATTGTCGACCAGCCTTCTTCGATATCCTCATCAGGGAAAGGCCAGTGAATTTGATACAAGTCAATCACATCGATATTCAACCGTCTCAAACTGGCTTCCACTTCCCGCCGGATGCTTTCCGCTTTGAGCACATTCTTGATTTCAGAGCCACCTTCGTCCCAGGTCAGGCTGCACTTTGTCGCAATAAGCACCTGGTCACGCCGGCCGGCTATCGCTTTGCCGACAATCTCTTCCGAATGGCCATAGCCATAGGCAGGTGCGGTATCGATCCAGTTGATTCCCAAATCAATCGCCCGCTGAATCGTAGCAATCGACTCATTGTCGTCCTGCTCTCCCCACCCCCACTCCCATTTACCACCTATTGCCCATGCCCCCAAACCAATCGTTGTGAACCGGAGATCAGTAAAGCCTAGTTTACGGGTTTGCATGATTTTCTCCTTTTTCAGTTGCAATACTTACACTTGATATTGAAATTATACCGGGATTATTCCACCCAGGGCATCTTCTTCGTCTCGATTGGCATTCCGGTTTCGATTGCTTTTTCTGCCATCAGGTTGAGGTAATGGTCTTGGGACGCATCAGCCAGCGAATAGAATTCCTTTCCGCTCTCCACATACTCAGCCATCCTCACCAGGCAGGTCGCGATTGCGATTTCTTCATCGGTCAGGGCTTGCGGCACAAAGGGAGGCTGATATACCCATCGTTCCCCAAGCTGAATTCCCCGAAGGAAATTTCCTTCCAGGTTTCCATTCAATCCGGCGCTATGGCGGACGAATGAAAGCCTGAGCGGTGTCAGGTAATCTTTCAGAAAAACAGCCTGGTCATTGACAATCTCTCCCAGCTCACCGCGTACCAGCACACGCTCATTGCGAATCCAGGAAAAATACTGGTCGGTCGTAAAATCCAGCAACCCCAGTTTGTTGCCATAATCCAGGCGGATGAACTTTTGTTCCGAGTGGATATATTCGGGTTTTTCGGGCAGCCCGTTGCGATCAGGGCCATTCATCAAACCCGACCTGAACATGAACCCGCTGACAACCGGCATCCCGAAGCCAATATCAAGAAGTTTTCGAATCAGGCTGATACCGTGATAACCATGTCCGGCTGATACCTGCGCCTGTGAAACCGTCCCCAAAATACCGCTACGGGCAGCGGCAAACCGGGCGGCATGATGAGGCTGCAAATGAAATTGCTCTGCCACCTGAATCTTCGCTCCTGCACCGGCAAGCTCATTGATTTCAATCAATCCTTCAAGGTCCGGAGCCGGCGGTGTCTCTGAAAGTACCGGCACCCCCATTGCCGCCAGCTTTGCAACGATGACAGGATTTGCATGCCACGGGACCGATGTCACCACGAACAGAGCGGGCGCCTTTTCCACCATTTCCTCCAATGAAGGAAAAACACG
>CAYWFK010000025.1:0-36369 GCA_964457375.1 uncultured Anaerolineales bacterium
AAGCGACGCTAAATTTGCAAAGTTGGGCTATACTGAAATTGTAGAATGATTGCAAACCCGCCCCGCCGCTGAGCAAACCGTTAGGCCGTGTATGGATATAAAAGTGATATTCAAACAAACATGGATAAAATAGAAAAACTTATTCAGCGAGTTCGAAGAACACAGCATGGGTTTTTGGATATTCAAAAAGCGGCAAATGAAGTCGTAGATGAACATCCTGCCGAAGAGTGCCTTCGTATTGCCAAACAACTATTCTCTTCAGAAATATATCAGGATCGTTTATTGGCAACATTCATTTTCGGAAGATTCGCAGCCAATTCGAAGGATGTGCTCAATTTTCTAAAACGTCATGTCAGCAAAGATAATGACTGGCGTGTACAAGAGATACTCGCAAAAGCATTTGACAGATATTGCGCTGATGTTGGTTACGAAAATGCTATTCCTGTTATCAAAGAATGGTTAGCAGATTCCTCGCCTAACGTGCGGCGGGCAGTAACAGAAGGGCTCAGAATTTGGACCGGTCGCCCTTTTTTTAAGGACCAACCGGAAATTGCCATTCAGTTGTTGAGTCAACTTCGGAACGATGAAAGCGAATATGTACGTAAGTCTGTCGGGAATGCGTTACGTGATATAAGCAAAAAGCACAAAGAGTTAGTGAGAACAGAATTGTCTCAGTGGGATATTACAAACAAGCACGTTAAGCAAACTCACAAACTATCGAGTAAATTTTTATAAAAGTAGGCAGTCTAACAATCGCATGTACTCGGACTGCAGAAAGCAGAGTGAGGAACGAACGACGTTTTTTGCTGACGCTGAGCTTAACGTTTGGTTGCTAAATTTGATGTATGCCGATTGGCAATCGCATAAAACCGGCTCCTCATGGAGCACAGTTTGCCTGCCGGGGAAAGTCAGGCCTGGAGGTGTTGCTTTTGTGCGGGCAGGGATGAGGTAAACTATTGGCAGGTGACTGGTTATATCTTGCCGGCTGAAGAAACGAATTGGTTGCAATGAGTGAAAATGATACCGTAAAAGAAACCTATTTGGCGGGATACGAAGCTTTTGAGCAAGGCGACTTCGAAAAGGCTGCCGCCCTTGCTGATGCCTGCCTGGAGCGAAGCCCGCAACCGTCTTATTGGTATGCAGGTGCGTTGGGGCTGAAATGCTGGGCGGCAAACTTCATGGATAATCGGGCAGAAGCGGAGCGAACCGCAACAGCCTTGTTGGCATTGGATGCGGGAACCGATAAAGCGTGGTTCGATGGTTTGGCTTTGCTCAACCTTGGATTGGTGAAGAAGAAGGAAAAACAGACGAAAGAAGCCGGAAGGCTGTTCCTGCGAGCTGCCAGACAGTATGAAGCACATGCACTTCAGCCGGGGCAGCCCCGCGAATGGCAATATGTCGTCGGTTATTTCAGCACTTTGTGCAAATGGGCCGCTACAAATGACCCGGGCGAATGGGAAAAATACCTTGCCTGCCTGAAGAACGAAGCGGGCGGGCAAAGTGACTTGGTCCGGCAAGTGTCAGCGGCAGCACAGGTTGCGCTGCGTTATTCCGAAGGGAAAGATGTTACACGTGAGGTACTTGAATTGGTCGGGAGTGGCGTCAGCCGAACTTTTTTGTCAGTTCTTCTGCTTGGGTAAGTGAGAAGCGGGGATAGATTTTCAATCGGTTTGATGATGATTCCCGTTTCGGGACAAGAGACTCGAGTTGGTGTAAAATGTGTGGGGCCGGCGAGCGTTCCTGTCAAACAGCGCCTGCCGGCAGTGGCATTGTTTAGCAAAATATCGGGTAGCATATTGTCAAGAAAAAAATGAATTTTCGTGATGCGCTCATTTCAATTTACCGTCAAAATCCATGCCAGGTTTTACCGAATGCCCTTTGGAAAACGTTGGCACGGCTTGATGACTTGCAAACTTCTGTAAAGATGCAGGCAGGAAGAGTTGCCCGTTTGATGGCTTGGGGCGAAAACAGTTTGTTGGTCTGCTGGGCACGAAACCGCCATACGGATTTGCATTTGAGTGAACATCGTAATGCCTTGAATTTGGCTCTCGTTCATCAGGATTTCATGCGCAGCAGTTTGCCGGGAAAATTCGCTGTTCATCAACCGTATTTCCGTTTAATCCATCGCCCGGAAAATGCAGGTATAAGCGTTACTGTGCCGGCAGGTTTCAGTATTGCGGACGTCAATCTGCCGGGTGATGCTCAAGAAGCTGCGGAATTAATCGGGCATTGCTATCAGGATATTCATCCGACGGCTGAAACGGTAAGGAGTTGGATGGAACATGCTGTGTTCGACCCGTCGTTGTGGGTTTGGGTTATCGATGATCAAAAGGGTATTCCGGCGGGGCTTGGAATTGCAGAAGTGGATCATACGGTTCGTGAAGGCTCGCTGGAATGGGTGCAGGTCCTCCCTGCCTATCAGAAAAAAGGGTTGGGCAAGTGTATTGTGGGCGAACTGCTTGCCCGTCTGGAAAAGCGGGCGGCTTTTACCACTGTGGCAGGCGAAGCTGACGGAGACGGGCATATCGAAGCATTCTACCGGAGTTGTGGATTTGCCGGTGAAGATATTTGGTGGGTTTTGAGAAACTGAAATTCCGCTGTTCCGTGCCTGCGTTTAGCGAACCGTTACATCCCAGACGAAGACTACCCGGCAACCATCCGTGTGATTGTGAACGGCTCCGGTTGGTGCGCATACAGGTAGAAATCTCCTGCCGGATGCACAGGATGGAAACGGAGCTTAATTTGCTATTGAATGCGTGCTCGTTGGAAAAACGATTGCTGTGGGGGTCACTCAACCTCAGCCAGGATGATATCCAATTCAGCAGCGGCATCAGAGCGAAGTTCCGGGAAGCGGATCATTGCGGTAATATCTGCAATTGCACAGGCGACCCGCCAGACAGCCATAAACTCCGCGTTCAGTGAAGCAGCTTCGCGGTACCCGGATAAAACCGCCGTCCGGTCTTTTGGCGAAAGGTAACGCCTCAAATCGTTAGCCGGATGGCTGAAATACGCATCACCAAAGTCGATGATCCCGATTAGCTCCCCGCTGCCCGGATCGACAAAGGTATGCTCGGGCCCGGGGTTGGAATGCAGCGCCACAATCCGGCGCGTATCCGGCATGGCAGCTATCATCCGCCTGCCAATCACTTCCGGGGGAACGGGGTATTCCCAATTCTCATTGCTTTTCCGGACCATTTCTGCGAGATCGTCAAATAAATTCCCCATCCGCCAGCGCACATCCACCGGTGACTGGTCCCCGTAAAACAAACCGCTTTCCCGCAAAGGCTCCTGAGGAATGGTATGAATGCGATATAGCATACGCCCCAGCGCTTTCAGCGTCGAACGGCGGGTTTCAGCGGGCAAGTTTGCGTTTCGCAAGGCAATGCCGGGCATGCGGGTCATCAGGGTGTATTCAATCAACGGTTGCGGATGTCCGTACCCAATCACTTTGGGCGTTTTGACTCCTTTCACTCCCCCCAGTTGTTGCAGAAAAAAGACTTCTTTCTTCAGGCTGGTGCGCAGGCGCAGCTGATGAGGCCGCTGGGTCTTGAATATCAGGTTGTCATCGATGAGGTAGGTGCGGGCTTCCCCGCCTGTTTCGTCGACGCTGGTCACGGTTTGTGCATCCGGTACGTGCTGGCGGACCAGTGCCAGTATCTGCTCACTGCTCAAAACCGGATCAGGGGCATTGGGTTGAAGATAGTAATCTTTCGGCATGGTGAGTTCCCTTGTTTGTTTGACTGGTGAAAATTCGTTAATGGTATCGGGCTTGTTCGGAACAACCGCAGAGGACGACAACTTTTGTGTTGAAGGGCACTGAAACACTTTCGTGATGATTTGTGCTCCGTTATGTGCGTCGGTTCGGTCTGCGGTTTCAGTATAATCTATTTTACCCGGGATTGCATGACGCGCGGGGCAATATCGCAGTGTGCTTGCTATGGTTTTTGCTTTGACTCAAGATGTAAATTATCTTACTTGATTGCACGGGAAATCTGTGCTAGATTCAACGGTGGAGCCTGCGGGGGTGATACCCGGGTGTAAAAGTTGTGTTCCTCTCACAGATGTTACGGATGATTAGGATGCGGCTCAGACTATCAGAAAAATATTAAGAAAAATTGATGGCAAAATGAATGCCGCTATCCGTAAAACAAGCAGGAATAAACGCCCGCCTTCAACAGCTCAACAGGCAAACGAGATACAAGTGCACCTGTATGGTTATCACGGACGGTTTTATGGTTCCGATTCTGTACAGCATGGTGGTTTTGTTGTTGCTTGTGGCGTGCGGTAAGACAACATAGGGCGCGACCCGCCAGGCAAATAAAGCGGAAGGCGGCTTCGCCGCTCGCTAATGCGGCGCGAAAAATGCAAACTGGGCTATCCTGAAATCGTGGTGAAGTTACAAAGACGGCGGGCAGGGATGATGGCGGATCAACACCGGCGGAAGAAGAGTACATTGGGGCGGGTGTGGCACAGGCCGGATCCGACTTGGTAAATCATCACCGGGTCCATTTGGAGGACGCAGGGTACTTCTTCGATCAGCCGTACAACCAGCGAGCAATTCAGTTTGGCATACTTTTGTACAAGCGGTTAGAAGGCGGTCCTGTAACCCTGGAAGACCTCAACGATGCAATTCGGGATTACGGGGGATTACTTCATCCCCCTCAGTAAGTTGGAGGCAAGTTATGGCATTCATTGATATATCCAGAGGAAGATTTATCTTGCTCATTGGACTCATTATGGCCGGGCTGTTGCTTGGAAGATGCGTTTACTCTCCACCAGAGCGAGACTTTGCCGATGTGGATTTGTTGATTACCGTGGACGACATGCCGGAAGGCTGGGCGGAGGCCGAATTCACCGAGAATTACGCGTACAGTAAAGAAAGTGCTGAAAATCTGGCATTGCGATACTTTTATTACACACCCACTACGTACCTTGTCAAAGCGGGAGAGGACGTTTATCACTATCGGAATGCGCGGGCGGCTTACTTAGGGTACAAGGCTAATGAAAAACTGTACATGACGCAGCGAGCCAGTGACCTCACCCCGTGGGAAGCACCGCAGGAGTTCGAGTTTACCAGTTCAGTGGCCGACCGGTGGCGCTTCGCGTGTAAATACTCTAATTTCGCGCCATCGGCAGCCTTCGGCAGCAAGAGAAGAATTTGCCGATTTTCTGATAGAATACAAAAACAAAGACAGGAAAACGGCTTGGGATGCTTACTTCGATACCCGCGAGATAAAGCCTGACACTACTTTCTTGGCTTTTCGTGCATATGGACATGGAGGTTGTGATACCCGGTTTATGTTACGCCTTTACCTCAACAATTTGTTGATGCTGAACGCACTTGGGCGGGAATTACCTTACGGTTTGACACAAGACAAAGTGTGGGAAATTAGAGAAGAACATACAAATACAAACAAATGACAAGGAATCTGGCAATGGATGCAACCAGAATACAAATAAAATTAATTATCGTCACGGTGCTGATGATAGGTGTAGCCCTTGCATGTCAACTGTTTCCGGAAAAAGAAACCACCATCTCGTCGGATATTGGCGATTATTCTTTCAACTCGGAAACGATTATAGATGCATTGGCCCAGGGAGAACAGGGAGTATTTTCTCCATTGAGTGAAACGCCAACGCCTGCACCTGTGCACCATCCCAAGACTACGGCATGGAATTCGCTTGATTTTCTGCTTGTAGCCAGAGCCTTCCACCAATTTTATTGGCAAGAAACATTGGACGAGTGGCAATTCTGTGTTGTTTGGTACGACTATCACTGTGCAGATGTTACAAGAGGACCTTACTCGGCAAAATTCTGGCTATATAAAGTTAACAACCGCCCTGAAGGAAAAACGAGTGTTTTACATACAACAAGCATTTATCGTGATGGTGAGATAATTTGGCTTGAAGAAGAGAAAACCCCGGTTGGTGGACAATGGTATTACATGCATACAGAACCGGAGCAAGTGAGAATTTCTGCTGAAGATGCTGTACAAATTGCTGACGAGAATGGAGGGTTGGCCTTGCGTTCCCGGATTGAAAACAATTGCGAAATCAGTGTGTCAGCCAATGGGCCACAAGAAAATGAGTGGCTGGTTTCCTATATCGCCTTTTCCCTTTCCCCGTTAGATCATGTTTGGGATCGTTTGTTCAAAATTAAAATTAACATGGATACGGGGAACATCACGGCGGTTTATCCTCCCGGTTCGAAGAAATAAAACCTCCATTGCCGGAAATATAGAATACTGTCCCCGGAGCACATTCGCTTGCGGGCCGGACCATGGAGGTAAAGTGGTTGCCTATCTATCCACCCCGGTCGAACTCGGGTATTGCGAAGCATCACGTAGCATCGCGGAGTGGACAAACCCGGGGCGAAATTTGGTATACTTGGGGTATCATGCCCGCGGATTACGCCTTTACCGGCCAGCGCAGCGAGATGGGGTCCATCGGCCTGATGTATTATCGCGAAGCATCCCCTCGGGGACAACGCCCGCTGGTACGGCCCCGTCCAGGGGCGGTTTGCCCAGGCGGATACGATTGTGCCCGGCGCAGGCAGCCCCCTGGCGTGGGACCGGTATGCGTGTGTCAACGACAATCCGGTGAGGTATGCGGATCCGAGCGGGCATTGGGGAGAGACCTTCATAGAGAATTTTGAAATTCCTATCCGAGTAATTATCACACTTATTGCTACAGTAGCAGCATTTGCAGGATACGATTACGACACAAGACGGAGACATGAGACGATAGTTGTTGGAGGTTGTCAGGAAACACTTACCGAATGTTTCCAAAGCGATGAAACTATTGATTTCCACGATCACGAACAGATAGATCAGGGAGAGTTTGAAGTTATGTTGTATGTCGTATATGACGATCTCCATAGCGAGTTCCGCACGCCTCATGACTATGCTCGTACCACTTATGACACGCCATTCTATGATGGAAATCCTGTTTTTGGGGATAAGCCACGTACAGATCAAATAGTTTGCTTTGGCGATAAATGTTACCATCAAAGTGCAGTCAACTATGTAGCCCAAGGTATGTATTCTGTGAGTGCCGGACAATCGTTAGAAGATGTGAAAGAATTAGCTAACTTTTGGAACGATTTAATGTATGGTCACCCTGTGACTGAGGAAGAGTTATATTGGCTAGAATATGGCTATAATTATTACAAGCGTAAAGAAGATCATCCAGAGTAATTCCTAATTGACACTTGTCCGAGGTAATTGCTATGAAACAAAGGTATAACAAATTATATAGGCGGGTAGCCCTAACAGGAATTCTAGGTACTTGGTTTGGAAGCATAATTTTTGTGTTGGTAGAATTTACACGCATTAGTATCAAGCAGGGAGGTGCCCCTCATTGGAAATTGTATCTCTTAATGTTCCTGTTTGGGGGCATATTCTCTTCTATACTTGCCTTGGCAGGATGTATTCTATTGGCAATTATGTTACACCAAGATGATAGTAAAGGTAATCTCTCCACAAGGATGGCTTTTCTAAAAGGAGCATTTCTCGGTTCATTTACTGGAATAATGATGAGCTTATTCTTCTGTGTCATGACAAGATGGAGAGGTAGTCTTGAAATGTATCTCTTGCATACACTTGAATTTACGATCATTGCTATACTAGTGGGTGGGTGGACTGGATGGAAATCGGCGACTTATATGATTAGCAAGGGGTAAGTGTAGAAGTGTGCTTCTGACTTGAGCCTGTCCTGAGCAATAAAAAAAAGTTAGTCAGGCGAAGGAACCCCGCTCCAGGGTGCTTCCGCGTGACGCAGTGGAGCATCCCCTTGGGGACAACGCCCGCTGGTATGGCCCCGTCCTGGGGCGCTTTGTTCAGGCGGATACCATCATCCCCCGCGCAGGCAACCCCCTGGCGTTCGACCGGTATGCAGCGATGATGAATAACCCGATCGTCTATACGGATCCGAGTGGGCACTCTGGCTGTGATGAAAATGATTCTACCTCTTGTGACAAAGAGAAAGCAGACTTTCATTTGTGCAATTACTTACCCCAATTATGTCAAGGAGGAAGGCTTAATCCACTGAATTTTGATACCCTAGGGCTTGTTTGTTGTGTCGATTGTTCCATCTTCGATAAACTTTTTTCAAGAATACTTAAAATCAAGCAATACCGATTTTCTTCTACTGTTATCCGGTTCTATAGCAATAAACTTGTTTTTTGCCATTGCTCTTGGTTTGAGTGGCAGTGGTTTCTTGGGGTTGTTTCCAGATATCCGTTACCACGGAGCAGGTTTTGAATTCCGTATTTTATTCTACAAAGCAAAAGTAGATTGGGGCGAAGTTGTTGAGTTAATAGGAATAGAAAAAACGGGAGAAATTAGCGCTTTGGTAATAAATAAACGAGGTATGTTTTTCAACTTGCTTTATGGACGATATCTAGCCAGAAGTTGGAAACGGCCAATTGTTCTTGTTTCCCGTCAATCTGTAGGCTTTGAAAATTTCAAAAAACATCTTGAAGAAAGCTTCAGAAATGCACGATAAAAATTTTTGAGTTTACCGCCTTTTCAACGGTGTAGGAGTGGAAAAACAGCGTCTTGGTAGAGTCTGAATGACTCTACCAGGACGACACCTTTGCCAGTGCGGCGCTCAGGTTGCACTCCTGCAGAGACCTATCCTCCGCAAAGGCGAGTTCGTTCTAACATAGTTCGCGATTTTAGCATTGTGCAAATCCGGGCGATTCGTTCCAGGCGTTCCTGATTGGACAACTCCGGGTTAGCCAACGACTCGATCAACGCCAGCAGCTGTACTTGTTCATCGCTGGCATCCTCTGCTTGCTTTGTCAACACTCCCGCGTGGAACGTCTCTCGCGCGCCCACGCGCCGCGTCCTCGACCTGCTTGGAAAACTGATGCAGAAAAGGTTGCCGGAGCCGCCGAACTCCCCTCGCACGTAGTACAACGTACGTCGCACTTCAACGAATACCGATTACCTTGCGCGCATGTGCTGAACACAGTCGAAGTATCTGCGCTTCACTCATCCCTTTTCCTCCGTGTTCTCCGTGCTATCCATGTGCCAAACGCGACCGGAGACAGGAGACGGAAAGCTGGTAAAATCGGTCATCACCGCCTGCGACGACGGGAACGGAAACTTCGCCAGGCTGGAAAAAGGAGAAGAATTACCGCAAAAGTGAGCGTTGTATCCTCACAAAACAGCCTTCACCTTGTCGGGTGTGCGGGTTGAGGGAGTGCCTTATTTTTGGTAGCCGAAATTCAATTTTCACCTGACGCAGAACACAGGGAAATTAATAATATGAGAAAAACAACAAAAATTATTGTAGGGGTTATAGGGCTACTAGTATTAGGCTGCATTGTTTTATTTTCCAAGAATGCATCTAAAATAGTAGATAATAATATAAAAGTCAAATCCGGAAAAATCATGGAAAAAATCAATCTTCCAAAAGAATTAAAAGAAAAAGTGGTAGTCTTCGGGAACCCTGAATCAGATAAAGTTTTAGTCAATGCTCAAGGTGGCCCGATGGTGGAATTAGATGTTGTGGAGTTTAAGAGTATTGTTAATGGTGATGCAGGGATTGCTACAGAAGATATGTTTTTTGTAGATGTTCATCAATGTCAAACCTTAGAGACGAAATTTTACTCTGAAAACGAAATCGGTTTTGATGAAGCAAAAAATTGTGATAAAGAAAGTGTCGATACATTGGCAAAGGTTGTTGAGTATTTCAAAAAACAAAACAAAAAAGTTTATGTTTTAGGAATTTCTTTCGGAGCCTTTGTGGTAGAGGATTTACTTGCAAGATATGACAATATTGCCGATAAATATATTATTGAAGTTGGAAGACTGGAGATGCCAGAAGAAGTTTGGAAAAAGTTTTCAGAAGGTAATTATTGCGGTTTTGAATACGACAAAAACGGAAAAGTGAAGATCGTCCCTATTAATGCTTCGGATGCCGGGATGGATAATAACGGAGGAATAGCTGATAAAAACACTTCACGACTTGCTGCTGGTCTGGGTTATAAAAGATTTACTGAATTATTGAAAGATAAAAAAATGGATAATGTGATTTATGTTTATGGAAATCGTGATGAGCAAGTCGGAAGATTGACTGAAAACGAAATAAAGTTTTTACAATCTAAAAACGTGAAAATTTATGAAATAAATGGAGATCATTCTGAAACTATTGAAAATTTCTCCAAAAACTATTTAAAGGATTTGTTACAGTAAGTAGGCGGTTTGTTACGCTCTCAATATTCATGTCGTCCTGTCGCAGACACTTCGGTGTACCGGACAGGAGACAAAGCTCGGCAGGTTTCAGGAAACGCCTGCCGGACACGGGAGTGCTAGCCGCGTAAATTGGCTAATGCTGAAGCGACCAACGGCTTCTTGGGAAAAGATGGCATTATCGTTCGCTTGTTTCAAATACGAACGATAATGCCGGAAGCGGATTTGAGCGCAGCATCAGGGTTTGAGTGTTATGAGAGTGGTGGCCACGGTCATCAAATCATCAAACCCGGAAAAACAATTTGATGTTACGGGTTGGTATACAATGTAGCTAATACTTCTCCGGCTTTATTCAAGCAAATTCTTTCGTCTTTGCCGTATGGTATCGTCACCAAAAAGATTTGGGGATGGCTATCACTAATTTCGTCCAGCCCGGAAACCGGAACATATTCGCGTACAGACCAGTCTTTCTCCCACCAGCCATATATTTTGTAGTCAATTTGGTTGAATGTTACTGTGTTTTTGTATTTCCCTTTAGGGTCTGAATAGGTTGCTTGTTGGATTGTGCAGAATTTGTATTCTTTGTGTTGGAGCAGCGGGTTGCTGTTTTCTGATTCGTTTATTTCCCATGACTTTATTCTGTAATCTACCATTAAGGGAGAGTCTTTCAAATGTAAAGTCTCATAGACGGTGGTCCGTTTGTCAGGGTCGAGTACAATGTCGTAAATAATGCCGTTAGCTCCCGTACCGTGAAAGAGGAATGAAGTTGCGCCCGGTTTAGCGGGGGCAAATGTAAAAGTCCCGTAGGAGATACTACGGAAGTGATAGACTCTTCCGTTTCTAACCAGATCATAATCTGCGCCGCTTATGAGAATAATGAAGGGGGTTGAATCTCCGCCGATTTTGATCGGTAAATATTTGTTTCCGAGATTGTCGACGATATACAGCGTTTTCATGCCAAATGACGAACGTTTTATAGCTGCCTGATATTTACGAGCTTTCCAGTAAACCAGAAACACCATATTCCGGTCTTTTGTAACTTCTACACTTACGATGCAAAAATCGGCAATATTATTGATGATGGTGCATTTGTTGACGCTGTAAAGGCCTGGGAGATAAGCTTGTTTTGCGGGTGTGGATGTTGGCGCCAGCGTTGGGGTGGATGTGTCAACAGGTTTGCTTGTGGCGGTTGGGGTAGCCGTCAATGTGGGCTGTACTGTTGGAGAAATGGGCGTTGGGCTGGGCTGATGTGTCGCTGTAATCGGTATTGTGGGCGCGACTGTGGCAGCAGCCGGTTTCGCGTTCGGGTTTTCTGCGGAAGTTTTGGACGATTGATGTGAACAACCTGTGGTAATGAAAAGGAAAATCAAGGCAAGAATTAAAATTGACCTGAATTGTTTGCGATGAAGCATGAAAATAATCCTCCTCTGGAAGAATAACGATTGTTTGTTCGCATAAATTGGCAACGCGAAATGATTGTTTTTTGCTTAAATTGAAAAAACATAAACCCACTTATTTATTAGCCTACGAGATCTTGCCCCGTCAGCCTCATCACCGGTAAAAGATGGGAGATTTGCCGCGACTGCTTTTTCCTGTTACCCCAAAAGCGATACCTTGTTCCGGATGCGTTTTTGATGCAGGTACTTTGCGGCAATAATCACATAAAAGTATAGTAGAATAAAAAAAGTTCCATGTCAAGTTAAAAATCAACCAGTTTTCCAAAAAGAAAAAACTGATGATGCTCCTTTTTTTTGTCCGTTCCATAATAAAATAAAACCGTCATTCGTTCGAATGACGGTTTGCTGTATCTTGGTGACCCCGAGAGGACTCGAACCTCCAACCAATTGATTAAGAGTCAACTGCTCTGCCAAATTGAGCTACGGGGCCTTTTTGCGCTCGAATTATACCTTAAAGGTTAGCCGTGTCAACTTGTGTTGCCTTTTGGTGCTGCGGCGCCGGGCGTATTTTTGAAATTGGTTTGCGTTTAGAGCCGGAACAGCGCCGGATTTGAATGGAAATGCACTGACGGGAATATCCCGGCCGGTTTTCGGATTGGAACATTGTGAGGTTGTCATGGAGCAGGATATGCCGCACGGCTTGTCGAAATACTCGAAGTACTGGCTTGTTTTGTTAGCGTTTGCCGGGGCTGCGCTTGTTTACTTGCCGATGACCCGGCATGGAGCCGGTCTTTCTCCGGATTCCGTTGGGTACATCGGCACTGCGCGGAATCTGGCACGCGGGCTGGGTTTCACAAATTATGACAATACACCGATGGTGACCTGGGCGCCGCTTTACCCGGCGCTGCTGGCATTCCTCGGGGCTGTTCTTTCTGCTGATCCCCTTGTGCTGGGAGGCATCACCAATGCCTTGATTTTTGGTCTGATAGTATACAGCAGCGGTATTCTTGCTTTCAGGCTGTTCAGGGAACAACCTTGGCTTGCCTGGCTGGCAGTGCTGGCGGTGTTGCTTTCCAACGAGCTTTTCGTTGTTACGGTGATGGTGTGGACAGAGCCATTGTTCATCCTCTTTGTTTTGCTCAGCTTGCTTTCTGCCGATACGTTTCTGCATGACGGAAGCCGAAAATCCCTGATTGTGTTTTCCGGATGCGTCGGGCTGGCGCTGCTGGTGCGTTATGTCGGTGTGGTGTTGGTGCTTTGGGGGGGATTAATCATTTTGCTCTTCCGGCAGGATTCTTTTCGCGCAAAAATCAGGCAGGTGTTCATTTTCATCCTGATTTCTGTGACGCCTTTTGTCGTGTGGCTGGTGAGAAACCGGATGGTTTCGGGAACTTTCCTCGGGGAAAGAGCCTCATCGATGTTTACGTTTCCTCAGAACATTGCTTATGCGGCAAAGACAATTTTCTATTGGTATTTTCCCGAACCGGTAAGCAGCCATCAGGTTTTGCTTGCCGGCTTGATTCTTTTCGCGGGGATGCTTGTTGGTGCCGGCGCGCACCAAATCATGCGGATGCCGTCGAAAGAGGTTCGCCGGCATGCAGCCTTGCTGGCATCGTTAGCAGCGGCTTATCTGGTGTTTCTGATTGTTTCCGCCTCTGTCACCGCTTATGACAAAATCGGTTATCGGCTGCTGGCGCCTGTGTATGTGCCGATTACGTTGCTGCTCTTTCTTGTGGTGCGGGCGGCTGCCGGTATGTTTCGAAGGCGATGGGGGGATAAGACGGTGGGCCTTCTGACGGCGATAGGGATTGCTGTTTGGCTGTTGTACCCGCTGGCGCATACGATTCACAGTGCCGGTTATATGGTGAAGAACGGGCGCGGTTACCATGCCGCAGGCTGGGAAAATAGTTCGACATTGGCTTTTCTTGGCCAAAACCCCGATTCGGTTTCCGGATGTGTGCTTTATACCAATGACCCGGAGGCTTTGTATATTCTTGCGGGGCGCGGGAGCAAATTAAGCCCGATGAAGACCCGATACCATTCTGCTGAAAGGCTTGATTTGTCGCACCTCGCCGGGAACTGGCCGGCAGAAAAGAATGCCTGCCTGGTTTGGTTCGACCATGTCGACCGCAGCTCCTATTTGCTGACGCTTGACGAGCTGGACGATTACGCGGTTTTGACCCTGGTCAGGCGTTTCGACGACGGGAGCATTTTCCGGATTTCGAAGAAGCAGCCGCATTGACGATGAAAATGCCGAAAAACCGAAGGGGGAATAGATACGGAGAAAGCGATTTTGTGTTTTATCCGGAAAACCGGGCAGCATCCGGGCGGCTGTCCATGCTGATGCGCTTGGCATTCAATTGTCCGCCGCTTATGGCTGGCTAGAGAGACCGGACGAAGCGGATGGATGCAAACGATAAAGAATGTCATCCTTGCGTATATAAGGTATACTAACCCGTTAGTGCATTTTGTAGCGAACAGGAAATGAACCCTATGCAAGAAGGAACGATCGATGACTAATCTGCCGGAAGAAAAGAAACGATGGGAGAAGGAAACTCTCGAACCGGTTTTGAAGCGTTTCCCGGAGCGGAAAGAGCATTTCGTTACCTCGTCCGGTATACCCTTGCCGAGAGTCAAGCTGCCGGAAAACGAGGATGATATCCATTATATGGAAAAGCTGGGCTTTCCGGGGGAGTATCCGTATACCCGCGGGGTGCAGCCAACGATGTACCGCGGCAGGTTCTGGACGATGCGCCAATATGCCGGTTATGCCAGCGCCGAAGATTCAAACCGGCGCTACCGTTACCTGCTGGCGCAGGGGCAGACGGGGCTTTCGGTGGCTTTCGACCTGCCAACCCAAATCGGCTATGATGCCGACGACCCGATGGCAATGGGGGAAGTGGGCAAAGTCGGCGTTTCGATTTCCACCCTGAACGATATGGAAACCCTGTTCAGGGGAATACCTTTGGACAAGGTATCTACCAGCATGACGATCAATGCACCGGCAGCCGTGCTGTTGGCAATGTATATCGCTGTTGCCAAACGGCAGGGGGTGGAAGTGAGCAGGCTGCGCGGCACAATTCAGAATGATATTCTCAAAGAGTATATTGCCAGAGGAACCTATATCTTTCCGCCGAAGCCGTCCATGCGCCTGATTACGGATGTTTTCCGCTATTGTGAACGGCATATTCCGCGCTGGAATACGATCAGTATCTCGGGGTATCATATCCGGGAGGCGGGGTCTACGGCTGTGCAGGAGGTCGCGTTTACGCTGGCAAACGGGATTGCTTATGTTCAGGCGGCTATCGATGCGGGCTTGAAAGTGGACGGGTTTGCCAGCCAATTGTCGTTCTTTTTCAACACCCATAACAACTTTCTGGAAGAAATCGCCAAGTTCCGCGCTGCCCGGCGTTTGTGGGCGCAAATCATGCGTGAACGCTTTGGCGCTGAAAATCCGCGTTCCTGGAAACTACGCTTTCATACGCAAACCGGAGGTTCCACGTTGACAGCCCAGCAGCCACAAAACAATGTGGCGCGGGTAACGCTTCAGGCTTTGGCTGCGGTGCTTGGCGGAACGCAGTCGCTGCACACCAATAGCATGGATGAAGCGTTGTGGCTTCCGACGGAAAATGCCGTGCGTGTGGCGCTGCGTACCCAACAGATTATCGCCCACGAATCCGGTGTGGCGGATACGGTAGACCCGCTGGCGGGTTCGTATCTCATCGAGTACCTCACGGATGAAATCGAAACGCGGGCACGTGCGTATATCGATACCATCGATGAAATGGGCGGAGCATTGCCGGCTATCGAGCGAGGGTATATTCAGCGGGAGATTCAGGATGCTGCATACCGCTATCAAAAAGCTGTGGAAAGTGAGGAGCAGGTCGTTGTCGGGGTAAACGCTTTTCAGGCGGAGGAACAAATCGACCTCGAACGCCTGAAAGTAGACCCGGAAATCGAAAACGGCCAGCGCCGCCGGATTGAAGCTGTCCGCAAGCGAAGAGACCCGAAGAAAACCGCCGCTTTGCTGGCAAAACTGGAACGTACAGCCCGCAGTTCGGAAAACCTGATGGATGTTTTCATTGCCTGTGTCGAAAATGAAATCACCCTGGGAGAAGTTTGCGGGGTCTTGCGCGATGTTTGGGGGGAATATCAGCCTCCGACCTGGATATAACGATTTGGATGAATAATAAAAGGAAAGTGTGAATGATGACCGGGATAAAAGGAATCAACCATTTGGCAATCATCGTGGATGATTTTGATAAGGCATTGCCGTTTTGGCAGGACGCGCTGGGGTTGCAGGTTCAGGGGATAGAGGAAGTACCCGAAGAACAGGTTTCCGTGGCTTTCATCCCGCTGGGTGCAAGCAAAATCGAATTGATCAAACCCGAAAGCAGTGATTCGGGTGTGGCGAAGTATCTCGAAAGACGCGGCGCGGGATTGCACCATGTTTGTCTGGAAGTGGATGATCTCGATGCGCTGCTGGCGCGGTTTGTGGAAACGGGCATACGAATGATCAACGATGTGCCGAGGACCTCGCCGGACGGGCGGCGTTATGCATTTGTGCACCCGAAAAGCACGAATGGCGTTCTGGTAGAACTTTACGAAGTGACCGGCAGGGATTGATATTCCGGGTTTGAGCGGGGGGCAATGGCGTTTTGCTGAATCGAACCTTCGATGGTAATGTGGTTTTGCGGGCGGATTTGCTGCTGTGGGGCGCACAGGCAGCCGGAAACCCGTTTTTTAGGGGAACATTGCCTTCGGCAGCGGGGGGAATTACATTGTCAACCGTCGCAATTATAGGTACAATGGACTGAATTTCGACCAGACACCAAGACTCTGACTGAACAGGGTGGTGTAGAAAATGAGAATTAATGTCACACGTATCCTATAAACTTAAAAATTCTTTCGAGGGCGCATTGGCGGGAGGGGGAGATCCTGCTACATCGCCTCTGTATGTATTCGGGCCGTTTCTGAAACTCATTGTCGTTGCCGGCGTCGCCGAGGTAACCTTCGGGGCTTCGGTATGGCTGGTGGTGCTGACCATCGCAGTGGTTTCAGCAATGTACCGGCTGGTTATGCGCTGGGTAACGGATGGCAGCGGCGGCAGCGGGCTGAGTGAAGAGGAATTCGGCAGCTGGGCGGTCAAAATCAATGCGGCGATTACTTTCATTGAATATACACTGACTTTCCTGGTGAGTATGGCTGCAATGGTCACTTTCATTGCAGACCGGATTCCGGTGCTGAACGGGCAAATCCTGTGGTTTCAGTACAGGACGCTGGTGGCGATTGGACTGAGTGTGTTGACGGGCTGGCTGGTCAACCGGGGACCACGGGTTGCAGCGAGGATTTTCGGGCCGGCGACTGCCGGTGTTTTGTTGCTGCTTTGGGCAATGGTGATTGCCACGATCCTGAAATTCGGGCTGCATTTCCCGGATTTGAACTGGCTGGCTTTTACTCCGCAGTATATTCACTATACTCTCGGCGGTTATGTGCGCATTCTGGCGGTGATGACCGGTATCGAAGTGTTCGCCAACCTGGTTGCTGCCTATGAAGGGGATGCGGCAGAGAAAAGCAGAAAAGCGTTCAACAGTTTGTTGATTATCATGGGAACGACGGCGATTACCATGTTGATTGTCGGTCCTGCTATTCATGATTTATCCAACCCGTTGAACACGGATGTTTCTGTTTTTACGCAGGCGATGGACAAACTGCTGCCGGCGCCTTTGCCCTATCTGGGTACGATTGTCGGCATTGCCGTGTTGATGTCGGCTTCGGCGGCTAGCGCACAGGGACTGCAAAACCTGGCGCTGGGGTTGCGCGAACGGCGGTATATCCCGACTGCACTTGGGCGGCGCAACAAGTTCGATGTGGCTGACAAGCCTGTTTGGCTCGAGGTAGGCATTGTCAGTATTTGTTTCCTTTTCTTTGGCACCAGCGAGGAGACTTATCTTTCCGTGTATGCTGCGGGGGTTTTCATTCTCCTGAGCATGACAGGCTGGGCGGTTACCAAGCGGCTTTTGCGTGAACTGCGCACCAAATTCACTTTTGCCAATGCCCTGATCATTATCGGGACGATCATCGCTGCTTTGTTGACGACGATTTCGACGTTGATCATCTTCGAGGAACGTTTCTTCGAGGGTGCATGGACGTATCTGATTTTCATCCCGTTCCTTTATTTCTTCTTTGCGTATTCCCGCAGCCGGTTGGGGGCACCTTCCCCGGAAATGGATTACCTCGGGCTGCTGGATACTGCGCAACTGGCGGGCTTCGGTTTCGGACAGGTACCGCGAAAGAGCATTCTGCCCCCTGTCATCCGGCGGCAGCTGCCACAAAAAGAACTGACCTGGCAGCCGGAACCGAAAGAGATGAGCATCTGGCGGAGAAAGCGCGTGGAAATTCACAATGCGGCTGTTTTACTGGATGGGTCGGATTATGCGGCTCAGGCGCTTCCGCTGGCAAAGGCGGTCGCCTCCGCAGCCGGGGCGAAACTGACTTTGGTTTCTGCCGTCAAGCGCACGACGTCTGTGCCGGAAACGCAGCTTGAACAGCTTGTGCGCCAGCGCGAGTCCTATTTGCATGGTGTGGCGGACGGCCTGGAACTGGACCCGGAAGATGTCGGCTATTATGTTCAGGTCGGGTCGATTACCAAGGTTACCAAAGACCTGATTCGTCAGGATGGCATTGATTTGGTGATAACTTCGACGCGGGGGAAGTCCGGCACAAAAAACTGGCTGACTGGCGGAGTGACGCGAAAGCTGGTCAATCAGATTTCCAAACCGATACTCCTTGCCCAGGTGAACGGGCATGACCAGACTGCCGGAAGGCGGACGTTGAAACTCGAGCGCATACTGGTCGCTTTGGACGGCTCGATAAAATCCGAGCGCGTCTTGCCGTATGCACGTGCTTTTGCAAAAGCTTTCGACAGTGAATTGGTGCTGCTCAGCGTGCCGGAGGTCCCGGATGTTGCGGATTACAGAGCGCCTTCGGATGCGGTGAAGACACTGCGGCAAAAAGCGGAAACGAATATGAAAAAATTTCTCAACGCCGTGGCGCGTTCTTTGCGAGAGGACGGAATCAAGGTCAAGACGGTTGTGACCGGCTCGAGAGCATCGCGCACGATTGTCTCGGTGGGGCGGGAAGAAAATGCCGATTTGATCATGATTACCTCCCGGGGCAGGGGAAGCCTGGATTACCTGCTTTTGGGGAGCGCGGCGGAACTGGTGGTGGAGCAAACTGACTCGCCGGTTTTCCTGCTTCCGGTACAGGAAAACGATACGGAGAAGCCGGCAGTGTAACCTGCGGGCGTCTGACGGGCGCAAAACAACCCGATGTGATGTTCACAGCGGGAAAAACAAAACAGCATTTTCCGATGGCATCGGGCAGAATGGTATAATGAAATTTTGCCCGGTGTTTTTCTTTTGGGCTTTCGATGGTATAATTAGAACAAATGTACTACATTCTGTAAACAAAGGATTTTTATGACGAAGAAAGTCATTCGTGTGGTTGGTGCCAGAGAGCATAATTTGAAAAATATCACGGTGGAGATTCCCCGTGACAAGTTCGTGGTGATTACCGGATTGTCAGGTTCGGGAAAGTCTTCTCTGGCGTTCGATACGATTTATGCCGAGGGGCAACGGCGGTATGTGGAATCGCTTTCGTCTTATGCCCGGCAGTTTCTCGGGCAAATGGACAAACCGGATGTGGACACAATCGAAGGACTCTCTCCTGCCGTTTCGATTGACCAGAGAGGGTCTTCGCATAACCCGCGCTCGACGGTTGGGACGGTTACGGAAATTTATGATTATCTGCGTTTGCTGTTTGCGCGGATTGGTATTCCCCACTGCCCGAAGTGCGGGCGGGTGGTTACACGTCAATCAGCGCAGGAAATCGTGGATGCAATTCTTGGGCTGCCTCCGGATAGCCGGCTGCTGATTCTTGCCCCGGTGATTCGCGGCAGAAAGGGGACGTATCAGGCGGTTCTGGACGAGATTCGCAAGTCCGGGTTCGTTCGTGCCCGCGTCGATGGTGTCGTGGTCAGCCTCGATGACCCGATTGAACTCGACCGTTACAAGATCCATACAATCGAAGCGGTTGTCGACCGTCTGGTTTTGCGTAGTTACGATGATGCGGAAGAAACCCGTAATTTCACCACCCGTCTGACGGATTCCGTGGAAACGGCATTGAAGTTCGGGGAAGGGTATCTCACCGTTCAGAATGTGACCAATCCGGATGAGCCTGTGGATATTTTCTATTCGGAACATCTTGCCTGCCCGGAGTGCGGTTTGAGTTTCCCGGAAATCGAACCGCGCACCTTTTCTTTCAATACGCCGCATGGCGCCTGCCCGGAGTGTCAGGGGCTGGGTGGAAAACTGGTAATCGATCCGGCATTGCTCATTCCGGACCCCGACCTTTCCCTTTCGGAGGGTGCGATTACCGTTTCCGAGTGGAGCGGACCGCGCGAGAGCGGAGGGTATTACTGGCAGGCATTGAAAGCTGCTGCCGAGGAATACGGGGTTGACTTGCATGCGCCGGTACGTTCGATTCCGGAAGAAAAGATGAAAGTCATTCTTTACGGAACCAACGGAAAGGAAGTGCTGGTTCATTACCAGAACCAGAGCGGGCGCAAATCGAGTTTCATGATGCCTTTCGAGGGGGTAATCGGAAACCTCGAACGCCGATATCAGGAAACGAACTCGGATTACATCCGCGGAAAGATTGCTAACCTGATGAGCTTGATTACTTGTCCGGTATGCCATGGGGCGCGCCTGAGGCCCGAGGCTTTGGCTGTGACGATCGACGGCGTGAATATTCTCGATGTTACCGACTGGCCGGTTCACAAAACGCTGGAATGGATTGCATCTTTGCGGCGCACGGATACGCCATTGAATACGCGCCAAAAACGCATTGCTTTACGCATTTTGAAGGAACTCGAAGAACGTTTGGGCTTCATGGTCAATGTCGGTCTGGATTATTTGACGCTCAGCCGGTCGGCTACGACTCTTTCCGGCGGGGAAGCGCAGCGGATTCGTTTGGCTACGCAGGTCGGTTCGCGGTTGATGGGCGTGCTTTATGTGTTGGATGAACCCTCGATTGGTTTGCACCCGCGGGATAATGCCAGGCTTCTTGAAACGCTGAAAGGATTGCGGGATTTGGGGAATACCGTGCTGGTTGTCGAACATGATGCGGAAACGATTGAATCGGCGGATTGGGTCATCGACCTGGGCCCGGGAGCCGGGGAACACGGGGGCGAGGTGGTCGCCAGCGGGACTGTGGAGGATATTCTGCGCAACCCGGATTCGCTCACGGGTGCTTATCTCTCCGGCAGGATGGAAGTTCCCCTGCCTGAAAAGCGCCGCCCGGGAAACGGGAAGGTTCTGAAAGTCATCGGGGCGAGTGAGCATAACCTCAAGAACATCGATGTGGAAATCCCGCTGGGCAAGTTCGTATGTATTACCGGTGTTTCCGGCTCTGGCAAATCAACCTTGATGGTGGATGTGTTATACAAAGCCCTTGCCAGAAAACTCAACCGCGCCCGGATGCAGGCAGGGGCTTATGAAGAAATCCTTGGTATCGAAAATCTCGACAAGGTAATCAACATCGACCAATCGCCAATCGGAAGAACACCCCGTTCGAATCCGGGGACGTATACCGGCTTTTTTGACCTGGTGCGCAAACTGTTTGCCGAACTTCCCGAAAGCAAAATCCGCGGATATAAACCGGGGCGCTTTTCGTTCAATGTACGCGGCGGCAGGTGTGAGGCTTGTCAGGGGCAGGGGCAGCTTCGCATCGAAATGCAGTTTTTGCCGGATATTTACGTGCCTTGTGATGTCTGCCATGGCGCAAGATTCAACCGGGAGACCTTGCAGGTGCATTACCGGGAATACAGCATAGCCGATGTGCTGGATATGACTATCGACAAAGCGCTGGATGTCTTTGCCAATTTCCCCGCGATGGTGCGAAAGCTGGAAACCTTGCAGGATGTCGGCCTGGGGTATATCCGTATCGGTCAACCGGCACCGACTTTGTCGGGCGGAGAAGCCCAGCGTGTCAAGCTGGCCAAGGAACTTTCCAAGCGTTCCACCGGCAGGACGATTTATGTGCTTGACGAGCCTTCGGTGGGGCTACATGCGGACGATGTTCACAAGTTAATCAATGTGTTACAGCGTCTGGTGGATGCGGGGAACACCGTGGTGATTATCGAGCATAATCTGGATATCATCAAAGTGGCAGATCATATCGTGGACCTTGGACCGGAAGGAGGGGACAAGGGCGGGCAAGTGATTGCTGCCGGAACCCCGGAGGAGATTTGCCGCAATGCAGCATCGTATACCGGCAGTTACCTGAAGGCTTACGTTCAGGCAATTCATCACCGGAAATGCGCCGGCGGGTAAGAACCCTCAGCGGTTTGGTGCGGGGTTTCCTGTGGCGGCTTTGCGAAGTACCGCGGTTTCGGAAGATGCCGGTGCAAGGATGGTAGAATAAAGCAACTTGTTGCTTTCTTGACTTGCACCAAAATATTACGACGGAAAATTCATTGAAACTGGACAGGGAAAACTTACGCCGGGAAGTTCATCGGATTTACCGTGCCGAGCATGAAGCACTGGGGACTGATGGAACGTTACGCTTGCTCGAACAGGGACGGCAATGGAATCTGGCGCCGGTGTTGTCTGCGGGCGGTGTGATTGTCTTCCCGCATGTCGGTGTGGCTGATTGCGGCCATCAGGTTGCAGCAGCGGTTCACGCATGCCTGGACTGCGGCGCCGACCGGGTGCTGGTGATTAGTGTTTTGCATGCATTTACCGATGAGATGGAAGATGCACGCGTACGTGTTGCCAATGGCGGCGATGTGCATCAGGAAGTTTTGTGGGGAATTCAGGGACCGGGAATCCGGGGCAGGAATGAATGGCGAGGTGACCATGCCTTGTTCACGTTTCGGCATTTATGGCAGGCGGAAACCGAAAGGCGCGGAATTCGCGGGCCCGAAGTAATCGAGCGTTACCCGTATTTGGCAGGGGGCATGCCGGAAGAACTCCCCGGTATACAGGAATTGCAGAAAATTGCCCGTGATGCAGTCATCGTTTCGACGGCGGATTGTTTTCATCATGGCATCGGATATGGCGATCCTCCTGAAAAGGCACTCGCACCGCTGGAAGGCGGGCTGACGCTGGCGCGTAAAACCATCGAAAGCGGGATCGCCTTGCTCGAAAAGGGAGATTACTGGGGATACAACTGCCATTGTGTCGAAGCTAAAAGTGATGCCAGGGATGCCGGGCAGGTCTATCGCTTTTTGCGGGGTCCCATGAAAGGGCGGATTCTTGATTTGACGTACAGTGATGCTTCTGCTTTGTATCATCAACCGCCGCCTACCTGGGTGGCTGCGGCATTGCTGACTTGGGAGCCTTCGTGAACCCGGAGGTTCGTTTCTGCGTATTTTCTTAAAACGACTGCATAGCAACGGATGTTTAATTATCGAACCGAGGTGAAAGTATGAAACACGCAGTGAGCATTAGTTTGGGGAGCCCGACCAGGGATAAAAAAGTGGTGATGAATTTCAATGGCACCGAGGTGCTGGTGGAAAGAATCGGTACAGGCGGGGATATCAAAATTGCCAAAAGCCTTTATGAAGAAATGGACGGGCAAGTGGATGCTTTTGGGGTCGGGGGTGTGGACTTGTATATTCGTCTGGACGGACGCGAATACCCTTTGCACGCTGCGTTGAAGCTGGTGGAACATGTCAGGCATACGCCGCTGGTGGACGGCAGGGGATTGAAGCATACGCTGGAGCGACGCGTGTTCGAGCTTGCCAGACCGATGCTGCGTGAAGATCCGGTTTTCAGGAAGGCTTTCGTCCCGGTTGCTGTCGACAGAATAGGGCTGGCACAGGCGGTTTGCGAAGTGACGGATACGGTTACATTCGGTGATTTGATGGTTGCACTTGGCATTCCAATCCCGATTAGGGGCTTGAAGAACTACAAACGCGTAGCGCGGATGATGCTGCCTTTTGTCAGTCATTTTCCGATGAGTATGTTGTTTTATGGCAGCGGAGGGGAGCAAGGGAAACCGAAATTTGGAAAGTATTGGGAAGAATCGGATTTGTTTGCCGGGGATTTTCTGTTTATGAAAAAATACCTTCCCGCGGATATCAGCGGAAAAACTGTGGTTACCAACACAACCACCGAGGAAAACCGGCGGATGCTGCGGGAAAGAGGGGCGAAGCTGGTGATCACCACGACACCGACATACGAAGGACGCTCTTTCGGCACGAATATGATGGAAGCCGCCCTGACCGCTTATGCGGGCAAGGGGCGCAGGCTCACGGACGACGAGTTGAATGCATTAATCGATGAGCTTGGGCTTGTCCCAAGTGTACGGTATCTGGATGACTGAATCACCCCCGCACGGGGTTGTGGCGGGGGATGGTAACAAACAGGCTCTGGGTCGATGTGAAACCGGGCGCAGAAGGAAATTTCCTTCTGCGCTTTTTTTTGGGAAAAATCAATCTCTTTCGGGATGGCGGGCAGGCGGAAAACCCGGAAATTGACGGGGCTGACGAACTGCCGGATATGCGTTCTTGACGAAAGCGCTATAATGATATTGAGGAACATGATCCGGGAAGGCAGGTTTGTGCCGCCGAAAATGATGCCGGATTGAAATTCACCGCTCCGGCACGGGACAGCCGGACGGGAAAATTGAATTCGGGTTGATTCTGGCAAAGTTCTTGCACACCCATTAACCATCAAGTCTTGTTTCGAAAGGGAAATATGGCATAATGGGTTCTCGCTCGATGAAAAAACCTCTTTTCTACCTCTTCGTTGCCTTTTTGGTTACCTGGGGCTCTGCACGGGCGAACAATGTTTCACCCGATGCTCAATTGTATGTGCGATATTTTCCGCAGATTTTCTATCAGGAACAACCGGCGTGGATCGGCCCTGACGGCGGAACGATTGTTGCGGTTGCATATGCACCCAGCGCATCGAATGTTGTCTATGCGGGGACCTGGGGCGGCGGGGTCTTCCGCAGCAATGACGGCGGTGGTAACTGGCAATCGTTGAGTGACGGTTTGGGGAACTATTTAATCAATTCTCTGGCAGTCGACCCCAAAAACGCAGCGATTGTTTATGCCGGCACTTACAAAGGCGGTATTTACAAATCGGATGACGGGGGTGAGCATTGGGCGCTCTCCAGCAAGGGTATCCAGTCCGAAGCGATCGTTTACTCGATTGTGATCGACCCCGGTAATCCGAAGACGGTTTATGCGGCAACGCGCGGAAAATCCAACGGGGGCAAAGCGCCGTGGAACGGTGTGGTTTATAAATCCACCACCGGCGGCAAGAAGTGGTTCCCTGTGCTTACCAAAGTGGGCGGGGGCAGTCAACAGGACTGGGCGTATGCGCTGGGGATTCATCCGAACAAGCCCAAGGTGATTTATGCTGCGACGCATGAACACGGGATTTACCGCAGCATGGATGCGGGGAAGAACTGGGAATCGGTCAATGACGGTTTGACCGATTTATCGACCCGTGCGGTCGTTGTGGATGCCGATACAAGGATTCCGGCAAAGGTCTATACCGGTGTGTGGAAGAAGACCGGAGTGTTCAAATCCAACAATAGCGGAGATACATGGCGGCTGGAAGCGGACGGATTGAAAGGGGAGCAGATTTACCGGGTTGTCATCGACCCTAAAAAAACTTCGAACCTGTATCTGGCGACTTTTACACACGGTGTGATCAAGAGTAATAACGCCGGGGATTCCTGGTTCCGTGCCGGGTTGAGAAATGATCAAATTACCGCTTTGGCAATCAACCCGCAGAATAATAAAATCCTGTTTGCGGGTACGGAGGGGAACGGTTTGTTCAAAGGAACGCACTACGGGGAAAGCTGGGAGCACAGTCAAAAAGGTTTGTCGGCCTCCTGGACGACTTCACTGCTGGTGCACCGCAATACCCCGAATTTGTTCTTCGCCAGCTTGTACGGAGGCGGTGTTGTCAAATCAGCGGACGGCGGCAAAACATGGGAAGAATTCAACCAGAACCTGCAAGACAGGTATATCAACAAACTGGTGTTCGATCCGGTCAACCCGAATTTGTTATATGCGCTGACGGACAAGAAAGGATTGTTCAGGTGCGATCTGACACAAAGCCCCTGCTGGCAGCCGACCGGTGATAACTTACCGAGTGCGGCGACGAATTTGCCGACTTTCGGCATGGAGCAGCCTTTTGTTTCCTGGCAGTCGCTTGTGGAACCTGTGGATGAAGTTTTGGACGACTATGCAAGTTTTGCCCCCGAGGGCAAGGTTGCCGCATTGCTGCGAATGCGGTTTTCTCTTTCGAACCCCGGTTTCGTTTATATGGGGACGAAAGATGAAGGTGTCTACCGGTCTTATGATGGCGGGAGCACCTGGGAAAAAGCCGGGTTGTCGGGGAAGACAATTTGGGATTTGGCGGTCGATGCGCAAACGCCGAGCCATGTCTTCGCGGCGGCGAATCAGGGGACAAACGGGGGCATTTGGGAAACAATGGACGGGGGCGCGCACTGGAACAAGCATGAGAACACCGGCTTCGACGGGCTTTCCGTGTTCTCGCTATCGCTTGTGCCGACCGATACGCACGGGCTGCTGGCAGGAACGGCAGAAGGGATTTATCGCCTGACAAACGGCGCGTGGCAAAGCATCGGTTTGACGGATAAAAAAGTCACTGCCATTGCAGTCAGCCCGCTGCATCCCCGGATGATTGTTGCCGGAACGACAGACGGGGCGTTTTTGTCGAAAGATGAAGGAAAGCATTGGTTTCGGTATCCGGAGGTGCTCAACGGGTTCGGAATTACGGAAATCCATTTCGACCCTTCGAAGCATACGACGCTATACTATAGCACGAATGCTCATGGTGTTTTGAAAGCGACCTTGCCATGAAAAGCAAAGCATTTTTCGACTTGTTTTTCGTCAATCTTCGATGCCGGTTGTATCACCGGTATCGTTTGTTTAAGGCGGGTTTCCAATTGGTATCGGCATGCTCGCACACAAGGGCGTTGGGAACAGGAACAACTCCCGGCAGCGCCATTCCGTCGAGTGCTTCCGGGGGGAACGCGGTATAATCAAAATGACTATTCTTCCACAAATGGAGGGCCTAATGAGTACGACGGAACGAAAAATCCGCGTCATTATTGCGAAGCCCGGTCTCGATGGGCATGACCGAGGCGCAAAGATCGTTGCCCGTGCGCTGCGGGATGCCGGTATGGAAGTGATTTATACCGGTTTGCGCCAAACGCCGGAGATGATCGTCGAAGCTGCTCTTCAGGAAGATGTGGATGCAATTGGCCTTTCTATTCTCTCGGGGGCACATATGGCGCTTGTGCCGCGCGTGCTCGAATTGCTCAGGGAAAATGGTCAGGAGCATGTTTTGGTGTTTGTGGGGGGAATCATACCGGATGAGGATGCTCCGCGCCTGAAAGAATTGGGTGTTGCGGGGATTTATGGACCCGGAACGTTGACCGAAGATATCATTCGCGATATTCGCAAGGCGACTGTATCACACGGCAGGTGACGATGATCGATTTGGAACAAGTGCTTTCTGGAAATCGGATTGCTTTGGCGCGTCTGCTGACGCAAATCGAAAACGATACAACCGAAGGACGGGAAGCTTCCAGCCGCTTGTTCCCGCATACGGGGAAGGCACACCTGATTGGTATTACCGGTGCGCCGGGAACGGGTAAATCGACATTGGTCAACAGGCTTGCGTTTGCCTGCCGGCACCCGCAGGATGGGCGTTCCCCCAAGAAAGTGGCAGTTGTGGCAATCGATCCGTCAAGCCCGTTTTCCGGTGGTGCAGTGCTGGGGGACAGGGTGCGGATGCGTGACCTGGCGGGAGACAAGGGCGTTTTCATCCGTTCGATGGCTTCCCGCGGTTCTCTTGGCGGGCTGGCGCTGGCAACAGACGGCGTGGTTCAGGCATTCGATGCTGCCGGTTATGATGTCATTTTAATCGAGACTGTGGGCGCAGGGCAGGCGGAAGTGGATATTGCCCGGCTGGCACACACCACGATTGTGGTCGAGACTCCGGGCTTTGGTGATGATATTCAGGCAATCAAGGCGGGTATTCTGGAAATTGCGGATATTCTGGTGATCAACAAGGCTGACCGCCCCGGCGTCGAAATGACGGAAAAAGCATTGGCGGGGATGATCAATCTTTCGTATCCGGACGGTGATGATGCCCGGCACCACGGGAAAATGCAGCCTGCTGTTGCAAGCGGGATGCCTGCCGGGAAAGCAGCTGGCGCACAAGGCTGGAAACCGCCGATACAACGGACTGTTGCAATTACCGGAGACGGGGTGGACGATTTGGTTGCATGGATTGAAAAACATCGTGTTTATTTGGAAAAATCAGGAAGTTTGAGCAAGATAGACGAAACACGCTTGAAGACGGATTTGGACCAGCTGCTGCGCGATTGCCTGACCTCCCGCTGGTATACGGAAGTAAACCGACAACGCTACCAAACCGCTTTGCAGCGTGTGGTTTCCCGGGAGATTTCTCCCCGTGAGGCAGTTCGGGGCTTGCTTGACGGAGAAATGAGCTTATGATTACCGGAAAGCGTGTGCGATTACGGGCTATCAGCCGGGAAGACCTTCCTTTGTTCGTGCAATGGTTGAATGATCCGGAAGTGACCGAAGGATTAAGCCACTATTATCCTTTGTCTATGCCGCAGGAAGAAAAATGGTTCGAGCAGGTGTTACAGGCTCCGCCAGCCGAGCAGCCGTTGACTATCGAGCTGCTGGAGGATGATGCCTGGGTGGCTGCCGGCAATTGCGGTTTCTTCGCGGTCAACTGGCGGGTGCGTTCTGCGGAATTCGGAATTTTCATCGGCAACAAGTCGTTCTGGAACCGCGGTTATGGAACGGAAGCAGTCAGGTTGTGTCTTGCATACGGTTTCGGGACTTTGAATTTCAACCGGATTTTCCTGCGTGTGTTCGCAACAAACGAAAGGGCAGCGCGGGTTTATGAAAAAGCCGGTTTCGTTCGTGAAGGGAGGTTGCGACAGGCTCATTATCATCAAGGGAACTATGTGGATGTATTGATGATGGGCATCCTGCGTGATGAGTGGATGCACACAAAGGCATAGGGGCGCGGCATTGCCCCGGAGCAGGGGGGCTGTGCCTGCCGATTGATCAGCGACAAACGCAGTACTTGCCATTGCAAAACAAAATGTTTCGGAATTAATAGGAGAGTTGTATGGGATCAACCCATCGCAGTCATGACTGTGGTATGTATGGAGAAATCAAGCTGTATACCGGTACAGCATCGCCAAATCTGACGGAGAAAATCGCCAAGTATCTGGGTGTGCCGATAAGCGGGCGGGATATTGTCTTGTTTCCGAACGATAATCTTTGGATCCGGTTGCACGACAGTGCCCGCGGGCAGGATGTGTATGTTGTGCAGACGACATCAAGGCCTGTTCACAGGAATTTGATGGAATTACTGATCATGCTTCAGACATTGAGGCTGGATTCAGCCGGCAGGGTTACTGCGGTAGTCCCGTATCTGGCGTATACCCGCTCGGACAAGAAAGACAAACCCCGTGTACCGATTACCGCCCGCTTGTTGGCAGACATGATCGAAGTCGCCGGAGCGGATCGTTATATGACCCTGGATATGCACGCCGGACAGATTCAGGGCTTTTTCTCAATTCCCGGTGACGTGCTCAGTGCGTATCATATTTTGACGGATTATATGAAGGATACGATTCACAAAATGAAAGACCCGGTTGTCGTGGCGGCAGATTTGGGCTTCGCGAAGAAAGCGCGCAACTTCGCTGCGAGTGTCAATTGTCCGGTCGCTTTTGTCGAGAAGCGGCGTAAAGGTGCCGACGATGCTGCGGAGGCTGTCTCTTTGATTGGTGAAGTGAACAACAGGGATGTAATCATTGTCGATGACGAGGTGGATACAGCCGGTTCGGTTTCGCAGGCGGTGCATATCGTCAAAGAGCATGGTGCCAATCAGGTCTATTTGGTGTTCGTGCATCCTGTTTTTTCGGGTCCGGCAGTCAAGCGCCTGGCTTCTTTGCCGCTTACGCAAATCATCACGACGGATACGATTCCGATCAGCCCTGAAAACAAGGCTGCTCTTGCGGGAAGGCTGGATATTCTCTCGGTGGCACCATTGCTGGGAGAGGTCATCAAGCGGGCGCACGAGGGCAGGAGTGTCGGGAAGATGTTCAACGAATAAGCTATGCCAGAACTTCCGGAAGTCGAAACCATTCGTTTGCGGCTGCGTGACGGGACAACAGAGCATCCCTCGGTTGTGGGCAGGGAAATACGCTCGGCAGATTTGTTTTGGGAGCGGACATTGGCGTTCCCTGATCCTGTTTGTTTCACCGAAGCGATTCGCGGGCAAAAAATACTCGATGTGCAGCGGCGGGGAAAATACTTCGTTTTTCCCCTGACTTCCGGTTTTCTCTTGATTCACCTGAGAATGAGCGGGGATTTGATTGTCGGGAAAGCCGGCGATGACATTTCGAAGCATTACCGGCTGGTGCTGAACCTCAGCGGGGGAGTTCTGCTGGCTTTCGATAATCCGCGCAAATTCGGGCGGGTTTGGCTGGTGGATGACCCGGCAAGTGTGCTTGGTGTTTTGGGCCCGGAGCCCCTTGATCCGGCGTTGACGCAGGAATTATTTTTCGGTATGCTCCATGCTAGAAAGCGGCAATTGAAACCGTTGTTGATGGATCAGCATTTTCTGGCCGGGCTTGGGAATATCTATACCGACGAGGCTTTGTTTCGGGCAGGGCTGCATCCGAAAGTGCTTTCGGATACGCTCGACCGGCAGGCTGCCGGCAAACTCCTTGCCGGGATTCGGGATGTGCTTCGTGAAGGCATCCGCCGGAATGGCGCCAGTATCGACTGGATTTACCGCGGAGGTGATTTTCAAAATTGCTTTTTCGTTTATCAGCGCACCGGTCAGCCTTGCCTGCGCTGCGGAACACCGGTGCGGCGAATTGTTCTGGGGCAGCGGGGCACACATTTTTGCCCGGTTTGTCAGCCTTTGCCGGAAAACCGAAACGGTTTGTGCCGGTAGTTCGATTGCCGGGTTGCCGGTTGAAAGGTGAAAATTGATTCTTGCGTTCAAAACGAAAATCCACTATGCTATGATTGGAGTTGTCTCATCCGTGTGTGTGGAAGCATGCACCGATGGATGAGACGGATGACAGAAAAGTTCGTGTTAGTTGAGCCAAGGGATAGATTATGGATATGCCTTCGATTGTACTGCTTGTCGTTTTTTGCCTGTTGAGCGGTTTTCTTTTGGGCAGGATGGATGGAAAGTTCAGGGAAGCCAATGATTCGGATCTGCCGGAAGACGAAAAAATGGACCAGGAAGATGTGCATGTTTTGCGCAGCGCTTCGAACGGGCGGTTGATTATTCGTCACAAGAAGCGCTCTTATCATCATGTTCGCAGCCTGCCTTCGGATGTGCATAACCGGGTGTTGCAGATGCTCGTGGATCTTCAAGCCTGGATGGGGCATCCTGCGAAGCCGAAAGCGAACAATATGGCAGAAGATCCATATACCCAGGGCGCAACACTGAACGGGCAGCAACCGTCTTTGGCGGGTGAAACAGTGAAACCCGTTACGTTTGTCTCGGCGATTGCCCACAGATTGCATGATGGAGGCACAAAAGACAAAAGAGCGTTAAAAAGTATCGTCGAGCAAATCGACGAAATTTTACAGGATAAGTTGATGACTTCTCCTTTGCGGAACCGCGGCATTCGCTTGATGGAATTGCCTGCCAAAGGGATGGTTGTTTTTGTCGGGCTGGAGCGTTTTGAGAACATCGATGAAATTCCGGATGAGGATATTCAGGATATCATCCGCGAATCCGTAGCGGAGTGGGAAGAGGGGGTCGTGCCCGGAAAATAGCGGCTGTTTTTCCCCTCGCGGGGGTTCTTTTTGCCGGGGAGGAAATTGCCCTGTACGGCAGTTCGGTTGCGGTTGGTTGATTGTTCACGGGGGAGAATGCCGGGTGCTGCACAGGCACGGGGGCGTTTGGCTGTTGCAGAGACGCCGGTGTTGCAGGAGCGGCTTTTCGATATTCGCCAATTGACTCATGGCTTTTCTGATGGAGATGTTTTTTGGGCTGTCTTGCGCAATATGCGAAAGACGCAGCCGGGTGATGTTTCACGGGCTGCGTCTTTTTTGGTTTCTGTGCAAGTGGTTTACGGAACGGCCCCGGGGTTATTTTCTGCGGCGTCTGCGGCGCTTGCTTTTCCCCGTTGTCTTTTGTTGCGCGGGCTGCTCTTCTTGGGCTTCTTTGGGCGCCGGGCGGGCGACTTCGGATTGTACGCTGCTGATGTCGTGCGGCTGGAAAGTGAACATCCGTGTGACGACGCTCATCCGCATATCCCGCAGCAGGTTTTGGAACATTTCGAAGGCGCGTGCCTTGTATTGAACCAGCGGGTCGCGCTGGGCGTAAGCTTCCAGGCCGATGGCTACCCGTAAGGCTTCCATGCGGGTGAGGTATTCGACCCACAGCTCCGAGATGACACGCAGCAGCAACTGGCGGAAAATCTTCGTCAGTGTACTTCTGCCCAGATACGAACGAACGGATTGCTGAACGTCTTCCGGAAAGGCGGCAAGCGGAGAATCCGCGTGCGTGCTGAAAACTTCTTCCCCGATGACCTGCTTCAGCCGGTTTTGCAAATCCGGTTCGAGTTCGCTCAACTTTGCTGCGGCAATGCGTGAAAATTCGACGTCTCCCCATGCTTCCTGAATGGTCTTGCGTGCGTATTCCAGATGTTCCAGAATATCCTGGGTAACTGTTTCCGGGTCGTGCTGCCTGAATTTTCTTGCACCGAGGTAGATGTAGGTCAGCCGTGTCGTGCGCTGCCATACGCGTTGGTGCGTTTTCTTGTCGAAGGTCGAGCGCTTGCCCTGCGGCAGGTAGGTGAGCAGAAGCAAAATGTCGTCGCGGGTAAGCGGGTCGTTTTTGAAGCGGGTGAGATTGATTTCAAGGTCTTTGATAATCTGCCCGGGGGTGCTATCGCCGATGTATCGTTCCAGGCGGTTGTTGAAAATCTTTTCGATGCCATCCAGCACTTTGTCAGAGAGATCATCCCAATCGGTTTGGCTGAGGTCGATGTTGCCGAGTTCCAGCGGTTCTCTGAGCACGCGTTCGACTGCGCCGATGATGCGGGTGATTGTGATGCCAAGCATGATTTGTTCGATTTGGCTGCGGATGATTTCCCCGATTTCTTCCGGCTCTTCGCGCAGGTTTTTGATTTGGCTGGCGGACAACCGGAGGGGAACCCGTACCAGGCTTTGCAGTTCCTGGAAGAGTTCGCGGGGCTGGCGGGTGTCGCTTTCGTCCTCGTAGGAGATTGTTTCGAGGAAGGTATCCAGAATATCGAAGCGTTCTTTGAGCTGCTCTTCGAGGTGTTCGATGTTTTGTGCCAGCATTTTGGAAACTTCTTTGAGCAGGTGCTCTCCTTCTGCCTGAATAGCCTGGGTGGCGACTTCTTTGAGAACGGGAATTGCCTGTTCACGCGGCAGTGCCGGCTGGTCGGCGAGAATATCCTCGACGAGGAGTTTCAGGGTGTAGGAAGGCAGAATGGTGTTGGTCAGGGGGGCGGAAGGCTGAATTTGTTCCAGCCAGGAAAGCAGCCGCCAGGGCCCTTCTTCGTCTTCGAGGGCCGCGGGAACGCGCCGCTGGATTTCTTCGGCGAGCATTTCGCGCACATCATCGGTCAAATCTTCCTTGACGAAAATTCGGTCGCGTTGGGCGTAGATTTTTTCCCTTTGGGTGTTGAGCACGTCGTCGTATTCCAGCAGGTGTTTACGCACATCGAAGTTGGCGCCTTCGACACGGGTTTGGGATTGCTCGACGATCCTGCTGACGAGATTGTTTTCGATGGGTAATTGTTCGTCGACGCGGAGCCTGCTGAGCAGCCCTTCGAGTTGCTGCCCGCCAAACCGGATCATCAAATCGTCTTCGAGCGAAAGGTAAAACCGTGAGGAGCCCGGGTCGCCCTGACGTGCGGCACGTCCGCGTAACTGGTTGTCGATGCGGCGTGCTTCGTGGCGTTCGGAGCCGATGACATGCAGCCCGCCCAAGGCTTTGACCAGCTCCATATCCCGAATATAGCCGAGAAAGAAATTGATTTCCGATTCGTAGATTCTGTAATCCGACGGATCCATTTCCAGCAGGGCGCGGTGTTTTTCCATGAGCGACATATCGTAAGGGTCTGCGTACCCTGCCCTGCGCAGCACGCGGTTGACGGCTGTGAGCACTTCTTCGGCAAGTTCACCGCCCAGTTTGATGTCGACACCGCGGCCGGCCATATTCGTGGCGATTGTTACCGCCCCGAAAGCGCCGGCGCCGGCGATGATCTGGCTTTCGACCGTGTGCTTGCGGGCGTTCAATACCTGATGGGGAACGCCGCCTTTCAATACGTTGATCAGGCGCTCTTTGGAAGATGGCTCCAGATCGAAAATGGTGATCAGCCGCTCGATGTTTTTTTCTTCTTCCGGGTTGAGCGATATTTTCAGGTCGAGTTCCTTGATGAGGCGCCGCATTTCTGTCGGGCGCATTTTGTTGAGCGGAACGTTGAGCGGTTTGAGTTCCTTGACCTGACGCCCGTCTTCGGAGCTGCCGGTTTTGGTGAACCAGGCATCACGGATCAGGAGCACTTGTGCCAGGCGCCTGACGGCTTCGCTGCGGAGACGGCGTGAAACAATCTCGGAAAGTTCCACGGATGTCGTCCCGACAAGAATTGGGCGGCCGGGGATGTGGTAGGTGAGTATTTCGCGCACGATGGCACGCAGTTTGGCTTCCTGGGTGCGGTAAATCACATCCGGATAGTCTTTTCGTTTCCAAAAGACGGGGGTTCGCTGCGGGTCGTCACGGCGGGCATAGTAGGTGAATTTGTATCCGTATTCATCCCTGTCTTCCAGGGCGATGAATGGGGAGTTATCGCCGGTTGCCTGGTATTCCAGATTGGTGGGGATGGCGACGGCTTCGAGTTTGTATATTTCGTTGAATTCTTCCGCTTCGGTAACTGCTGTACCGGTCATGCCGGCGAGCTTGTCGTACATGCGGAAATAGTTTTGGATGGTGATCGTGGCGTAGGTGACGTTTTCGCCCTGAACGCGTACCCCTTCCTTGGCTTCGACAGCCTGATGCAATCCGTCTGACCAGCGTCTGCCGGGCATCAAGCGCCCGGTAAACTCGTCGACGATGACGACTTTGCCGGCCTGGATGATGTATTCCTTGTTGCGCTTGTACAGGAATTCGGCGCGCAGGGCTTGTTCCAGATACCCCAGCAGGCGGGCTTGTTCCGGTGTTACGTCTTCGGGCCTTTCGGGGTCGCGCAGGGCGATGCCCAGCACTTGTTCCACGTGGGTTTCACCGATTTCGGTCAGGGTGACGGTTTTGTCTTTTTCGCTGATTTCGTAATCTTCGGGGTTGAGCTGGCGGACAACCTGCGCCATGCGGGTATACCAGCTGGTATCTTCCTGCGACGGCCCTGAAATGATCAGGGGGGTGCGTGCTTCATCGATGAGGACGTTGTCGACTTCATCGATGATGGCGTAGTAGTGCCCGCGCTGCACCCGGTCTTCGAGGTTCATGGACATATTGTCGCGTAGATAGTCGAAGCCGAATTCATTGTTGGTTCCGTAGGTGATGTCGGCGTTGTAGGCTTCCTTGCGGGAAACCATCTGGAGCTGGTTTTGGTCTTCGTGTGGGGATTTCTTGTCGAGATCGACGAGAAAGGCTTTCTTCCCGTGTTCGGTGCGTACCGCCATTTGCAGCACGCCAATGCTCAGCCCAAGCAGATAATAAATGGGTGCCATCCAGCGGGCATCACGCCGTGCGAGGTAATCGTTGACGGTAACCAGATGGGCACCGCGCCCTACGGGGATGTTGTCGATGGGTGCGAAAGTCCATTTGTCGGGATCATCTCCCCATGTTTGGCGGGCTTTTTCTTCCCATGACGGGTTTAGTGTCAGGCTGTTGAGGTATAGCGGAAGGGTCGCTGCGAGTGTTTTCCCTTCGCCTGTTTTCATCTCGGCGATGATTCCGCGGTGCATGGCTATCCCGCCAATTAATTGCACGTCGTAGTGCCTGAGTCCAATTGTTCGCTTGCTGGCTTCCCGGACGACGGCATATGTCTCGACGAGAATATCATCCAGCGTTTCCCCTTTTGCCAGCCGCAGGCGGAATTCCCTGGTTTTATCGTGCAGTTCTTCATTTTGCAAGGATTCGAACTGCTCTTCCAAAGCGTTGATTTGATTGACGTAGGTTTTGAGGCCTTCGATGGTTTTCTTGTCGGGGTTTCCGCCGAGTATTTTTACGAATTTCTTAAGCATACCTGATACACCTGTTAATTAGACGGTCATCAGCGAACGATGACCGGGAGTTTTGTTGCACGAACGTTGTTTCGTCCATTGGTTACCGTGCGATTATAGCATAAGGAAAGCATGCCTGAAAGCAGGGGCTTCGATATTTTTTTCTTGCTGCGTTGGCGGATTGCCACCTTTTCTTCTGCGGAGATTCTTCTCCCGGTAACATTTTGATTCGAGCGAACGGTTTCCTTTTGTAACATTTTTGGTGAGATGGAACGTTTGGTTGTTTTTGGGAATTGTTTGTACTATACTTTTATTGTTGGGTTTTGGGGAGTGGGTGATTAGTACGTGTGGAAGTTGGGAGAAAATAGTTTCAAAACCGCGAAAAGTTTTCTTTGCAAGACCAGGATGATGTTATGTGTTTGGATTCTAATTAAGGGGTGGG